>DAIQMS010000004.1:0-62660 GCA_036788815.1 Bacillota bacterium
CGACGGCCCAATCAAAAATAGTAACGTTGACTTCGGCGCCGGACATCACTTCGGCCTCGACGGAACCGGGCTTGGTTTTCACCAATCTCGACAATGGGGGAAATACCTCAACGAGTCTTGTCATCGCCTCGGATTCGACCGCTCGGTTTAACCTTTGCAAAATCGTATTGACTCTCGGAAGTTCTTCGCCCGTCGTCTCTTCCAGTTCCGTTTCTTCTTATTCCTCGGCAGTTGGTGGGACTCCACTCAACGTTTACGCGATCGAACAGACGGGAAAATATGGCGATTGTACCTTGTTTAAATACGGGAATTACGAAGCCCTCTTCGATTTCGGAAATACCGGCTCGCAAGCGCAGCTCGCCGAAGCCCTCTCGACGTATGTGACTGACCACGTTTTGGACTTGGTCGTCTTGACCCATCCTCATACCGATCACTATGGCGGAGTCTATGGTGGGACTACTTCGGCAGGGAACGGTGGAACTTTGATCGATGGAGGGATCACCTCCGTCACGAAAATCATCGATAACGGGGCGGATGGTTATTCGGCAGCCTCCTATGCGACCTATTGGACGAATGGCGTCCGCTCTTATTGGGTGGGCAAAGGGGCTGTTTATACTCCGATAGCCTCTGTCGTCTCAGGGCATATGTACGATGCGACTTGGACGCTTTCGGGGCCGCTCAGCGTTCAATGGCTCGATACGAGCAATTATCCGACGGTTGGAGGAGCGGGGCCGACCGATGCCAATGAGGGAAGCGTCGCCTGCGATATGAAATTCGGGACTTATGATTTCATCATGTGCGGCGACCTCCCCAGCACTCCGGAAGAGACCTTGGTGACGAATTATACGGGCCATGCCTTCATCGATAGCGGAGACACCGTAATCTATAAAGCCTGCCATCATTGCTCAAGCACGTCGAATAGCGCAAACTTCCTCGCGTTCCTCAAACCGACTTATGGTTTTACCGAAAGCGGGATTGATGATGGAAACGCGACATCATCGGGTGTTGTGAGCAATCAGCATCCTTACGCGGATGCCCGGACCAGGATTGAAACCTACACCGGGGCTGATCACCTTTGGTGGGTGGGGACTTGCGGGACGTTAACGATGACGATTCCTTCGGATTATTCTTCATTCACGATCCACGGGGCGGGGAGAAAGTACGGTACCTATTACTATAACGGCCTTGTGGTGGATCCCGATTCGGAAAAAGACACGCCTCTCGAATCGACGAAATGGGCCTCGACTGGCCATTGATTTTGCGTGATTTCTTTATCTCTATATGGCATACTTTTTAGCCGCTAAAGATCATTTTTAGGACCAAACCCAATGAAAAAGAAAACGATTCTCGCTCTCTCAAGCGCTGTTGTGGTGGGTCTTTTGGCTGTATCTTTAGTTAGCGTTACGGCCCTTGAATGGGCGAAAGCCGAAGGAAACGCTACTAGTTGTGCCAAAATCGAATTTGGGACGACCACGAATAACAATGCCTCGGAATTAGGAACTGACACGAGCAAATTTTCCGTTAGTGGGATGACCATTAATTCCATCTCATCGACTAAGGTTTATTGCTCTACTCTTGGTGAGGCCGCTAAATTGGGCTCATCGAGCGCCGGCGGATCCTTGACCGTGACTTTTGATTCTTTATTAATCACTTCGATTCGTCTTTTCGCTTTTGAATATTCTACGAGCGAGGGAACTGCGGGGATTACGGTTCAAACTTCGGCCCTAGCAGCCGCTCAAGATGGCAGCGTTTCAAACTCGGCCGCGCCGGATTTGACTGCTTTATCTGGGACTGGAATCTATCTTTTTTCCGGTCTGGATGGTGGAACCGGAACTTCATCAACCAGCCTGACGATCGCCTCGCCCTCCAAACGATTCTATTTGTCCAAAATTCTTTTGACGATCAATGGGTCTTCAGCGCCAGCAAGCAGTTCGAGCGCCGCGAGCTTCTCTGGTGCCTCTTTGAGCAGCAGCGTGGCTTCCGCCTTCCCCGTTTTAAGCTCTTATGATTATCGGATCGCCCCTAATTATTCCGCCAGCGCTTCAACCATGCCGATTTATAATGTGGCTTTAATCAGCGGGAGTTACAAAGCACAAACGGCGACCGCAATTACGAAAACAACGGATTGCCTGAACGCGGAGCAAGTGGCGGAATATTATGTGAGTTTCCGTACGCTTCCGCCGAACTACTTCCCGTCAACGAGCCAAGCGATAAACTACGGGAAAAACGGCCGGGTCGTTTCGACTTACACTTCGGGTGGTACCCATACCTATGACTATACGGTGAAATTGGGAACTTGGAATGTGACGTCCGGTGGAACCTATTACGAATTCGATATCGATCTCACCGGGAGTTACAACACCGGTAGCTCTATTTCCCGTGGTTCTGGCCGAGTGGTGGCGATTGTCGACGGCATCACGGATTACGGTTCAGATCCCGTTTGCTATTACACTGAGGATCATTACGCCGATTTTAAGGAATACTACAACTTCTATAAGGGCTGGAGCCCCCTTTTCGCCGGGGTCTACAACAAGAGCGGAACCTACGAGAACAGCCCGAAAACCACCTTATCCCGCCCGAGCGTTCCAACCGTCTCTTATACCCTTGCCTGATTTTATGGCGGATTCCGTGAAAGGGTGCTAAGATACTCGCGAAGAAAAGTCTCTTCTGAGCGAGGGCCGCAGGATGGAAAGGCCTAAGAGACAAGCCACTTCGACGATCTGGGAGCAATGTCCCCGCGCTTCGCGTTAAGAAGAGAATGAAGATGCACCTCGAGTGAAGAAGGATGGTACCGCGCGAATCCGCGTTCCTTCGATGGGGTGTTTTATTTTTGTTTCAAGGAGGATTTCTTCATGAAATCATTAACCGGTTCCGAGATCCGTCAAACCTGGATCAAATTCTTTGAGAGCAAGGGCCATAAATGGCTCCCGGGCGTTTCGCTTATCCCCGTTGGGGATAAGTCCCTGCTTTGGGTCAACGCCGGCGTCACCGGACTCAAGCATTATTTCGATGGCTCCGAAGTTCCGCCTTGCCGGAGAATCGTAAATGTCCAGAAATCAATCCGGACCAACGACATCGAAAACGTCGGCCATACCGCCAGACACCATACCTTCTTCGAGATGCTCGGCAATTTCTCAATCGGGGATTATTTCCGAAAGGAAGTCATCGCCTGGGCCTTTGAGATCCTGACCGATCCGGTTCATGGCTTCGGGATGGACAAAGACAAGCTTTATATGACGTATAACCCCGCCGATAAGGAATCGTGGGAGCTTTGGCAGAAGCAAGGCGTCGAGGCATCGCACCTTATTCCGCTCGAAGGCAACTATTGGCAGATTGGCGAAGGACCGTGCGGCCCGAACACCGAGGTTTTCTACGATCGCGGCGAGAAGTGGGACCCGAAGCATCTCGGCGTCAAGCTTTTGGCCGATGATATCGAAAATGATCGTTACATCGAAATCTGGGGCATCGTCTTCAGCCAATACAACGCCGTCAATGGCGTCCCGCGGGAGCAATACAAAGAACTGCCGTCGAAGAACATCGATACCGGCTCGGGGCTTGAGCGGATCGCCTGCATTCTTCAGGGCACTCCGACGAACTTCGAAACCGATCTCTTCATGCCGATCATCAAAGCCACCGAGAAACTCTCGGGCGCTTCGTATGATAAGCCGGAGAACAAGATGGCCTTCCGGGTCATCGCCGATCACGCCCGCTGCCTCACCTTCGCGCTGAGCGATGGGGCGACCTTCTCGAACGAAGGCCGGGGCTATGTCCTACGGCGAATCATCCGTCGGGCGATGCGCTATGGCCAGAAGCTTGGCATCAAAGATCCCTTCATGTACAAACTCGTGAAGGTGGTGGCCGACAAATACAATGATTTTTATCCTTACCTTGAGGATCACGTGGACGAAGTGAGCAAGATGATCCTTTCGGAAGAGGAGAAGTTCCTCAAGACCCTCACCTCGGGCGAAGAGATTCTCCACGAAATGATGAAGGGCAAAAAAGAACTCTCCGGCGAAGAGGTCTTCAAGCTTTACGACACCTATGGTTTCCCGAGCGACCTCACCAAAGAGATCGCTGCCGAAAATGGCGTCTCGAGCGATATGGATGGCTTCGAGAAGTGCATGGAAGAGCAGCGTGAACGCGCCCGGAATGCCCGGGGCGAGATCGAATCCTTCCATAAGCAATCGAAGGATCTTTTGGCTTTCAAAATGCCGTCGGAATTCCTTTATGATCAGGATAGCGTCGAAGCGACCGTCACCGGATTATTCGTCGATGGCGTCGCTGTTTCCTCGATCGATGAAAAAGGCGAAGTCGCCTTTGATAAGACTCCGTTCTACGCTGAAATGGGCGGACAGGTGAGCGATACGGGCTTCCTCAAGAGCAAGACTTTCGAAGCGGAAGTCACCTCCGTGAGCGTCGCCCCGAACCGTCAGCATCTTCACCAGATCGGCGTGAAGTTCGGCACCCTCAAAGTCGGGGACAAAGTCACGTTGTCGATTGATGCTTCACGGAGACGGCTGATCGAGCGCAATCACTCGGCGACCCACCTTCTCCACAAGGCCCTTTGCGATGTCTTGGGGAGCCACGTCGATCAGAAAGGCTCCTATGTCGATGAGAATTACCTCCGTTTCGATTTCTCCTCGAGCCGCAAATTGACTGCGGAAGAACTCCGGAGCATCGAAGAGGAAGTCAACGCCAAGATCGCGGAAGCGATCCCGGAGAAGACGGAGATCCTGCCGATCGAAGAAGCGAAGAAGCTCGGAGCCGAAATGGAATTCTCCGAGAAGTACGGCGCGAATGTCCGCGTCGTTGAATTCGGCGATTATTCGAAAGAATTCTGCGGTGGCACCCACGTCCATAATTCATCGGACATCGGCGTCTTCGCCCTCGTTGAAGAAGGCGCGGTTGCTTCAGGCATCCGCCGGATTCAGGGCACGACGAGTGAGGGAGCCTATAAGTATTTGGCCAATCGCTCCCGCTTACTCAATGAAAGCGAAGCCCTCCTTTCGGCAGCCGATATCGATGTGCTCTCCCACGTTAAGAACGCCCTCGAAGAGAAATCGCTCCTCGAGAAGTCCTTAGCCCAAGAGAAAGCGAAGCTCGCCGAGATCGAAGCCAAGAGCCTCGCGAATGATGCGAAAGTCGTGAACGGGATCGCCTTATCCGTTCTCCTCAAAGAAGGGGCGTCCCGTCAGGATCTTTTGACCCTTGGCGATTCGCTCAAAGCCAAGTCGGCCGATTACGTGATCGTCTTGCTCGGCGGGAAAGAGGGCGCCCGTCCGCTCGTCAGTTTCATCGGCGGGAAAGCGCTTAATAAAGTCAAAGCGGGGGATCTCGTCAAAGAGCTCGCCCATCTTCTCAATGGTTCAGGTGGCGGAAAAGCCGAGATGGCCTCGGGCCAAGTCAAGACTTCTCAGGGCTTCCTCGACGCGGTAAAATCGTTAGAGGAGAAACTCGCGTGAAGAAAGTGCTCGGACTCGATTTAGGGACAAGAAGCTGCGGCATCGCCGAAAGCGATACGTTAGGCATCGCCCACCCGAAAGAGGAATTCCGTTTTCTTGAAGGGGCCTACCGCCAATGCCTGGCCCATCTTGCCGAGATCATCAAGCGCGATGAGATCCACGAAATCGCCTTGGGCTATCCGCTTAATATGGATGGCTCAGCTGGCGAAAGCGCCAAGCGGAGCGAGCGCTTCAAAGACGAGCTCCTCCAAATGGATCCGACTCTGGAAGTCACGTTGGTTGATGAGCGTCTTACGACGGTCATGGCTTCGAAACGGCTCTTGGAAGCCGATCTCTCCCGCGGCAAACGCCACGCGGTGATCGACCAGCAAGCCGCCCAAGTGATTCTCGAAAGCTATCTCAATGCCAAGAATGGAGGCAGTTACTGATGTTTGAAATCCAAGACAATACGATTCAGATCACGAAGGAAGATGGAACCACCGAGAGTTGGCGCATCTACTTTTATTACCACAACGACACCCGGAAAAAGGATTACTATCTGATCTATCAGGATGGCGATCCGGATTCGCTTCTCGTCATGGCGAGCGCCGATGGAAAAGAACTCTCCAACGTTTCGGAAGAGGAATTCCAAGAAGCTCAGGAAATGCTCGAGACCTACGAGAAGGACCCGAAGATCCAGACGTTGAAGTAGTCTTTCCTTGTGAAAAGGGGTGGGAATCCCTATAATCAATCCCGTTAGAACGAGTGAGGAATTAACAATTATGGCAGAAGATAAGATGATCATGACCAAAGATGGCATGGACAAACTCGAAAAAGAGTACCGCCATCTCATCGATGTTGAACGTCCGGACGTCATCGCAGCCCTTCAGGCCGCCCGCGCCCAAGGCGACCTTTCCGAAAACGCCGATTATGATGCGGCCCGCAATAGACAGGCCCAGATCGAAGCCCGGATCACCGAGATCGAGCACATCAAAGACATCGCCGTCGTGGTCGAAGAAGGCAAGCAGGGCAAGAAGATCTCGCTCGGCAACCTCGTGACCTACAAAGAGAAAGATGGTTCTGAAACGACCGTGAAGATCGTCGGCACCGTCGAAGCCGATCCCTTTGCCACGCCCTATCCCTTGATTTCGAATGAGTCCGCCTTAGGCGTCGCGCTTCTCGGCCAAGTCGCCGGCAGCTCGATCACGGTCGAAAGCGATGAGCCCTACGAGATTGAGATCGAAAAAGTCGAAGTCGCGAAGTAACGATCATTGCTGATCAATTAAGGTTCCTTCGGGAACCTTTTTTATTTTCTGGGGCACGAATGGCTTTTTCTTGCCTATGGATATGTGGAGGGATCAGCATGTTCAAAACCATCATTGCCATCATCATCACGACCGTCGTCGTCCTCATCATCATGGCCGTCGTCGACAAGACGACCGCCCAAATCGTGGATTCCACGCCCACGAGCACAAGCCAAAGCGCGTCCGACAGCCTTCAGGTCACGATCACCGGCGAGGTCAATCACACCGGGACCTACCTCTTGGCCCTCAAATCGACCCTCAAGGATCTCCTCGATGCCGCCGGGGGCGCCACCTCGAATGCCGATCCGAAGGCTTATGACACGAGCTTTCTTTTGGAGAACAAGGAAACTTTTTACATCGCGCCGATCTATGATAACGGGAACACCTGCGCGGTCACGCCGATCAGCAAGGTCTGCATCAATACCGCCGATAAAACGGCCTTATTGGGCGTCAATGCTTTCTCGACGACCATCGCGAGCGCGATCGTGAGCTACCGGGAAACGAATGGAGCCTTCAAGCGGATCGAGGATCTCAAGAACGTCTCCGGCATCGGCAACGCCACCTTCGAGAAATGCAAAAACTACGTCAGCTTGACGGAATAGGCCTCGTTAGTTTCTTTTTCGCCCTCGTCAGCTTCGTTCTCGGGGCTTATTTGGCCTTCGATTTCCATTCGCCTTCGTGCGTCTTGATCTTCTTAAGCATCATCCCCTTTCTTTACGCCGCCTTTAAGCGGGGGAAGGGGAACGTCGTCGTCTTTCTCCTTTCTTTGGGGCTCGGGATTGGGCTCTTCAGCATCAAGATCCCGCCTCAGGAAGGGAAAGGGACCTACGAGGGCTTCGTCTTGGAGGCCCGGGCCAATTACTTTTTCTTCGTGAGCAAGGGAGTCCGTTATTACGTCGTCGAGAAAGAAAGCACCCGCGAAAAGGGTGATGTCCTCTCGATCGAAGGGAAAGCGGCGCCTTATGAAGGAACCGAGTACGAAAGCCGGTTCTCCTTCAAGGAATATCTCGCCAAAAACGGGATCAGCGATCAGCTGAGCGCCTACAAGATCACCGTGAAATTCCAGCTCCCTCTCCGGCTCCGGGCCAAGGAAGTGAGCTTTCTTTCCCATTTCTCTAAGGAAGGGGCGGACGCGATCGACGCCCTCCTTTTTAACCATAAGGATTATTCCTCGAGCTTCATTCAGAAGGCCTCATCCTTGGGCTGCCTTTATTTCCTCTCGTTGTCGGGGCTCCTCTATGGGGGAGTTCTCCGAGGGAGTGAGAAGCTTCTTTCGCTGAAGCTCAAGGACAAACAAACCCACGCGATTTGTTGGGTTTTGGCTCTTTTGCTTTTGCCCTTTGGCCTAGGAAAAGCTGGCTTCTGGCGGGTCTTTCTCTCGAGGAGCTATCATCTCTACGCCGAAAGGAAAGGCCTGCGTTCGCCCCCTCATTTTTACGTCCTATCGATCCTCGGGATCGTGAGTCTTTTGCTCAATCGCTATTACGCCCTCGATAGCGGCTTTCTTTTGGGCTATGGCCTCTCCTTTGCCCTTTGCCTAACGAGGGGCGTCCTTTCCCGTTACCCGGGCAAAAAGAAGAGTCTCATGAGCTCCCTTTTCGTCCTCTTTTTCCTATTCCCGATGCTGGCGAATAAAGGGGCGCTCCATCTTCTCTCGCTTCTCTACTCGTTCCTTTTGATGCCTCTTGTCTATCCTTTCGCCTTCTTTTCTAGCCTTTCGTTTCTCACGCTTCCTTGGGTCAAATTCCTCAATGCTTATGCCCATGTAATTGTCGGTGTGGTCGATGTTTTCGAGAAGGTGGACCTCCTTATCCCCTTGGGGAATTGGAGCGGGCCCTTCACGATCGGTTACTACTTTTTCTTCGGGGCGTTTTACTATTTCCGGGAGTTCAACGCCCGCTTGATCGAACGGCTCTTGCTCGGAGCCCTAAGCGGAGTGATCGGCCTCGGGGTTTTGCCCATCAGCAATGCGGTGAGTGGGGAAGTCTCCTTCATCAACGTCGGGCAAGGGGACGCGATTTTGATTCGGGATCGCTTCACCACGGTTTTGATCGATACCGGAGGCTCGCTCTCCTTTGATTTGGCGGAAGAAGTCGACATCCCTTATTTAAGGAAGAATAGGATCTATAAAATCGATTATCTGATTGCGAGCCATGGCGACTATGACCATATCGGAGCGGCCGCTTCCTTAAGCCAGCATTTTCATGTGAGCCATTACGTGACGGATAAAAATTCCTTCCCTTTAAAAGCGGGCGATCTCACCTTCGTGAATTACAACCTTTGGGGCGGGGCGGAAGAGAACGAGGAGAGTCTCGTCCTGGGTCTTGATTTCCTCGGCAAGGAATGGCTTTTCACGGGGGATGCTCCGATTTCGATCGAGAAGAAAATCCTTCAGGAATTCCCGGCGATCAATTGCGATATTCTCAAAGTGGGGCACCATGGCTCAAAGACTTCCTCGTCCTACGATTTTCTCAAGACTATCACCCCCGAAGTGGCGATCATCTCGGTCGGGAGGAAAAACAAATACGGCCACCCGAATGAGGAGGTGATTGAACGGCTCACTTCGCTCGGGATTCCCATCCGGCGGACCGACGAGGAAGGGACGATCACCTACGAAACCTATTTCGGGGCGAAATTAGGGCGCGTTTCATCGTGATTCACCTCGGGCTTTATCCTATAATAGACAGGAATGATTCAGTTACTTTTCTCGCCCCAGCCTCGGATGGTGAAGGGGGCCCTCAAAAAGCTCATGCAGACCTCCTGCCCGAATCCCGACGCGATGAATTACGTCTCGTTCGATCTCGGGGTGACACCGCTTCTCGATGTAGCGAACGAATGTCTTTCCCTTCCTCTCGGGTATGATAAAAAGACCGTGGTGGCGGAGAATTGCTTCTTTTTGGAGAAAAGCCGCAGCAAGCCGAAATACCTCAAAGGCGATGATCCGAAAGCCTTCTTGGCCTACCTTCAAAACCCCGATCCGGCGATCGACCTTTATCTTTTGGCCTATAGCGATTCCCTCGATGAGCGGAGCGATTTCTTCCAGGCTCTTTTAGCGGATGGCGCCCGGATCAATCCGGTCAGCGAATTCTCGAAAGAGCAATGGCATGACTATATCGCCCGTTTCTTCGAGAAAAGGAACGTAGCCATCGAGCCGATGGCAATCAACGAGATTCAGAATCGGATCGCCGGCGATTACGCCCGCTTCCTGAACGAAGGGCAGAAACTCGTCGCCTACAGCAATGGCGAGAAAATCACCAAGGCGGTGGTGGAATCGCTCGTGAGCGAGCCGCTCGAGGATGATGCGTTCCGCCTTTCGAACGCTTTGACGAGGGGCGATGTGAAAAACGCGATTCGGATCTATCAGGATCTCCGCGTCTTCTCGGCCGAGCCGATTTCCTTGATCCATCTTTTGGCGAATCAGTTCCGCTTCCTCAACGAAGTCCGTTATCTCCAGAGCTCGGGGTTAGGGAGCTCCCAGATTTCCGGGGCCCTTCAATGCTCCTCGATGCGGGTCTCCATCGCCCTCGATAATCTTCGTCGGATGGGGGAGGATTCCCTCAATAACGCCCTTGATGGCCTCTACGATTGCGAGGTCTCCATCTTGACGGGAAAGTGCGATCCCGACATGGCTTTCAGCCTCTATTTAGCAAATTTCACCTTATGAAAATCGTCGTGATTTCCGATACCCATGGGGATCTTTCCGCCTTACGCCGGGTCGCGCTCATCGAGAACGACGCCGATGTTTATCTCCATGCCGGGGACGTCGAAGCCTCGCCCTTGGATATCTCGCCTTTCGCCGCGGTCAAAGGGAACTGCGATGGGGCTTTCCCCGAATACCCGTTCCGTTACGAGACGATGACTCCCTTCGGGAAACTCCACATGGAGCATTACCCGCTTTACTCGAGCGCCATGCTCGCCTCCCTGAAGCAAGATGGGGTGCGGATCTTCATCCATGGGCACACCCATGAAAGGGAAGAGGAGCTGAGGGACGGGGTTTGGATTTTCTGTCCGGGTTCCCTCACCTTCCCGCACGATTCCGACGAAGGGACCTATCTTGTCCTCGATATCGATGAGAAGACGGTGAAGAGCACCTTCAAAACCATTGTCTACTGAACATGAAAAAAGCCTCGAGTGATCGAGGCTTTCTTTTATCATTGAGAATCGGATTACTTGACCGCGGCGACAAGATGCTGAAGATGGGCTTTCTTGCGGGCGCAGGAATTGTCCGAGATCGTGCCGCGCTGAGCAAGCTGATCAAGGAGCGAAACGGCTTCCTTGAGGGCTTCCTGAGCTTCCGCCTTTTTGCCAGCGGCCGCTAAGGTTTCAACCTTTTTGATCGCGGTGCGAGCAGCGTTCTTCTCGGTGTTGTTCTTTTCGCGGGCGAGCTCATTGGTCTCGTTGCGTTTGATCTGAGATTTGATGTTAGCCATAAGTGTTAATGCTTCCTTTTCGTTTTCGCGAGATAGATTTTAGCCTTTTAGGCTACGCAAAACAACTATTTTTGTTCGCTTTGGGGCTTCTTTTCCTCGTGAAGGAGCCTGAGGATCTCCCCCGCGAAGTCTTTGACGCAGGCCAACTTGCCGTATTTTTCGGTCGGAATGCTGAGGTGGAAGGCATCATTTAAGTCCGACACCATCGCCACATACGACATCGAGTCACCCCCAAGATCAGTCGTCCAAATCGCGGTGTCCGAGATCTTGAATTCCGGGAGCAAGAGGCTCTTGGCGAAGACCGTGCGGACTTTTTCGAGAACGTCTTTGACTTCTTTCGGATCGTAACCCTCAAGCGAGACGCTTTCGCGCTTCTCGCCAAAGGCCATGAAATCATCGGCTCCGTTCTTGAGCGCATCCCGGAGGACGTAGCGTTTCACCTTCATATTGTTGGCAATCGGCATGCTCTTCTTGTAGACCAAGGTCTTGCTGACCCGTTTTTCGTTCGGGAGCGAGGCATTGATGGCCTCGATCGCCTTCTGGATCGCGGGGAAGTCGCTATTCTGGACCACGTTGTCGAGCTCCAAAATGAGGACGACGTCTTCTTTATCGCCATTTTTCATGCCGACCACGACGTCATTGACGACGTGGGGGACGTCTTTGAAGTAGAACTCGATCTCATCGGGGTAGACGTTTTCGCCATTGCTCGAGATGATCGTGTCCTTGCTCCGGCCTTTGATGTAATATTCGCCCGTCGCATCGACTGCGGCGATATCGCCGGTCGGATAATAGCCATCTTCGGATAAGACGGTGTTTTTGCGGACGCCGCCGATGATTTCTTCTTGATGGATCGTCGGGGATTTGACCCAGAGTTCGCCTTGGCCTTCCGCGGCGCCTTCGCTCGGGACGATCTTGTATTTCATCCCCCAAAGCGGGTGGCCGATCGAGCCCTTGAGCCGATCTTCGACCCGGGGCGAAAGCTCGACCGAAGTGACGCCGATCTCGGTCATGCCATAGCCGTTATAAAGCGGATAGCCGATGCCGTTGATGACGGAAAGGGTCTTTTGCGAAAGATAGCCGCCGCCGGAAATGCAGAATTCGATCTGCTTCCCGAAGACTTTCTTCTGGAAGGCGTGCTTGACGAACGCATGGGCGGCCCAGCCGGCTTCCCGGCGCGAGATCTGATGATTGTTGTAAGCGACGAGATTATCGAGCATCGTCTCGGTCTTCTCGCCTTTGAGGGCGGCGCTCCGCTGAATCTTCTGAGCGACCGAATCCCAGAACATCGGGACGCTGTAAAGATGGGTGACCGGGGCTTTCTTGATTGCCAAGAAAAGATCGGTCGTGGCCATCGTGGTCGGATAGACGAGAGCCTTGCCATAGAAGGTGTACCAAAGGAACACCGCGGTGAAGCCGAAAATGTGGTGGAGCGGGATCATGCAAAGGATGTTGGTCCTGCCGCTATGAAAGATGTCTAAGGTTTCTTGAGGCGTGTTGAGAGCGCCCGCAACCTGATAGCAGAGGGCTTCGCCATTCGTGACCATCATCTTGGCGTCGCCGGTCGTGCCGCTCGAGCAGAAGATGACTTGGTTGGCCCAGTGGGGCGCGAAGGTCGCGTCTTCTTGGGCGTTTTTGATATCGTTGAGCCGGAAAGAAGCGACCGAATAAGGCTCTTCCTCATTCACGATGATCGCTTTGGCTCCGCTTTGCTTAAGAAGGTTCTCGGTGTTCTCGTGGGCCAATTTGGCATCAACGAGAAGAATCGGGTGGCCATTCATCACGGTGGCCCAGAAAAGAAGCGGCCAGCTCGGACAGTTCCGGAGTTTGAGCGCGACGAGGCTCCCGGCCGGAAGACCCGATAAGGCCGTCGAAAGATGGCGGGCGAGATAATAGACGTCCGTTTTGTATTTAGCGTAGGTATAGCTTTGCTTTTTGCCATCCTCATCGAAATAGATGCAGGCTTTCTCGTTCTGATGGAGCGAGGTCGCAATTTCATAGATGTCTTTCAGGGTGCGGCTGCTCGAAAGCAACAGCTTCGCCGAATCGACGAATTTCTGAACGTCCCGATATTCTCTAGCCATTATTTGCATCCTCCGTTTTTCAGCACATGGACTTCGCCATTCACGTAGACCGACTCGGGCGGCACATCGTGGCGGACCACTTCGTTGGCACCGATCCTCGAGCAATGCCCGATCGTGATATTCCCAAGGAGAATCGCTCCCGCCCCAACCATCACATGGTCCTCAAGGGTCGGATGGCGCTTCACTTTCTCATTCGATGTCCCACCGAGGGTGACTCCATGGTAGAGCGTGCAATCATCGCCGATGATCGCTGTTTCGCCAATCACGACTCCAGAGCCATGATCGATGAAAAGGTTTCGTCCGATCGTGCAGGCCGGATGGATTTCAATCCCCGTCCGTCTTTTCGCGATCATCATCAGCATCTCGGCCAAGAACTTCAAATGGCGCTTCCAAAAGAAATGGGCCACATGGTAGTGGCGCATCACGATGGCAGAAGGATAAAGGAAAAAGATCTCGAGGTTGTTCCTCGCGGCCGGATCCCGGCGTTTGATGGAGGCGTAGTAGGATTCTTTTTTATTTCCCATAGATTCCCATCGACATGTACTTGATGCCGCCATCGGGCGACACAGCCAATATTCTAAGCCCTTTAGGCGCATTTTCTGTAGCGATTTTTTCGGCGGCTAAAATCGCGGCCGCGCTCGAGATTCCGAGGAAATAGCCTTTTTGGGCCAAAGCGTTGGCTTTGGCAATCGCGTCATCGCTCTTGATTTGGAGGATCTGATCCACCAAGCCTTTCTCATAGAGCGGCGGAACGAAATTGGCGCCGATGCCCTGAATCTTGTGGGGGCCGGCATTTCCGCCTTCAAGGACCGGCGATTCGGCCGGTTCGACGGCGATGGCTTTCATCGACGGATAGGCTTTCTTTAAGACTTTGGCATTGCCAACGAGGGTGCCAGCCGTGCCAACGCCTGCGACGAAATAATCGAGGCCATCAGGGAAATCGGCAAGGATTTCCTTGGCGGTGTTCTTCTCATGGGCCCGGGGGTTCGCCTTATTCTCAAATTGGTTGAGGAAGACGTAGCCCTCTTTCTCCATCTCGGCGGCTTTCTTCTCGGCCCCGGCCATCCCTTCGGCTTTCGGCGTCAATAAAACGATGGCGCCATAGGCCTTCATGAGATTGATCCGCTCAAGCGACATGTTCTCCGGCATCACGATGGTGAGGGGAATGCCTTTCACCGCGCAGACGAGGGCGAGGCCGATCCCGGTGTTGCCACTCGTGCCTTCGACCGCTTTTTGGCCGGCTTTCCCGAGTTTGCCTTCCTTGATCAGGGTTTCGATCATCTCGAGGGCGATTCGATCTTTGATCGACATGCCCGGATTCATCATTTCCAGTTTCACATAGACTTCATTGCCATTCAGCGTCTCCAGATGGACGACGGGGGTATGGCCGATTAACTCTAAGATACTTTCATGAATCATCGTTATTTCTCCTCACGCCTAAGCGCGCTATAATTTAGACACGAAAAAGGTTACAAGTAAAACGATACGGTAATGGCATTTCAAAACAATCACGACGTCCGAATTCTTTATATGGGTACCCCAGCGATGTCGGCCCATGTCCTTTCGTCTTTGCTCGATGCGGGTTTCAATGTCGTGGGCCTCGTTTGCCAAGAAGACAAGGCCGTAGGCCGGGAAAAGACGAATGAGGTTGTGCCGACTAAAGCGGTGGCTTTAGCCCATAACATCCCGGTTTTTCAGCCCCATAAAGTGCGGCTGGATTTCGAATTCGCCAAGACGCTTGATTTCGACGTGATCGTGACGATGGCCTATGGCCAGATCATCCCGCAAGGGCTTCTTGATCTCGCCAAAGTGGGCTCCGTCAATTTACACGGCTCCCTCCTTCCGAAATACCGCGGTGCCGCCCCGATTCAAAGGGCGATCATGGCGGGCGAGAAAGAAACCGGGGTCACCTTGATGGAAATGGTGGCGGCGATGGATGCCGGCAAGATGTACGACACGATCGCTTTCCCGATTCTCCCCGAGGATAACTACACCTCCGTTTGCGTTAAAATCTCCGATGCAGCCTCAAAACTCATCGTCAAAGATCTTTTGGCTTATGCCAATAAGAATCTCGCGGGCGAAGAGCAGAAAGAAAAAGACGTCACGATCGCCAATAAGATCAAACCGGAAGATGAGCATCTCCCGTTATTTCTTTCCGCCGAAGGGGCCTTCAACTACGTCCGGGGATTGAGCGAAGAGCCGGGCGCTTACGTCCTCCTCAATGACAAAAAACTCAAAATCACGCGCTCCCACGTCGAGAATCACGATGTGATTCGGGCGGTTGGCGAGGTGATTCCGAACAAAAAGAAGCTATTGGTCCAGTTCTATGACGGCCAGCTTTCGCTCGATGAAGTCCAGCTCGAAGGCAAGAAGAAGATGGATGCCGCGAGCTTCCTCAATGGCGCTCATCTCTCCGGCCACGTTTTGATCAAGTGAACTCCTAGGAGTTCGGCTATAATAACCTCATGGCGGAAAAACGCTTTCTTTCTTTATCGGTTCACGGTCTCGTGGATTTTCTTTTGCGGAAAGGTGACATCGATTCCCGGATCTACAACCAGGAGACGATGCAGATGGGGACGATCCTCCATGCGGCTTTCCAAGAAAAACAGGGCCACGAATACCTTTCTGAATATGCCCTTAAAGAGACCTTTGAGCGCAAAGAAGGGGTGATCGCTCTTGAAGGGCGGGCTGATGGCATCATCGTCGGCGGGGATTTCCCGATCATCGACGAGATCAAAAGCACGGTGATTCCGCTTGAGGATTTCTATAACCAGCAAAAGGATTGGCACTTTGGCCAAGCCGAATGCTACGCCCTCATGTATCTTCACGAGACGGAGGGAGAGAAGTGCGCGATTCGCCTGACTTATCTCTCGCAAACCTCGAGCGAAAAGAAGACGGTGGAACGGCTTTTCGACCTTGGGGCCCTCGAAAAGGATGTCTATGGCTTGATGGATGAATATCTGGCCTTTTTCTCAAAGCAATTCGCCCATGAGGAACTCCGGAACCGCTCGGCCAAGAGCCTGGCCTTCCCCTTTGGGGGCTTCCGCAAAGGCCAGCGTGAAATGGCCAAATACGTTTATTCCATCGCCAAAAACGGGGGCACTTTCTATTGCGAGGCGCCGACCGGGATCGGCAAGACGATCTCGGCGCTTTATCCGGCGGTCAAAGCCTTCGCCGTCACCGACAATAAGAAGATCTTTTATCTGACCGCCAAAACGAGCGGCCGCTTGAGCGCTTATGACGCTTTGACCGCCCTTTATGCCAAAGGCTTCATGGGGCGGGACTCTTTGCTCGTCGCCAAAGATAAGATCTGCTTTACCCCCGGCGCCGCCTGCAATCCGGACGAATGCCCATTCGCGAAAGGCTACTACGACAAGATCAAAAAGGCAATGGAAGAGGCCTGCGATGGGGGCTATCGGTTTGACGAAGAGCACGTGGTGGCTTTGGCCAAACATTACGCGATGTGCCCTTTTGAGCTCCAACTCGATCTCTCGCTTTGGAGCGATGTCATCATCGGCGACTATAACTATTTCTTCGATCCTTTGGTCCATCTGGAACGCTATTTCGATCCGGAGGTCGACAGCTCGAAGTTCCTCGTTTTGATCGATGAGGCCCACAACCTGGTCGAACGGGGGAGGGATATGTATTCGGCGAGTTTGTCCGCCGAGAGCTTCGCCCGGGCGAAAAAAGCCCTCCGGAGCCTCAAAGAGCCGAAGATCAAAACGGCCCTTGGCAAAGTCGAGAAACTTCTTCGGGATTACGATCTCGCCTCCAAAGGCCCGATCACGGATTTCGCCGCGGTCCCGCCTGAGGTGAAGAAGGCGCTTGATGCCTTCTCCAAAAAAGGCCAGGAGCTTATGAAAAAGGAACATCCGAAGCTTCCGGACATCTATAAGGAAGTGAGCCGCGAGGCCCATCGTTTTTCCTTTTTGTCGGAGAACTTCCCCGAAGATGAGACCCTTTATGGGGAGCGGGAGAAGACGGACTACGTCCTTCACCTTTCCTGCCTCGATCCTTCGCCGATGCTCTCTTCTTCCCTCCATATCGTGAAGGGCCGAATCCTTTTCTCGGCCACCCTTTCGCCGATGAGCTATTACCAAGACGCCATCAGCGGCAATCATGACGATCCCTACCTCTTATTGCCCTCGCCTTTCCCGAAGGAGAACTTCGATCTCCTTTTGGCTCCGACCGTCTCGACCCGTTATAAGGACCGGAGCAAAACCTATAAGGATGTGGCGGAGTATCTTTCCGCTTTCGTGAAGGGCAAATTAGGGAACTATTTCCTTTATTTCCCCTCATACGAATATCTCGAAAACATCAAGCCGCATCTTTCTTTTCCGGACGCGAATGTCTTTGAGCAAGAGAAAGAGATGTCCGATGAGGAGAAGTCGCTCTTCCTTTCGCGCTTTCTCTCCCATCCGGAGAAGACGACGATCGGTCTCCTCATCATCGGCGGTTCCTTCAGCGAGGGGATCGACCTCGTCGAGGACCGGCTGATCGGGGTTGCCGTGGTCGGGATCGGCCTGCCTCAGCTTTCGCACGAGAAGGATCTTTTGAAGGATTACTTCGCCAAAAAGAACGGCGAAGGCTACGAATATGCTTATATGAACCCGGGAATGAACAAGGTGATGCAGGCGGTGGGGCGCCTCATCCGAAGCGAGAAAGACCGCGGGGCGGCGCTTCTCATCGATGACCGTTATCTTCATAACGAGTATCGGGATCTCTTCGCCCGGCTTTGGACTTCGTATGACGTCGTCACCTCCCCGGAGGATGTCCAAAAGAACCTTCAGGAATTCTACAAGAAAGACTTTTGAGGAATCCCCCTTCTTTCTTTTTGACAAGAAAGAACGGAAATAGGCTATAATCGCTAAGGTAATTTTATGCCCTTTGCTCAATCCCACATTCGCAATTTCTCGGTGATCGCCCACATCGATCACGGTAAAAGCACGCTTTGCGACCGAATCCTCGAAGACACGGGGGCGGTGGAAAAGCGCGATTTGAAGGAGCAAATGCTCGATTCGATGGACCTCGAACGGGAACGGGGCATCACCATCAAACTCAACGCCGTCACCGTCTCTTATACCGCCCACAATGGCGAGAAATACATCTTCAACCTGATCGACACCCCGGGGCACGTCGACTTCACTTACGAAGTCTCGCGGAGCCTCGCCGCCTGCGAAGGCGCCCTTTTGGTCGTCGATGCGACCCAAGGGGTCCAAGCCCAGACCTTAGCGAACGTCTATCTCGCGGTTGATAACGACCTCATGATCATCCCGATCATCAATAAGATCGATCTTCCGAGCGCCCAACCCGAAGTCTGCAAAAAGGAAATCGAAGAGAGGATCGGGCTTTCGACTGCCGATTGCTGCCTCGTGAGCGCCAAAACCGGCCAAGGGGTTCCCGACATGCTGGAGAAAGTCGTGGAGCTCGTTCCGCCGCCCTCGGGCGATCCGGACGCGCCCTTACAGGCCTTGATCTTCGACAGTTACTATGATTCCTATCGCGGCGTCGTCGTTTTGATCCGCATCAAAAACGGCTCGGTCAAAGTGGGGGATGAGATCCTTCTCATGGCGACCCACAAGAAATACCTGGTCACCGAAGTCGGCATCCGCACGCCGAAAGAGATCCCGACCAAAGAACTCGATTGCGGCGAAGTCGGCTATCTCACCGCGACGATCAAGGATATCCACGATGTCTTCCCGGGCGAGACGATTACCTTGGCGAATAATCCGACCCCGGATCCTCTTCCGGGTTATCGGAAGATCAACCCGATGGTTTATTGCGGACTTTATCCGGTTGAATCGGCCGATTATGGCAACCTCAAAGACGCACTCGAAAAGCTCTCTTTGAACGATGCCTCCTTAACTTTTGAACCGGAGAGCTCCCAAGCATTGGGCTTTGGCTTCCGGGTTGGCTTCCTTGGCCTCCTTCATATGGACGTGGTCCAAGAGAGGCTTGAACGCGAATACAATCTCAACCTGATTCTGACCGCCCCATCCGTCAAATACCAAGTGGATTTGACTAACGGGACGACATTGACGCTTGATAATCCGTCCGAGATGCCTGATCCTTCGAAAATCAAAGACATCAAAGAACCGTTCGTGAACGCCTCGATCATGACCCCGAAGGAATTCGTGGGGCCGGTCATGCAGATCTGCCAGGATAAGCGCGGGGTCTACCAGGATCTCGTTTATTTCGATGACACCAGGCAAATCGTGAAGTACGACCTGCCGCTTTCGGAGATTATCTTCAACTTCTTCGATAAGCTCAAGAGCGCGACCAAAGGCTACGCTTCCCTCGACTACGAACTCGCCGAATACCGGCCGAGCGATCTCGCCAAGATGGACATCCTCCTCAATGGCGATGTGATCGACGCCCTTTCGACCGTCGTCTATAAGCCCAGCGCCTATAACCGGGGCATCGCTCTCGTCCGCAAACTGAAGGAAATCATCCCGAAGCAGCAATTCGAAGTGCCAGTCCAGGCGGCGATCAATGGCAAAGTGGTGGCGCGAGCTGACATTCAGAGCGTTCGCAAAGACGTCTTGGCCAAGTGCTATGGCGGCGATATCTCCCGGAAGAAGAAACTGCTCGAAAAGCAAAAAGAAGGCAAGAAGCGGATGAAGGCGATCGGCTCGGTCGACGTCCCGCAAGAGGCTTTCATGAGCATGCTCTCGCTCGATGACGATTCGAACAAATAAAAGCATTTTAATCCGACCATAAGAAGGCATTCTCAGTTTCGGAAACCGCCTTTTTAGTAGTTTTTTAGTCATTCATCTTGTCGGGAGTCCCGGAAGGTTGTATTCTTAAGGCATGAGCGAAAAAGAATGGGCCGTGGCTTACACGGACGAGCAATACCTTTTACGAAGCGAAGTGGTCAAGGCGATGAACACCACCTTGATCGATGGCTATTGGGCCGACATTTTGGCCTATCGGAAGAGCAAGTCGATCACCCTTCCTTTCAAGACCATCACCAACCGCTTTTTCACTTTGACGTTATCGGAAGCCATCAAGGCGAAGATCACCGCGTTCGAACTCGTGAGCGCCCGCTTTGCCGGCGTCCTTAAAAAACTGAGCGATCCGCGGGAGAAAGAACAGGCCGAACGGGCTTGCCTTCTTTTGTCTCTCCGCGAGGTGTCCCTCAACGAAAACGCCCAGATGAGCGAGCTTTCTTTGAAGGCCTTGCTCAATGGGACCTATCAGGAAAACAATCCCTTCCACGCCCCGGTCGTCGCCTACCGGGATGCGCTTCATTTCTATCTCCATAATCCTTCGACGGCCCCTTTACGGCCCAATGAGGATTTCCTGGCCGAAGCGCTCGGGAAGTGCCTCGGGGTCGAAGAACTCACGAGCTTTTATAGGACCGGCGATTTCGATGGCACGGCCCAACGTGCCCGCCATCTTTATAATCCAGACTTCAATTACGCCCCGTTCGATTTCATCGAGACCCTGATGGGGGACTTCCTCCATTGGCTCAGCCATGGGGACGAGGTTTCCTATTTCGTGAAAGCCGTCGCCGCCTCCTATTATCTCGATTACGTGATGCCGTTTGAGGAACGGAATGACGAAGTGGCCACCCTTTTGGCCAAGACCGTCTTCCAGACTTCCGAAGCCGGACGGGAAGCGTTCCTTTTCCCCTTCGAAGCGTTGCTCCTCAAGACCGCCCGTTACAAGCTCTTGGCCCTCGAGACCCAGCGGAGCGGCGATCTCACTTACCTCGTGATGGAAGCGATCGACGTTTTGACGCCGCTACTCGAGAATCTGAGCGATGCGATCAAAGCCATCAAGATTGATACCTACCGCCGTGAATTCACCGCCGTCTCGCCTGAGGAGAAATCCGCAGCTGAATCTACCCAAAAATCGGCCCCGGCCCAACAGCTTTCCCTCTTTGGTAATGCCGAAGAAAAACCGGTGGCGAAACCCGTCGAAGCGCCGAAAGCGGTGGCTCCGACTCCGGTAGCCGTCCCCGAGCCCGCTCCCGCACCCACTCCGGTCGCTGTCGCTCCAACCCCCGTTATTTCCGAAGAAAAGCCGATTCCTGCTCCCGTGGTTGAGCCGGCGAAGCCGGTAGAAGAAACGCCGGTCGTCCCGGAGCCCACTCCCGTAGAGCCCGCGCCGGTCACCAAAGAAGAGAAGCCGCGCGTCGCCCCGGAAAAAGTGATTACCCTTGAGGAGATGGCGCCGAAGGAAAACGAAGGCGAAAGCGCCCTCCAAGTCGAGAGCAATCCCTTGAGCGGGAAGGAAATCAAGGAATACACCCAGTATCTTCTTGAGACCAACCCCGCCCTCAACAAAAACCAAGCCTCTTTCTTGGCCAATCACTGCACGATGGGCCGTTATTACACGATCCAGCAGTTCAAGAAATTCACCCGCTGCGCCTACGAAACCGCACGAACTTCTATGGATAAGCTCGCTCAGGAGCGCTATTATACCAAATTGCAGGTGAAGAATAAGTTCGTCTACACCCCGATCAAAAAAGGAGAAGCAAAATGACAGGTTTATGGTACGTCTTAGGTCTTGTGGCCATCTTCGGCGTCATTGTTTTAGCGGTTATTCTCATCAAGAAGTATGGCAAACATTTCAAGAATGACGAGAAACCGAAGAGCGATAAGGAAATCGCCGAGGAAGAAGTGAAGCGGATGGTCGTCGATGTCGACGACGAGACCGCCGAAAAGATGGACGAAGCCTCGAAAGAACTCGCGGAGAAGTCCGCGAAAGACGCGACGAAACCCGAAGAAAAAGAAGTCGCGGCCGAAGAGGTTTCCCGGGCGACCCGTCCGGTCGAGGACGAAGAATCCGCCAAAGCGATGGCCAAATATGCCGCCGAGCATCCGGAAGAAGCGGAAGCCGTGAGCGAGCCTAAAGAAGCCGTCAAAAAGTGAAGCCGACCGCCCTCTATATCCATATTCCGTTTTGCGCCCATATCTGCGCGTATTGTGACTTTCCCAAAGTCCTCTACACCCCGAGTTGGGCCTTTTCTTATGTACAAGAACTTGAAAAAGAAGTGCGCTCGGAGGGGATCGACTCGGTAAAGACGATCTATGTCGGCGGGGGCACCCCGACCTCCTTAAATGAGGAAGAGCTGGAAAACCTCCTTTCTTTCTTGGCGCCTTACCTGGAAAAAGGCGGGGAATTCACCGTGGAAGCCAATCCGGAGAACTTCACGGCAACTAAAGCGGAAATCCTCCAAAAATACGGGGTTAATCGCCTTTCTTTCGGCGTTCAGTCTTCTTTGGAAAGACTGCTTAAACTCATGGGACGGAAGCATAGTTTCCTCGAGGCGAAACAGGCGGTGATGCTGGCCCGGGAGAAAGGCTTTCGCAATATCTCTTGCGATCTGATCTATGGGCTTCCGGACGAATCGATGGGGGAGCTCGAGCAGGATATCGACGCCTTGTTGAGCCTCCAAAGCGAGCACCTTTCGACCTATTGCCTTTCCGTCAACCCTGGCACCGTCTTCTCAGCCCGTCATCTTCAAGAGATGGACCAGGCCTTGGCCGCCGATCAGTATGAGCGGATTCTTTCCCGGCTAAGAGAAGCGGGCTACGACCGTTACGAAGTCTCGAACTTCGCGAAAGACGGCCATTATTCTCGGCACAATCTCACCTATTGGAAGGATGAGCCTTATTACGCGGCGGGATTAGGGGCCTCGGGCTACATCGGGGATCTGCGCTACACGAATACGCGGGATCTTTCGGCCTATTTGAAGGGCAAGCGCCACGCGGAAGAGGAGATCGTGACGCCCTTAGAAGACAAGAAATACTTCTTCCTCACGAACCTCCGGCTCGAAACGGGTTTTGGACTCGACGCTTACGAAGCGCGTTTTCACGAACGGTTCGAAAAAACCTATGAAAAAGCGGTGGAACCCCTTATTTCATCGGGCTTATTGACTCTCACGAAAGAAAGGGTTTTCGCGACGGACAAAGGGATTCTTCTTTTGGATCGGATTCTTCTTGCGCTATATTAAAGAGGTTATGGGGATCGCACGTTACGAAAAACGAATGATGGGCTGGCTGATCGACAAGCTCTTTTCTTTGCTGGCTCTCGCCGCCGTCCTCACGGTCGAGATTCTTTATTTCCCCAAGGATTTCTCGCTTTATCTCGAGATTTTGATCGCGATTGCTTCGGGCTACGTCTACTACGTGATCGTCAATTGCGCTTTCTTACATCTCCTTAACGGCGCTACCCTTGGGATGGCGATCATGGGGATCAAGACCTGCCACGCCGATAAATCGCGGATCCGTTTCAAAGAGGCTTTCCTTAAGGCGCTCACGACCGGTTTGACCGCGATGGACCTCGTGAATTCGATCTATATGCTCTCGAAGCACACCGAGCGAAGCGTCTTCGATCGGCTGACCAATACCCTGGTGATCGACATCCGGGTCAAATAAAGGATTTTTAAACGAAAAAGAATGAGGCCTGATGGCCTCTTTTTCATAATTTAGCACTTTGAAGTTGACAGTGCTAAAACGCTGGTTATAATGGTGCTAGCACCAAGAGAAGGTGACTGCTAAAAGGAGGCGGGACTATGACGCGACAAGACGAGATTCTGAAACTCATCGTGGAGCACTTTATCAAAACCGCCGAACCGGTGGGCAGCAAAACCCTCCAAGAGGTGTATCACCTTGACGTCTCAAGCGCGACGATCCGCAACGAAATGAATGCCCTGGAGCAAGAAGGCTATCTCGAAAAGACCCATACTTCCTCCGGCCGCGTCCCTTCTGAAAAGGGTTATCAATATTACGCCGAGCACATCCGGGAAAGAGGCGTGGACGAGTCGACGAAAAACGCGCTCGCGAACGTCCTCAGCGAAAAGACCAAATCGGTCGAGGAAGTCATGAAGGAAGCGTGCGAGATCCTCTCGCACATGACCAACTTGGCCTCGGTCGTCCTTGGCCCGACGGTCAACGAGGAAAAACTCGTCTCCGTCCAAATCATCCCGCTTGGCGAGAATACCGCGACCGCGGTGTTCGTCACCGACAAAGGCTACGTCGAGAATAAGACGTTCCTGATCGATCCCACCCTGAAAACGGATGAGGTCGTGAAGACCGTCAAACTCCTCAATGACCGTTTGAGCGGGACGCCCGTGAGCGATCTCGTCACGAAGATGGAGGCGATGAAGCCGGCTCTCACCGATTATGTGGTGGGGCAGGAAGTCATCTATGACGCCATCCTCGAGGCCTTCGCCAAATTTGCGACCGATCGTCTCTCCCTTTATGGGAAGGACGCGCTCTATAATCAGCCCGAATACGCGAACGATGCGGAGAAACTCCGCCAGCTCCTTTCGCTCCTTGACGATCCGGAAAACCTCAAAAAGGCGCTTTCTGGAACCAAGGCGAGCAAGGATGGCGTCAGCATTCACATCGGCACCGCCAAGGAAGGGCTCGAAGACCTGGCGGTCGTTTCCGCCGGGGTTTCGCTCCCGGGTGATCCGAACTGTTGCCTCACGGTCCTCGGGCCGTCACGAATGGACTATGAGAAAGTCGTCTCGACTCTCAAGTACTTCGCGGAGGCGCTGGATCAGTACTTCGATCGAACGACAATCCATGGAGGAGGAGAAACATCATGGCAGAAAATGCAAAAGGCAGTGAGCCCGAAAAGCAAGCAGCCCCCGAAGAAAAAGAAGTGAAGAAAGACGAGGCTAAGCCCGAAGGCAAGCTGGTCAGCCAAAAAGAATACGATGACCTCCTTGCCCTCTATAAGAAAGCCAATGACGAGATGGGCGAATGGAAAAACAAATACTATCTCGCCTACGCCGATACCCAGAACCTGCGGAAGGATCTTGAAAAAGACCATCAGCAGGCGATGAAGTATCGGGCCGAAGGCTTCCTCGATAGCTTGCTCCCGGCGCTCGATAGCTTCTATATCGCGCTTCAGAGCTCGCCGAAAGACGCCGAAGCCAAAGCGTATCAGCAAGGCTTCCAATACCTCTACAACCAAATCGAGAACGCGCTCTTCGCCGAAGGCGTGAGCGAGGTGCTCCCGAAGGTTGGCGAACCCTTCGACAGCGCCACGATGCACGCTGTGGATGTCAAAGAAGGGGACGAAGATGGCAAGATCGTTCAGATCTTCGCCAAAGGCTACAAACTCCATGATCGGCTCGTCCGTCCGGCCATGGTGAGCGTATCCAAGAAGAAAGTCGAAACGAAGGACGAAAAAATGGATTCGAAGGCTACTAAAGCCTAAGGAGAATAAAATTTATGGCAAAAGAAATCATTGTCGGCATCGATCTTGGGACGACCAATTCGGTCATCTCGTATCTGCAAGCCGATGGCAAAGTCAAAGTCATTCCGAACCCGGAAGGCACCAATACGACCCCGTCGGTCGTGGCCTTTAAGGGCGATGGCGAGGAGATCGTCGGCAACGCCGCGAAGCGTCAGATGATCACCAATCCGGACACCGTCCGTTCGGCCAAGCGCCACATGGGCACTTCGGATAAGTTCCATATTTCCTGCCTGAATAAGGATTTCACGCCGCAGGAAATCTCGGCGAAGGTCCTCGCGTATATGAAGGATTACGCCGAGAAGTCGATTGGCCAATCAGTCAAGAAAGCGGTCATCACCGTTCCGGCTTACTTCAATGACGCTCAGCGTCAGGCCACCAAGGATGCCGGCACAATCGCCGGACTCGACGTGGTCCGCATCATCAACGAACCGACCGCCAGCTGCTTGGCCTATGGCCTCGATACCAAGAAGAGCGAGAAAGTCTTGGTCTTCGATTTGGGCGGCGGCACCCTCGATGTTTCGATTCTCGATATTGGCGATGGCACCTTCCAGGTCTTGGCGACCTCGGGCGACACCCATCTCGGCGGCGATGATTGGGATAAGGCAGTGGCCGATTGGATCCACGCCCAAATCCAGATCGAAACCGGCGCCAATTTGACCGATAAGATGGCCCAGCAGCGTTTCATCGATGCGGCTGAAAAGGCCAAGATCGAGCTCTCTTCGAGCCTTCAGACCACGATTTCTCTGCCGTTCATCGGCACCGGAACCAACGGCCCGATCTCTTGGGAAGGCACGCTCACCCGGGCGAAATTCCAGGATCTCACCCGCAATTTGCTCGAACGCTGCAAAGTTCCGATGGAGAAAGCCATGGCCGACGCGAAGCTCAGCTACAACGATCTCGGGGATATCCTGATGATCGGCGGCTCGATCCGTATGCCAGCCGTCCAGGATCTCGTCAAACAGGTCTCGGGCCACGCGATCAACCTCTCGGTCAACCCCGATGAGGCCGTCAGTATCGGCGCTGCGATTCAAGGCGGCGTCATCGCTGGCGAAGTCAAGGATGTCGTCCTTCTCGACGTCACCCCGCTCACCCTCGGCATTGAAACCCTTGGCGGCGTCATGACTCCGCTCATTCCGCGCAATACGACCATCCCGACCACCAAGAGCCAGGTGTTCTCGACCGCTGAGGATAATCAGCCGGCTGTCGACATCATGGTTTACCAAGGCGAGCGGCCGATGGCGCACGATAATAAGCTCCTTGGCCATTTCACGCTCTCGGGCATCAAACCGGCGAGACGCGGCCAGCCGCGCATCGAGGTTACCTTCTCGATCGACGTGAACGGCATCGTCAAAGTCGCGGCCAAAGACCTCGATTCTGGCTTGAGCCAAGATATCACGATCAGCGGTTCGAACGGACTCTCCAAAGGCGATATTGACCGGATGGTCAAGGAAGCCGAGGAGAACAAGGAAGCCGATGAGAAGCGCAAAGGCGACATCGAAGTCAAGAACAAGGCCCAGACCTATGTTGACGAGATCAACTCGGTTCTCAACGATCCGGCCCAATCGGGCAAGTTGACTCCTGAGCAGAAAGCCCAGCTCACTCAGCTCCGCGATGACGCCCAAGGCGCCATCCAGTCGAACAACATCGACAAGCTCCGGGAGATCGTCGGCAAACTCGAAGACGCCGCGAACCAGGCGCACGCGGGCCAGTTCCAGCAACAAGCGGGCGCCCAAGGCGCTGCCTCTTCCGATGCGGGGAATGCGTCTAACGCATCGTCCACTGAAGGCCACGAAGGCCCGGACGATGTGGTGGATGCCGACTTCACCGATAAGAAGAAAAAGTAAGCTGAACGTCAATGAGGGCGGGAGCGATTCCGCCCTCTTTTAAGGAAAGGAGGGAACATTATGGCGGAAACGAAACGGGATTTCTATGAAGTCCTGGGCGTGAGCAAGACCGCGACGAAAGACGAAATCAAAAGCGCCTATCGGAAACTGGCCAAGCAATACCACCCGGATTTGAACAAATCCCCGGATGCCCCGAAGAAATTCGAGGAGATCCAGGAAGCCTATGATGTCCTCTACGACGACAATAAACGCAAACAATACGACCAGTTCGGCATGGCAGCCTTCGAACAAGGCGCCTCGACCGGCGGCGCCGGGAACCCCTTCGCTGGGGGCGATTTCTCAGGCCAAGGCTTTGGCGATGTCGATCTCAATGATATTTTCCAGAGCTTCTTCGGCGGGGGCGGCGGTCAGCGCCGCGCCCGGAACGATGGCTCGCCTCGCAAAGGCGAGGATACGTTTTTCCGGGTCAAGATCGATTTCATGGATGCCATCAATGGCCGCCATGTGACGATCCCTCTTACCTACGATGAACCCTGCTCCAATTGCCATGGAACCGGCGCCGACAGTCCGAATGATGTCGACGTTTGCCCCGATTGCGGGGGTTCGGGTTATGTCCGTCAGCGTCAGCAGACAATCTTCGGCGTCATGGAGAGCACTGGGCCGTGCCCGCGCTGCCATGGGACCGGCAAAATCGTCCGGAATCGCTGCCATGTCTGCGGCGGAAGCGGCTACAACCGGGTCCACAAGGATCTCGATGTCAACATTCCCGCCGGCATTGCCTCGGGTCAGCAGATCCGGGTATCTGGCAAAGGACAGCGCGGCACGAATGGCGGACCGAATGGCGATCTTTATGTCGAAGTCCAGGTTCAGCCGCATGAGACCTTCAAGCGCGAGGGGAACGACATTCACATCGATGTTCCGCTCAGCTTCGTCGATTGCGCGTTGGGCGTGACGATTGACGTTCCGACCGTCTATGGCGACGTGAGCGTCGAGATCCCCGAAGGCACCCAGCCCGAGGGCATCCTCAAGCTCCGCGGCAAAGGCGTGAAGGATCTTCGGACTGGCCGTCCGGGCGATGAATACCTCCATATCAAGGTGAAGACTCCGACGAATCTCACCAAGAGCGAGAAGGATCTCCTCGACGAATTCCGGAAGCAAGAAGACGCCAAGTGGTGGCACAATCCGTTCAAACGGAGTTAAAGGAAGACGGGACGAAAACCCGTCTTTTCTTTTTGGTTAATTCCTTCAATAAGGGGCGTAAAATAAAAAAGATAAGGGGCCAAGAATCGAGCAATGAAGTATCAAGACTATATGGCTTTGGCCATCAAAGAAGCCCAAAAGGGCATTGAATCGGGCGAAGGCGGTCCTTTCGGGGCGGTGATTGTGAAGGATGGGGCCATTATCGGAATGGGTCATAACGAAGTCATCAAAGAAAAAGACCCGACGTGCCATGGCGAGATCATGGCGATTCATGCCGCCTGCAAAAAGCTCGGGACATTCGATCTTTCAGGATCGATCATCTTTACGACGGGCTATCCCTGTCCGATGTGCCTCGGGGCGATTCTCTGGGCCAATATCGAGACGGTTTATTATGGCTGCAATCTTGAAGATACCGCGACCCTTGGCTTCCGCGATTCGGCCTTCTATGAAAAAAGCCAAGGAACGGGGGCGAAAAGCTTCCTCCACGAGCTTTCGCGGGCGGATTGTCTCAAGCTTTATGACGAGTATCGTTCATTGACCGATAAAAAAGCGTATTGAAAGCGGTTTTGCCGTCTAGCGTTTTTCGGAAGAAGGTATACACTAAAGACGTTATGCCACAGTGCAAAAATTGCCATCGTGAAATCACGAAATTCGATAATGATGTCTGCCCTTATTGCGGAACCGTCCATCCGATTGACGAGAACTACAAGACGAAGGACATGACTCAATTTGTCGACCCCGTCAGCGGAAATTATCAGCTTTATAAGAGCAAGACGAAGAAAACCGCCGCGCTTTTGGCCATCTTCTTGGGCTGGACCGGCGCCCATTTCTTCTACCTTGGCTTCAAGAAAAAAGGCCTTTATGCGATCTTGGCCACCATGGCGATCATCGGAGGGGTGGGGAGTTTGCTTTTTTTCACGGTCTCCGAGATGCGGAACTTCGGACTCGGCTATCTTTTGGCTTTCCTTTTTGCCTGGATCATCTATCCGCCGATGGCGGTTCGTTACGTCAAGAGCGATACCTACAAAGACGCCAATGGCGAATTCCTGAGATAAAGGGGCGATCTGATGCAGCGCTATTTTGGACGAGTGGGAAATGGCGAGGCTTTTTTAAGTGAGGGCGACGTCCATCATCTTTTGGACGTGATGCGCTCCAAAGTCGGCGAAGCGATTGAAATCGTCGATGAAGGCGAGCTTTATGATGCGGTCGTTTCTTCGACGAATCCGCTTAAAATCACAATCAAAGGCCTAAAGAAACGGGAGACGGAACTCCAAGCGAAGTTGCTCTTATCCTTTTCCCTCCTCAAACACGGGAACGATGATTTGGTTTTCGAGAAGGGGACCGAGCTCGGCGTGAGCGATTTCTATCCTTTCATCTCTTCGCGCACCATCATCCGGGTGGATTCCGAGGAAGATAAAGCAAAAAAACTCCTCCGTGAAGAAAAGATCGTGAAAGGGGCCGCCGAGCAATCGAAGCGCGAACGGGTTCCCTCGGTGCATCCCTTGCTGGATTATTCGGCGTTATTGGACGTTTCCGCCGATCTTAAACTTTTTGCCTACGAGAACGAGAGCGACGATGTCGCCTCGCTTCCCGAAGCCTTCAAGGCTCTCCCCGAAAAAGGGAGCTGCCTCATCGTGATCGGCCCCGAAGGGGGCTTTTCGCCCGAGGAAGCCCAAGAAGCGAAAGCAAAAGGCTTCCGTTTTGTCTCGCTCGGGAAGCGGATTCTTCGGGCCGAGACGGCTGCCCTTTATGCCGCGAGCGTCTTTTCCTACGCCACCGAAAGCGAAGGAGGGCAAAGAAAATGACCCTCTACGAAGAACTCGAATCCCACCAACGGACCACGCCCTTTTCGACCTCCAGCGAGGCCACGTTCTATAACGAGAACGCCTTTCTCCTCTCCGGGGTAGAGCAATGGGCGATGTTCTTAAAGCCGCTCGACCCGTTTCTCACGATCCGGGCGAACATCCTGATCCGGGGTCTCCTCAATAAGGAACGGATCGAAAAACTCTATCTTGCCAAAACCAAGGAGGCCGATTTTCCGAAAGAGGAACGGCTTTCCCTCAAAGAATACATGGCTTCGGGCATGAGTAATCTTCCCTATCTGCTTTATGAAGGAGAGAAGATCTACGTCCCGTTTTTCCCGACTTCGCTCAACGCGCTTTATGCGAAGGATTGGGCGAAATTAGCCCAATCGCCCTATGAAAGACTGGTCCGCGAATACCAGGCGGCGACAGTTGATTGCTTCGATTATTATGGCTATGCCCTCTTTGATTCCTACTTCACCAAATTGGTGCCGATTCGGAAGAGCCCGAAGGTCATGGCGGCTTACGATTACGACGCTGAAGCCCTCTATTTCATCAACGACGAAGGCCGGCTCGACGCCAAGATCTGCCTCTTTGACCGCGAGATCAAATCCCCGGTCAAAACCCACATGGTCAAGCGGATCGAGAAAGTGGCCGATGCGTATTTCGAGAACGATCGGAATGCGCTGATTCGCTCCCTCGTCGAAGGCAATCTCATCTCCTCGAGCCTGATGCACGAATTGGCAGGCAAGGAAATCAAAGTGCAGGAACGACGCGAGAAAACGGGGGAGAAAGAATGAAGTTCTTCCTCTTTTCCTTAGGCTGCAAAGTCAATTCCTACGAGCTTGACACCCTCCGCAACGCCCTTGAGAAAGCGGGGCATAAGGAGGTCTTTTCCGCAGTAGAAGCCGACCTCATCATTGTCAATACCTGCTCCGTCACAGCCACAGCCGACCAGAAATCCCGCCAACACATCCGGAAGTTCCGCCGCCTCGCGCCGGACGCGATCCTTTCGGTCATGGGTTGCTATAGCGAGCTTCACGCTCAAGAAACCCTTGCGATGGGGGCCGATATCGTCCTCGGGACCAGCAAGCGGAGCGTGCTCCTTAAGGATGTCGAACGTTTCAAAAGCGACCACCAAAAGATCGTCGACGTGAAAAAAGACGTCCGGCACGAGACCTATGAAGAGATGGGCCAGATGGCTCTTGCCGATAACGCCCGGGCCTATCTCAAAGTCCAGGATGGCTGCGATAATTTCTGCGCCTATTGTTTGATCCCTCGGATTCGGGGCAATTCCCGCTCAAGAGAAAAGGAAGACACCCTCCGCGAGGCCAAGCGCCTCGTCGAGAATGGTTATAAGGAAATCGTGATCGCCGGGATCCATATCGGCGCGTATGGGAAAGAAATCAATGATGGCACCTATCGTCTAGGCGATCTCCTCCGCGACATGCTGACGCTCTGCCCTGAGCTCCCGCGCTTAAGGATTTCGTCCATCGAAGAGAGCGAGATCGATGAGAAGATGCTTTCCTTGCTCCGGGATTTCCCACAGGTGGTGGATCATCTTCACATCCCGCTTCAATCGGGCTCCTCGAGCGTTCTCAAACGGATGAAACGGCGTTACGACACCGCGAGTTTCTTAACGAAACTCGAAGCGATCCGCGCGATCCGGCCGGATATCGCGATCACGACAGACGTCATCGTCGGTTTTCCCGAAGAGAGCGATGAGGAGTGGAAGGAAACGATGGCCTTCTGCGAAAAGGCTCGCTTCGCCGAGATCCACGTTTTCCCGTTCTCTCCGCGCGAGGGGACTTTCGCCGCGACTTTGCCCGATACGCCCGCCCCGATCAAAGAGGCTCGGGTCCAGGAACTCTTGGCCCTTTCAAAGCGGCTTCGGACGGAGTACGAAGAGCGATTCTATGGAAAGAAGCTGCCCATCCTTTTTGAGGATTTCGATCCGAAGAGCGGATTTGCCTATGGCCATAGCGGCAATTACCTGCTCGTCAAAATCCCGTCAACGAAACCGCTCCATGGCGAAATCCGCGACGTCGTCTATAGCCCTTCGACCCAAGCCGATTGATTCTTTTTGCTCTTTTCAGTCGGTGGCCGACATAATTAACAATCGAATCTTTTAGCGATTCTTTTGACATTGTATAAAGATTGATTGACTCCTAGCCGATACCCCCTATAATTAACCCCGTTGAAAAGAGGAAAAAACAATGGCAGTCCCGTTTAGAAGAACATCGAAAACCGCGAAAAGGTTACGGCGCACTCACTTCAAGCTCGAAGTGACTGGGCTTGTCGCTTGCCCGCATTGCGGCGCTATGGTTCCGGCCCATCACGTTTGCCCGGAATGTGGCTACTATGATGGCAAGGAAATCATCCATCACGCCACGAAAAAGGAAGAGAAGTAGTCTTCTTTGATCCTTGAGAAGCCCCTTCGGGGGCTTTTTTCGTCCTTCGCCTCTATCAAAGCGAAGGAAACTAGCATAAGATAAAACCATAAAAAGAAGGTTTCAGCATGAACTACAACAAATTCTTCGACCACACTTGTCTCAAAGCCGATGCCACCCTCGACGACATCACCAAGCTTTGCGCCGAAGCGAAGCAATATGATTTCATGAGCGTCTGCGTTAATCCTTTCTACGTTCCGGTCGCCAAGAAGCTTTTGGCGGGAACCGACGTGAAAGTCTGCACCGTCATTGGCTTCCCGTTAGGGCAGATGACCCCGGCCTCGAAAGTCGCCGAAGCCAAGAACGCCGTCAAGATGGGCGCCGATGAAGTCGATATGGTCCAGAACATCGCGATGGCGAAGGAACACAACTTCGGTTTCATCGAGAAAGAAGTTGCTCTCATCAAGAAAGCGGTGGGCAATCACGTTTTGAAGGTCATTCTCGAGAATTGCTATCTCAATAAAGACGAGATCAAAGAGTCGTGCCTCGCCGCCAAAAAAGGCGGAGCGGACTTCGTGAAGACCTCGACGGGATTCGGCACCGGCGGCGCGACCGCCGAAGATGTTGCCCTCATGCGCGAGACCGTCGGTCCCGCGATGGGCGTGAAAGCCGCAGGCGGCATCCACAACAAAGCCCAGATGCTCGAGCTTCTCTCGGCCGGAGCCAACCGGATTGGCTGCTCCCACTCCGTGGAGATCATGAACGAGAAATAAAAGGATGAAAGTCCTGATCTATTTCGAAGACGAGAATGCGATTAAGACGTCCGGGATCGGCCGGGCGATGCGCCATCAAATGGAAGCCTGCACTTTGGCGGGCATCCCTTTCACGACGAATCCGAAGGATTCTTTCGACATCGCCCATATCAATACGATCTGGGCCAAAAGCAAACGGCTTTTGAAGCGCTGCAAGAAAGCGGGCATCCCGGTCATCGTCCATGGCCATTCGACCTACGAGGATTTCCGCCGTTCGTTCAAATGCTGGCAATTGGCCGAGCCTTTTTTCGACCATCAATTGACCTCGATGTATTCGAAGGCTGACCTTATCATCACCCCGACGCCTTACTCGAAGGGGCTGATTGATTCCTACCATATCGCCAAGAAAGTCATCGCCATCTCCAATGGCATCGACCTCAAGGAATACGCGCCGAACCCCGAGGCCCAGAAGGCTTTCCGGGAGAAGTTCTCCCTTAAGGAAGGCGAGAAGTTCGTGATGGGGGTGGGTTTCCCCTTCGAAAGGAAAGGCATCCAAGATTTCTTCGATGTCGCCCGGGCTTTTCCGGAGATCAAGTTCATTTGGTTCGGCCATCTTTCGGGCTGGCTCACCAACGATAAAGTCAAACGTTGGATCCGGAAACGGCCAGCGAATGCGATCATGGCCGGCTATTGCAAGGGCGAGTTGATCCATGGCGCCTTCCAGACCGCGAGCGCCCTCTTCTTCCCGTCTTACGAGGAGACCGAAGGCATCGTCGTCTTGGAGGCTTTGGCCTCAAAATGCCCTTTGGTGGTCCGCGATGTCGGAGTCTATGAGCCTTGGTTAACCGATGGCGTGAACTGCCATAAAGGCAAGACCAACGCCGATTTCGAGAGGATTCTCAAAGGCCTCTTCGAAAAAGGCGAGGATCCGAAGATCCTCGAGTCAGGATACGAAGTCGCCGCTCAGCGTTCCCTCGACCACGTCGGGGAAGAGCTCAAAGAAGCCTATTCGTCTTTGCTTCAAAAGTAAAAAGCTTTCGAAGCGTCATCGCTGAAGAAGGACCCCTCCGCAACGAGGGGTTTTTTCATGGTTTTGAGGAGCTTCCAATCTTTCTTGAGCTCCGCGAAATAAGCAGGAGCTGCCCCGGCTTTTTTATCCAAGCGTTTATCGAAGGAAAGCGACATCGCCATCCGAGGGAGTTTGGCTTGGAAAGCCTTGAGGCCTTCTTCGTTGGCCGTCTTCTCGAGGAAATAGCGTTCGAGGGCGAAAACGACGAGGTGGCGGAAGGCCCGATTGGTCCGTTTCACCGTCATGGCACTATTGGCGTTGGTCTTATCATAGTAATAAAGAGGTTTCCGCAACGAGACGACTTTGGAGCAATAGGAGAGCAAGGCGCAATTGAGAGCCACGTCTTCGAATTGCATATCTAGTGGCGCCCCCAAAACGAGGAGCGGCCGTTTCTTCGTGAGTTCGGTTTTATAAAGTTTGGTCCAGCAAAAGCCGCGGATAAAAGAATCATCGAAATAGGCTTTAAGGATATTTTTCTTCGATAAGGTGGCGTTTTTTGAGAAGGGATAGTAGTGGGCTTTCGCCTTTTTGCCGCTCACGTAATAAAAAGAGCAGTTCACGCAATCAGCGTTACTCTCGCGGGCGGTTTTTAGAAGCGTCTCCAAGGCCTCAGGCGCCAAGACGTCATCTGCGTCCATGAAGTAAAAATAGGGCGAGGTGGCCTTCTCAATCCCCCTGATCCTCGAAAGGCCGATGCCCATCCGTTTCTCGGGCGCGTCGATGACAAGGCTCGGAAAACGTTTCTGAAAGCTCTCAGCGATTGCTAAGGAATCATCTTTCGATGGATCAATCTCCAAGATGACTTCGATCGGCTCTTTCAGGGTTTGCTTCTCCAAAAGCGAGCTCAAAGAGCGCGCTAAATAGGCGCTGGAATTGTAGACCGGCATGATCACGCTGAGGCTTGCCATGCTGGGATTATAGCATCGCAAATGCGGAAAAAGCATCTTTCCTACGGAATCATCTTGCAAAAACTCTCTCGCGCGATAGAATTAACACGCTGAAAAGTGGGAAGAAGGTGAGTTCCAATGGCTGTCAAAACTGTGCTTCATGAGGGCGAATCCCTTGATGATGCGATGCGTCGGTTCAAACGTTCGGTCAATAAGAGCGGCGTCCTTCTCGAATCCCGCAAAAGAGAGTGCTACTACAAGACGAACTTGAAGCGGAAGATGAAATCCGAAGCTGCACGTCGTAAAAAGTGGTAAAAATTTGATTCGATAAATCCTGAGGAAACTCAGGATTTTTTATTTTGTGGGGCACAAAACGACTTTTCTTGTCTATAGATATGTGTGGAAACAATTTATCAAGGCGACGAAGAAGGATGTGGGTTAGCCTCCCTCCGGATGCTCCTCATTCTCGTCTCTCACGAGGCGAATTACCGCTATCTGACCCTCGAGGGTCATCCTCCTTATTCTTTAGAGGAACTCACTCGAGCGGCGGCCAAAGAGGGGCTTGGACTCAAGTTCAAACGGGTCCAAAGCAAAGAGGACCTTGTCCATAACACCTCTTGGCCGATTCTCCTCCTCTACGGGAAGGAAGAGGACTCCCATTGCCTCGTGGCCGTCAAAAAGCGGGGGAGCAAGATTCTCATCGATGACCCTTCCGAAGGGAAAAGGTGGGAGTCCATTCCCGCGATTGAACGCCGATGGAACGGGATCTATGGCGAAGTCGTCTCCTATTTCGCGACCCGCTGCCCCTATAAGAAAAAGCGGGTCCCTCTCCCGGCGGGAATCGTCTTGGCCTCCTTTTTCGAGATTCTCTCGGAAGCGGCGCTGTACTTTGGCTTTTATAACGTCCAAAAGGATGCCGATTATCTTTATTCGGTCATTTTCTTCGCCCTCTTTGGCCTCTTTTCGATCATCAAGCGCTCGTTCGCGGTCTGGGGGATGAAAGCCTTCGACAAAGGCCACCTCGAATCGATCTATGATCCCGATCCCCATCGCTTAAGGAGTAACTACGAGCATTATTACCGTTATAAGGCTCTCCTTTTCGGGGGTTGGATCGAATTCCTTTCCGCCCTTTTCTTCAGTTCCGCCCTCTTGGCCCTCGTGGGCTTCAATAGCCCGTATTTCCTGGCTTCGGCCGGCGGATTTCTGATCTACGCCCTCTTCGAGGCCCTTTATTGGCGGAAGAATCTTCAAAAGGAGAAAAGCGCCCTCGAAAACGACGAGAAAACGCTTTTTCTGTCGAAAGAGAGCGCCGATGAGAAGAAACGGAGCATCCTTTCGCTCAGTCAGAAGGCGTACCGGCTCGGGGATTACGTCTCCTATTCCCAGGCGGTCCGCTTCGTCCTTTCCTTGGCCCTGGCCCTGATTCCGATGCTGGCTTCTCAGGCGATTTCCCTAAACTATTTCCTCTTTCACTTTTTCGCTCTCCTTGCAATCGGGGATGGCTTCGAAAAAGTGGTCTCTTTCTTCATGAAAGGACGGGAGAGAAGCCAGGAATTTGACTATTTCCTGGAATATTTCCTCAAAGAGGGCGAATAGGGATAACAAAAGGAGGCACAATGTGCTAATCTACTTACGCGATGGAAGTTTGCTTTACCTCCCCCTTCGGGGCGGACTACGATTACCTGGAAAGCCGTTACCGCCAGCTGGCGGAAGTGGCATTCTCTTATTTAAAAATCACCACGAACTACGAAGTCGATGTGTCGCTCGTGGACGACGATACGATTCATACGATCAATCGCGACTACCGCCATGTTGACAAAGTGACGGATGTCATCTCCTTCGCCTTCAACGACGACAAGGACCCTCATGACCAAATCAACGATCCCTCCTTCGAGCGGATGCTCGGCGAGATTCTCATTTGTTTGCCCCAAGCCCAGCGCCAGGCTAAGGCGATCGGAAATTCCGAACGACGCGAACTAAGCTTCTTATTTGTGCACGGGCTCTTGCATTTGCTGGGGTACGACCACATGAAAAAGGAAGATGAGGAGGTCATGTTCCCCCTTCAGGACATCATCCTGGAGAAAGCGGGAGCGTAAAAACAGTATGGATGAAAGCCAGTTGATCGATTGCGCGAAAGAAGCCCGCGAGCTCTCTTATTCGCCTTATTCGCATTTTGCGGTCGGGGCAGCCCTTGTCTGCACCGATGGTTCCGTTTACGTTGGCGCCAATGTCGAAAATTCGTCCTATCCGCTCTCGATGTGCGCGGAGCGCAATGCCGTTTATAACGCGATGATGGATGGGAAAACCACCGATGATTTCGTCGCTTTGGCGATCATCGCGGATACCGATGGACCTTGCTCGCCCTGCGGCGCGTGCCGTCAGGTCTTAAGCGAGCTTTTCCCTTCGGATGCCCCGATTTATCTCACGAACCTCAAAGGCGATGTGAAAACGACGAACGTCAAGGAGCTTTTGCCCTTCGCCTTTACCGGTGACGATTTATGAAGAGCGGATTTTGCGCGATCGTAGGGCGCCCGAATGTCGGGAAGAGCACCTTGCTCAACGCCCTTCTTTCCAAGAAAGTCTCGATCGTCTCGCCTAAACCGCAGACGACCCGTGACCAGATCATCGGGATCTATAACGAAAAGGATCTCCAGATCGTTTTCATCGACACCCCGGGGCTTTTCGAAAGCGAAGAGGCCCTCGATAAGGCGATGAACAAAGCCGCCCGCGGCTCGCTCGCGGACATTGATTGCCTTCTCTATTTGATCGATGCCTCCGAAGAAACGTATGATGACGATGACAAAGTCTTATCGACGATCCATTCCGATAAGCCTTGGATCCTCACTTTCAACAAGATCGATTTGGCGGATGCCGCGATGATGGAAAAGATCACCGCCCATTTCAAGACCCTTTATCCGAAGGCGGAGCAGCTTCAGCTTTCCGCCCTCACCAACTTCGGCCTCAAAGACGTGAAAGATACGGTGGCGAGCCATCTTAAGGAAGGCCCCCAATACTATCCGGAAGGCGAAGTGAGCGACAAAGACCATGCGTTCATGGCCAAAGAGATCGTCCGCCAAGAGTTACTGCATTTCCTCAAACAAGAAGTTCCTCATCAATCGGCTGTTTACATTTCTTCCTTCAAGGAAGACAAGGAGACGGCGAAGATCTCCGGCGTGATCTATGTCGAAAAAGAAACCCAGAAGGGAATCGTGATCGGACACGGAGGCGAAATGATCAAGAAGATTTCCATGTCCGCCCGCCACGAATTGGAGCGGATGTGGCAAAAGCACGTGATTCTCGTTTTGGAAGTCGACTATTCCGCCAACTGGCGGAATGACGTCGCCAAACTCAAGAAACTCGGCTATGGAGCAAAGAATGACGAGGACTCTGACTGACGTCGAAGGCTACGTAATCCATTTATCAGCCTACAAAGATAATGATTCGATGGTGACGGTCTATTCTTCGGAAGGATCGGTCTCATTTTTGGCGCGGGGAATCCAAAAGACAACCTCCAAAAACGCGGGATCCTGCCAGCTTTTGTCCTATTCCCGTTTTTCGCTTGAGGTCGGCAAGAGCGGCGGCTATTCCCTCAAGGAAGGGATTTCGCTGAAGCCGATTGACGGCCGCGATAATCTCGAACGCCTGACCGCCTTCTCCTTTCTGGCGGAAATCAGTTCCAAGCTCATCCAGGAAGACGAGGTCAAGGAAGCCTATCCTTGGCTCAAAGGCAGTTTGGATGCCCTCGAAGGAAATGCCGATCCTTTCAGCGTTTCGCTGATTTATTTCGCGCATTTGCTTGTGATCGGCGGATATGGCCTCGATGTCGATGAGTGCATCTATTGCCAGTCGAAGAGCAATATCAAAGGCGTCTCTTATAGCGATGGCGGCTTTGTTTGCGCGAACGAGATGGATGAAGGGGCGACCCCTTTGGACGCCCGGCATCTGAAGATCCTGCGCTACATTTTCCGCTGCGGCGTCGCCGATATCCGACGGGTGGCGTTCGCCAAAGAGGAATGCCAGGGATTCTTCCAGAGTCTATCGCAATATTTGGCCGATTTGACCGGGGTCGAACTCAAAAGCATCGATCTCCTCTTAAAGGCTTGACAAAAAGTACCCTTAAAAGGGGTTGACATCAATTAAACCGAGGTTAAAATAACCTTCGTCTTTCTCATAGAGAAAGAGTTTTTATACTCAAAGGAGCCTGACAATGGCTAGTAAATTTGATTTTGAGAAGATCACGTCGCATTTGCAGTTGACCGGATACGTCTATCCGGGTTCCCAGATCTACGGGGGCCTCTCGAATAGCTGGGACTATGGTCCTTTGGGCGCCGAACTCAAGAAAAACATCCGTGCCGCCTGGTGGAAACGTTTCGTCCAGGAATCGCCGACCAACGTCGGACTCGATGCGGGCATTCTCATGAATCCGAAGGTTTGGGAAGCCACTGGCCACGTCTCGACCTTCAACGATCCGATGGTGGATTGCAAGGCTTGCAAGAGCCGCCAAAGAGCCGATGATCTCATCAAAGCCCAATATCCGAATGAAGACGTCGACAATATGACGTTTGAGGATATGGACAAATTCATGCAGACCCATAAGATGGTCTGCCCGGTTTGCGGCAAGAGCGATTTCACTCCGATCCGCAAATTCAACATGATGTTCAAGACCCATGTCGGCGTCACCGAAGACGATTCGGCGGTGGTCTATCTCCGTCCGGAAACCGCCCAAGGCGTCTTTGTTAACTTCAAAAACGTTCAGCGTTCGACCCGAAAGAAGATCCCGTTTGGCATCTGCAATTCGGGCAAGAGCTTCCGCAACGAGATTACTCCGGGGAACTTCATCTTCCGGACGCGCGAATTCGAGCAGATGGAAATGGAATTCTTCTGCAAGCCGGGGACCGATTTGGATTGGTTCAAGTATTGGAAGGATTTCTGCCTTAAATTCGTCGAAAGTCTCGGCCCGAAGGCTGAAAACCTTCGTTTCCGTGACCATGAGCCGGCGGAACTTGCTTTCTACAGCAAGGCCACGACCGATGTCGAATACGATTTCCCGACGATTGGCTGGGGCGAGATCCTCGGCGTCGCCGATCGCACCGACTACGATCTCAAGCGCCATCAAGACTACAGCAAAGAAGATCTGACCTACTTCGATCCGGAGACCAACGAGAAATACCTCCCGTTCGTCATCGAACCGTCGATGGGGCTTGATCGCTTGATGCTCATGACGATGATCGATGCCTATGATGAAGAAGCGCTTGAAGGCGGCGATACCCGCGTGGTTATGCACCTTCTTCCGAGCTTAGCTCCGTATAAAGTGGCGGTGCTTCCGCTCTCAAAGAAGCTTGAGGATAAAGCGAACGAAGTGCTCGCGATCCTCAATCAGCACTTTATGTGCACCAGCGATTCGACCGGCTCGATCGGCAAACGCTATCGGCGCCAAGACGAAATCGGCACCCCGTTCTGCGTGACGATCGACTTCGACACCGCGAATGATCAGTCCGTGACCATTCGTGAGCGCGATTCGATGAAGCAAATCCGGCTTCCGATTACCGAGCTTGTCAATTACTTCACCGTGAAGTGCTTCTATTGATTTAGTTTAGATTCAGTTGAATATTAGTCGATATTATATCTTTAGATATAAAAAGAAAGGAGAGTGGTGGCATGTACGATCGCGACTTAATCGATAAGATCCTCGCCAGCGCTGACATTGTCACCATCATCTCCGCTTATATCCCCGTCACGAAGAAAGGCCGAAGCTACGTTGCGCTCTGCCCGTTCCACGACGACAAGAATCCCTCGCTCAACATCTCAAAGGAAAAGCAGATTTTCAAATGCTTTGTCTGTGGGACCGGCGGCAATGCGATCACTTTCGTCGAGAAATACGAGAAGATTTCTTTTGAAGAAGCCGTCCGCAAGGTGGCCGATCTCATCAATTTCCACGATGAGCGCTTGGAAAAGCAGGCATACCATGCCTATGTCAACCCCGAGCTCACCCCGCTTTACGCCTGCATCAGCGATTTGGAGAAGTATTACCAATACGCCCTGTCGATCCCCGAAGGCAAACTCGCCTCGGATTACCTCGCCGGGCGTCATATTTCCCCCGATCAAATCTCGAAATACGGCCTTGGCTACGCCCCGATGGACGGCGCCAAGACGGTTCAATACCTCCAAGCCAAGGGCCATTCGCTCAAGGCGATCGAGGATATCGGCATCGCCCTCGCCAAAAAAGAAGGCACAAGCGATTCGAACGCCGGGCGATTGATCTTCCCGCTTTTCGATGCGGATGGTCAGGTCGTCGGCTTTTCCGCGCGCAAGCTCAAAGAGGAGCAATCCCCAAAATACGTCAACTCGCCTGGCACAAGAATCTTCGATAAGGGCAAGCTTTTATTCAATTATCAAAATGCCAAGAACACCGCCCGCCACGATGGCTATGTCTACGTTCTCGAAGGCTTCATGGATGTGATGGCCCTCGACAAAGCCGGCATTCCTTCGGCGGTGGCGCTCATGGGAACCTCCCTCACCAACGAGCAGATCTCTTTGCTTCGAAAACTCAATTGCGAAGTCCGACTTTGCCTCGATGGCGACGCGCCAGGGCAGGCGGGCATGATGAAAATGATCACGCTATTGAACCGTTCCGGCATCGCCTTCCGCCTTGTTTCGAACCCGGGCGACCTCCGCGATCCAGACGATATCTTGCAGGAATCGGGGCCCGATGCCCTCAAGACGAGCATGAACCATCTCGTCGATGCCTTCGACTTCCAAGTCGATTACTACACCAATGTCAAAAAGCTCGATTCCCCCGAGGAAAAGAAGAAGGTCATGATGTATTTCATCCCCTTCCTCAGGAACGTTCCGGCCGGGATCGATCGCGATAACTACATCGTCAAACTCTCGAAGGCGACCGGCTACGAAATCCGGGCGATCCGCGAGCAGATCAATCTGGCGGTGCCTGAAGAGACGACCGGCGAAGAGACCACCTACATCGATCAAATCGAGTTCGAGCGGCTCCATCCGGAAAAGATCGTCCTAAAGCGGCTCGTGAAAGCCGAGCGAGAAGCCCTCTTCTATATGCTGGAAGACATGGGGGCGGTCAAATACTTCGAAGATCACATCGACAATTTCTACTATCCGCTCTACCAAGACATCGCGAACTACGTGGTGGATTACGTGGAGAAGCGGAAGGAGCCCGTCGATGTGAAATCCCTCCTTGGGGACATCGCCTCCTCCGGGGTCGATAACGCCGATGAGCTCGAAGCCAAAATCTCCGAGATCGTCGAAGACAGCTACCATCCGCCCTATAGTGAGAAGACCATCGGCGATTGCGCCCTGGCCATCAAAGAAGAGAAAGACCGCGCCTATGACCGCGAGAGCACTGAGAAAGCCCTCGAAGGCAAAAGTGAGGCCGAGAAGACGAAGATCATCCAAGCTTATAGCAAACGTCAGGCCGAGAGGTTAAGGGCCCGGTCCAAGAAAAACAGCGCTTGAGCGCTTAATGAGAAGGAACAGAGTTATGGAAAAAAAGAACAAGAAAGTCGCTTCGAAAGCCGAGGTGAAGGCTGAAAAAGCCGTCAAAGCCCCCAAAAAGGCCGCTAAAGAAGCCGCTAAGGCTCCGAAAGAGGCGAAGAAGGCAACTTTACGGGCCAAGGCCAAGAAAGCGGCGGAAGAGCCCAAGAAGGCCGAAAAAGCCCTCAAGGCGGAAAAGCCGGCGAAAGCCGAGAAGCCCGTCAAAGGCAAAAAGGCCAAATCCAAAGAGGACAAAGATGAGGACGTGAGCGAGGATCTCCCCGAAGATGAGGAAGAAGAACTCGTCAAGAGCCTCGAGACCATCAAGAAAAACTTCGTGAAGAAGGGCAAAGCGGCCGGCTACATCAATCAGGAAGATGTGATGGAAGCCACAAGCAAGCTCGATCTTTCCGATGAGGATTTCGAAGCCTTGATCGCCTATTTCAAGGACAACAAGATCAAGGTTGTCTCCGATGAAGAAGAGGAGACCACCGAAGAGGCCCCGGCCGACGAAAGCGAGATTCTCAACGCCCAGAAAGAGGTCGAAGAGGATGCTGCCGACGATGACACCGCCGATGACGAGGAGAAGGAAGAGCTCGCCAACATCGACGAATTCTCCAAGATCCAGTCGGGCGACGTCAAGGTCAACGATTCGGTCAAGATGTACCTCAAGGAGATTGGCAAGGTCAATCTTCTCACGGCAAAGCAAGAAACCGAACTCGCTAAGCGCATCGCCAATATGGACAAGGCTCAAAAAGCCCTCAACGACGCCCAAGCCAAAGGCGACGTCAAAGCGATCGCCGAAGCGACTTACGAAGTCAATGACGCCCAAGACGCCAAGAACCAACTCATCACGGCCAACCTCCGCTTGGTCATTTCAATCGCCAAGCACTATGTCGGACGCGGAATGCACTTCCTCGATTTGATCCAGGAAGGCAACATGGGCTTGATCAAAGCCGTCGAAAAATTCGATTACACCAAAGGATTCAAGTTCTCGACTTATGCGACGTGGTGGATCCGTCAGGCCATCACCCGCGCCATCGCCGACCAGGCTCGGACCATTCGCATTCCGGTCCACATGGTCGAGACGATCAACAAGATGACCCGGGTTCAGCGCCAGCTCGTTCAGGAGCTCGGCCGCGATCCGACCGCCGAGGAAATCTCGACGAAGATGGATGGCGCCCTCTCGCCCGAACGCATTCGCGAGATTCAGCGCATCGCCCTCGAACCGGTCTCGCTCGAGACCCCGATCGGCGAGGAAGACGATTCGCACTTAGGCGATTTCATCGAAGACAAGGAAGCCCAGTCGCCGTCGGAATATACGACGAAGAGCTTACTCAAAGACGAGCTTTACGACATCATGAAGGATCTGACCGACCGCGAGGAGCGGGTTCTCCGGCTTCGCTATGGCCTTGACGATAACCGGCCGCGGACTCTCGAAGAAGTCGGCAAGGAATTCGGCGTCACCCGTGAGCGCATTCGTCAGATCGAAGCCAAAGCCATTCGCAAATTACGGCATCCGACCCGGGCGAAGAAACTCGGTGATTATCGCGATGCTCTCTACGCTTCCGGACCGGATACGCGCAAAAAAGGAGATCGTTGATGAAGAAAAAAGCAACAGGGCTCGAAGCGGCCGAGGCCTTCTTCCTTGAGCAAGCTCAGGGAAAAGGCTCGATCGATCAGAACTTTTTGCTCGATGAAGCCGATGACTTTCTTTTAAGCGAGGAGGAATTCGAGAAACTCAGCGATTTCCTTTCGGCCCACAAGATCGCCATCCGCGACGACGAACTGATTCCAAACGAGAAGCCGCTTCAGGTTTCTTCGAGCGATCCGTTCCGTCTTTATCTTTCGCAAATGGGCCAATTCCCGCTTCTCTCCAAGGATCAGGAAATCGAGCTCGCCAAGAAAATCGCTCAAGGGGACCTCGAAGCAAAGAACGCTTTGATCAATAGCAACCTCCGGCTCGTCGTTTCGATTGCCAAGCATTATGCCAATAGCGGCGTTCCGATCCAGGACTTGATCCAGGAGGGGAACATCGGTTTGGCTCATGCGGCCGAAAAGTTTGACTACACCAAAGGTTTTAAGTTTTCGACTTACGCGACGTGGTGGATCAAGCAAGCCATCACCCGGGCGATCGCCGATCAATCCCGCAACATCCGGATTCCGGTCCATGTCGCCGAGACTTTGACCAAGATCAACCGCTCCCGCCACGAATTGGCGCAGAGTTTGGGCCGGGAAGCCACCGACGAAGAAGTGGCGGCCGCGCTCAAGATGCCGATCGAAGACGTCCGTTATTATGCTTCTTTGCCGCTCAGCACGACCTCTTTAGACGCCCCGGTCGGGGATGACGAAGGGGACGAGATGAGTAATTTCGTCGCCGATCCGAGCGAGAACGATACCGATACGATCGACGTCGAGGACGATTTGGGGCTGATCTCCAAAGGAATGTCTTCTCTCAATGAGCGGGAGCGGAACATCATCGTTCAGCTTTTTGGCCTCACCGACGGGGAGAGCAAATCCCTCGAAGAGGTCGGGGCCCAATACGGGCTCTCGCGCGAAAGAATCCGCCAAATCCGCGATGGCGCCTTAGCGAAAATGCGGAAGGAACTCAAAAAATGACGCTGTCGAAGAGGCTTTTAGCCGTGGCTGAGATGATCCCAGGAGGCGCGAAGATCGCCGACGTCGGGAGCGATCATGCCCAGCTGCCTCTTTTTCTTTTGGAACAGAAGCGGATTCAAAGCGCTGAGGCAATCGAGAATAAGCCCGGCCCTTACGCCCGAATGGCCAAAGCCGTTCGCTCCTCGGAATTTTCAGAACAAGTTTTGCTCTCTTTAAGCGACGGCATCTCTTCTTTAGCGGAAGAGGTGGATACGGTTGTCTTGGCGGGAATGGGCGGTCGCTTGATCCTGAGGATTATAAAGGACCATCCGGAAAAACTCGCTCAGGTCAAAACCATTGTGGTGGACGCCCATAACGAAAGACCTTTATTGATCGCCGAAATGGGGGCGCTTTCCTACCGTCTTGTCCAAGCGAAATTCTTTTATGACGAGGGTATCGCCTACGATGTGATGCGGTTCGATAAAAATCCAGGTCCGATCGTCTATTCTTCGGAGGAATGCCTCTTTGGTCCGACTCATCTAAAAGAGGACCCTGGCCCGGATTTCCGCACCTATTGGTCGAAGGAAGAAAGCCGTTATGGGGACCTATTGAAGAATGAGCAGCTTTCGCCCAAAGCCCGTAACGACTACGAAACGCTGGTGAAAGCCATCCAGGAGGTTCTCCATGAACACTAGATCATTGCTCCGTTCTTTGGCGGTATATTATCCCCAAAGACTGCGGGAATCCTACGACCACGGCGGTTTGATGGTCGGAAAGCTTCCTCTTGAGACAAAGAAGATCTTCCTTTGCCTTGATTTCGACGATGAAGTCTATCCTTTGGCCCTCAAAGAGAAGCCGGATCTCATCCTAACCCACCATCCGTTTTTCTTCGGGAGCCGGAATAAGATCCTGAAGGAGGATCCCGTCAAAGCCGCACTTTATGAGAAGATGCTCCAAGCGGGCATGACCCTTTGCTCGTACCACACGAATTTCGATTCCGGGAATCCCGGAATGAACGACGAATTGGCCGAAAAGCTCGGTTTGATCGATCCTAAACCTTTACTGGAAGCTCCGATGGCACGGGGCGGAAGACTGCCTGAGCCGATGGAAATCCACGCTTTTGCGCGCTTCGCGAAAAGCAAATTAGGCGTTGATTATGGCCTTCTTATCGCAGCAGGGAAGCAAGAGATTACGACGGTCGCGCTCATTGGCGGCGGGGGATGGATGGAAAACGAGATCGCTCAGAAGGAAGGCTACGATATTTACCTCTCCGGCGACTGTCCGCATCATGGAAGACGGGAAATAGTACTTCGCAATTACAATTATCTTGATCTTCCTCATGAAATCGAAAAAGCGTTTATGACTAGAATGACTAAAACATTACTAACTATTAACCAATCCTTAGTCATTTCATCCGTTGATCACGAAAAACTTCCGGAAGTGATTTAAAGAGTCTTTAGATAGGCTTCAACCTCGGAAAATACCAGGGGCGAAGTCGAAGCACCGCTCGCAAGGGCGGCTTTCTTTTTGCCCGTAAGATCGTGCGATTGGAGATCGGCTAAATCCAAAACCCGGAGCACCGGAACTTTGGGGTAGGCTTTCTTTGCGACGGCTTCAAGCTTCAAAGTGTTGTTGCTGCGGCTTGAGCCCAAAATGATATAAACATCGATGTCTTCAGGGGCGGTAAGGATCGCCGTCTGGCGGCGCTGAGTGGCCGAGCAGCGTTCGGCTTGGAAGCGGGCCGACGGATAGATGCGGCGGATGCTTTCTTGAGCGGACGCGATATCATCGAGGTCCATGGTCGTCTGGGCAAGGACAAGTGGCGAGGAAGATTCGATGCTTTGCCAGGAATCATCCTCAGGATGCTCGCTGTCGAAGAGATGGACGCGCGCGGAATCGATTCCCAAAGTCGCGATCGCTTCGGCGTGTTTCTTACGGCCGATATAAATGACGTCGTTCCCGATTTGGGTCTCCCGGGAAATGACAAAAGCGTTATCCTTCACGAAATGGCAGGTGGCATCGTAAGTAATGAGGTGACGGTCCTCAGCCATCCGATCTAATCTCGGCGCGTGGCCGTGGGCGGCGAAAACAACGACGCTCCGCTCGGGGATTTCCGCGATCCATTCTTCGAGGCTTTTCGTTTGCTCATCGCAAAAAAGAAACCCCTCTTTTTCTAAACGCCCGATGACGTCTTCGTTGTGGACCAAAAGGCCTAAAACATAGATGGGGCCTATCGGATGCTCCTTTCGGGCTTCCTTGGCTTTAAGCAAGGCCGAAACAACGCCCTCGCAAAAACCATGCGGTTCGATCGATATAACTTCCATGGCTCTATTATCGCCAGTGATGAATAAAATTGCAATTTCCTCTATAATGTCGGCATGAGTTTTTCAGGATTCAACCTTTCCGACAAATTAGTCAGCGCCCTCCGCAAAATGGGCTACGTGGAGCCCTCTCCCGTCCAAAGCGCGGTGATTCCGAAGGCGCTCCGCGGTGTCTCCCTTCTCGCTCAAAGCGAGACCGGAAGCGGCAAAACGCACGCTTATCTCGTTCCGTTGATTCAAAAAACGGACATGGAGCTCAATCGGCCACAGTCGATCATCATCGCTCCGACGAGGGAGCTTTGCCGGCAAATCTATGATTTCGCCCGAGCTTTCGTGCCCTATTTCCCGCATTTCCGGGTTCGGCTTTATACTCCGGAGACGGAGGTTGCCCAGAACGAAGAGGGGCAGAGCATTCCGCCTCAGATGATCATTGGCACCCCAGGCCGCCTAAAGGATCTTCTCGTCGATAAATCCCTCTTTGGTCTACAAAACGTCCGAAGCGTTGTCCTCGATGAGGCCGATATGCTCCTCGATTTGGGCTATTTCGATGATATCGAGGCCCTTTTTGCCTTACTCAAGAATCCGCAGACCATGGTCTTTTCGGCCACCCTCAAGCAGAATCTCCGCGATGAGCTCAGCAAGTTTGTCCGCAGCGATTTCGAATTCGAGAGCGACCACATTCAGACCGCCTCGAAGGTCCGGCATCACCTCGTGGACGTCAAGCACGTCGGCACGATCAGCGCCTTGGTCTCTTTCTTAAAGATTCGCCATCCTTATCTTTGCTTGGTTTTCGCTTCGAAGAAAGAAACCGTCAAAGAGGTCTACGATGGGCTCAAGAGCAATAACTTCGATGCCCTCTATTTCTCAGGAAATCTCGATGATCGCTCACGTCGCAAGGCTTTGCGCGATATCAAATCAAACCGTTATTCCTTGATTGTCTGCAGCGATCTTCTCGCCCGGGGCATGGATATTCCGGACGTGAGCGATGTCGTCTCGGTCGATCTGCCGCTCGATCTGGAGTTCTATTATCATCGGGCTGGCCGGACCGGACGGTTTGGGAAAGATGGCGATTCGTGGGTATTTTATAACGCCGACACCACCGAGCGGCCGGAGATTTTGCTCCAAAGCGGCGTCAAATTCGATTTCTACGTTCTGAAAGGCGATAAGCTGGAACTCGATCCGGTGGGCTTAGCCCCGAAACGGAAGCTCTCGCAAAAGAAGGAGCTGCCGGAACAGGAACGGAAGGAAATCAAGATTGCCAAGGCACTATCGCGGGAAAAGACTGTGAAGCCGATGTATAAGAAGAAGACACAGTTCGCGATCGACAAGGTCAAAAAGAAGTATCGGCGGAAGGCGATTCAGAAATCGGTCCGCCTCGAGCTCGAGAAGCAATGGAAAGCCGAAGCCAAAAAGAAGAACCATCGGGACGACGAGTGATGGCTGAAGAAATCTATCTCGGTTCTCATCTTTCTTTGAAGGGGCCGGATTTTTACCTTGGAACCTGCGAGACCGCTTTTCGTTATGGCGAAAACGCCTTCATGTTCTACACCGGGGCGCCCCAATCCTCCAAACGCGCGCCACTTGAGAGTCTTAAAATCCCCGAAGGACGGGCTTTTTTGAAGGCTCATGGCTACGATGAGACCAAGCTTGTCGTCCACGCGCCTTATATCCTTAATCTCGGCAATAACCTCAATCCGGAAGCTTACCAAGCCGGCATTCAGCTCCTCCATTCCGAACTCGAAAGAACCGCGGGATTCGGCGTCTCGCTTCTCGTCTTTCATCCGGGGAACGCTCTGAGTCTGCCGCGAGAAGAAAGCCTCAAAGCGGTGGCGGAAGGCATCGATTTGGCGATGGAGAACGACGCTTCGGGCGTGACGCTTTGCCTCGAGACTATGGCGGGCAAAGGAAGCGAAGTCGGCATTAGCTTCGAAGAGCTGGCCCAAATCATTTCGTATTCGAAAAACAAAGATCGGCTGGGCATTTGCCTAGATACCTGCCATATCAACGATGCCGGAATGGATGAGAAAAACATCCCAGCTATCTTGGATCATTTCGACCAGGTGATCGGGCTTTCCAGGCTCAAGGTCATCCATCTGAACGACAGCAAGAATCCGCTGGGATCCCATAAAGACCGCCACGAGAATATCGGCTATGGGACTTTGGGGTTCGATATCCTTTCTTCTTGGGTTCACGAAAAAAGGATCTTGGGCATTCCCAAAATCCTTGAGACTCCGACGGATGGCATCCACGATCCTTATGCGAAGGAAATCGCGATGCTGAGAGCGAATCGATTCGAAAAGGGCTGGCGCGAAGCCTTATAACTTGTTGATCTCTTCGACCAAAGCATCATAAATCTGGCTATCATCGACGGTTTTCAGGACTTCGCCTTTTTTGAAGATGGCCCAGACCCCGTTGCCTCCGGCCGCTCCGAGATCGGCGTGGCGCGCTTCGCCAGGCCCGTTCACGATGCAACCCATGACGGCGACGGTCTTATTGATATGATGTTCTTCGAGATAGGCCAAAATCCGTTTGGCCAATGGGATCAGGTTCACTTCGGTTCGGCCACAGGTCGGGCACGAGATGAACGTCGGATAATCCTCTTTTAAGCCGAGATCATGAAGGAGGCGATTGGCCGCTTTGATCTCTTCTTCGGGCTCATCGCTCAAGGAAATGCGGATCGTATTGCCAATCCCATCGAGCAAAAGCGGGGCAAGTCCCGCCGAAGAACGAATCAGGCCGATGTCTTTCGGGCCGGCTTCGGTGATGCCGAGATGGAGCGGATAGGGGAAGCGCTCGCTGGCCGCCCGATAAGCGGCAATCGTGCTCCGGACATCGCTGCCCTTTAAGGAAAGAACAATATCATAAAAGCCCATATCTTCGAGGATTTTGACATGCTTAGCCGCACTTTCGACGAGCAGATTCCCGTGGATGATGTCTTTCCCGTAATAGATCGTTTTGTCCAAGCTGCCGGAATTCACGCCGATCCGAATCGGAGCGTGGTGGGCTTTGCAGGAATCGACGACCGCTTGAATCGCGCTCACGCTGCCGATGTTGCCGGGATTGATCCGGACCGCATCGACGCCGGAATCGAGGGCCGCCAAAGCGAGCCGATAATCGATGTGGATATCCGCGACGAGCGGCACTTTGGTTAGGGTCTTAATCGTCTTGATGGCTTCCGCATCTTTGAAATCAAGGACGGAAACCCGCATGAGATCGGCTCCTAAGGCCGCGCAGCGGTTGATTTGATCCGCCACCTCCTTGGCTTTCTCCGTCTTGATGTTGCACATGCTCTGAACGAGAACTCGATCCTCGCCTCCGAGAGTCAGGGAGCCGATGGCGACACTATGTGTCGAATTGCGTTTGGTCATTTGGCCTCATTTTACGCTTAAATGAAGATTTCTTGTAGATAATTTCCGGAGGCTATGTTAGGATTAGCACCGCGAAAAGAAAGAAGTGTGAAAATCTATGGCAAAAAGCAAACGCGATGATGTAACGCTTGAATGCACGGTCTGCGGAGAGCAGAACTACATCACAACCCGCAATAAGCGCTCCCATCCGAACAAGATGGAGAAGATGAAATATTGCCCCCGTTGCAAGAAAGAAACGCTCCATAAAGAGGCGAAATAAATAAGGCTTCGGCCTTATTTTTTTGCTCAAAAACATGAAAATCGTCAAACTCTATCACGGCGGAGTCGAATGCAACACTTATGTCGTGGGCGAAGAGGGGAAACCCTGCGTCGTCATCGACCCTGGCTATAACGAGAATGGCTCGCTCGACAATTACATCGAAAAGCACCATGGCTATTGCCTTGGGTATTTGATCACCCATGGCCATAGCGACCATATCACTGGACTCAAAAGCCTGACTCACAAGGCGACCGTCTTCATGATGGAAGACGATGTTCCGTGCCTGACCGATCCGGATCTCAACGTCTCGCGCGGCTTATTCGGCCAAGAAGGCCTCGTCCTAGACAATATCGAGCCTTATGAGTTAGACGATGAAGACGAAATTCGGCTTGGCGACGAGGTTTTTAAGGTAATCGCCACCCCGTTCCACACCAAAGGAAGCTGTTGCTTTTACGTCGAGAAAGAAGCGGTGCTTTTCTCAGGGGATACCCTGTTCCATCTCGGGATCGGCCGTTCGGATCTTCCCGGCGCCGCTCCGAAAGAGATCTCCTCTAGCCTCCGCAAGCTGGCAGCGCTCCCGATTTCGACCAAAGTCTATCCGGGACACGGAGAAATGACGAGCATCAAGACAGAATTGGCCTTCAATCAAGATTTGCGGGAAATGATTTAGGTAGATAAACCGCCGTGATTGGTATAGAATACCAACCGCGTAGTAAAGGAGAAATTGTACATGAACGTTACAGAATTACGCCCTGGCAACTATTTTGAAGATGAAGATTGCCTTTATCAGGTCATCGATATTCTTCTCAATAAGACCGCGATGAGAAAGATGGTCGCCAAAGTCAAGGTGCGGAACATCCGCACGGGCGCCGTCATTGAGCTTGCCCGTAACTCGGGCTACGATGTCGAACCGGTTTCGATCAACAAGAAGAACATGCAGTACCTTTATGATTCGGGCACGACCTTAGTCTTCATGGATCCGAAAACCTTCGAGCAAATCGAACTTCCGAAGCAGAATCTCGAGGCTCAGGCCCCGTATCTCGCTCCGAATGGCGAAGTCATCGTGATCAGCTATGACGACGAAATCCTTGGCATCGAGCTTCCGGCGAAGGTCGCTTTGACCGTCACCGAGTGCGAGCCGGGTGTCCGCGGCGACACCGTCACCAATGGTGGCGCGAAGGATGCCGTTCTCGAAACGGGCCTCAAGATCAAGATTCCGCTCTTCATCAATGCCGGTGAAAAGGTCATTGTTGACACGACCACTGGCAAATACGATAAGAGAGGTTAATCGAAATGCCATACTTAGAGGTTTGGCAGTTCGTCCTGTATCTCATCCTTGTTTTGATTCTCGGTTTAGTCGGCGGCTTCTTCGGCGCCCGCGCTCTCATCAAACGTGAGATGGCCAAGAACCCTCCGGTCAATGAGCAGATGATCCGCGCGATGTTCCTCCAGATGGGTCGCAAGCCCTCTGAAGCTCAGATCCGAGCCGTCATGAATAGCATGAAGAAGAACCAATAGGTTCCTTCCGAAAGCGCTAGTGGCCCTCCCTAAACGGAGGGCCTTTTTCATGACCCATAAAGAGGCAGTGGTAGGTTTAAAATTTGAAAGAGCATTTTTCGGTCTCCTAAAAGACTTATCCAATACGTCGTCAATCAAAAACAAGCCAATCATCGAAATAATTTAAACAAAAAACTCCATTTCTGGAGTTTTCCACAGGCTGTTTTTATTTTATTAAAAACTACTAATTATTTACTAGGCCACACCAGCGGGGCTTCTTCGCCTTTCGAGAGGCGCTTGATGTTCGCCGCATGGCGGATGACGAGCATGATGTAGATCAAGGTGACAACGCTTGCCGGCTCCCAGCCGTAATTGAGCCCGCCGCCAAAGCCAAAGTTCCATTGGCAAAGCGGTCCGTTCATTCCGGCGAAGGCGACCAGGATGTACATCAGCCATTCGAAGACGCAAAGGATGCCGCCGGAGACGAGCGAGGCAATGGAGACGATTTTCTTGCCGAGGAAGATCGGCATGAAGGCGAGCCAGCAAAGAATGAAACCAATCCAACTCGTCCCGCCGACGAGGCCCATATAGCAGGCGACGGCTTTGCCGCCTTTGAATTTGAGATAAGGCGAATAGCAATGCCCAATCGCCGCGCCTAAAGGCGCCAACCAGTTATAGAGAACGCCATCATCGAAGACGTCGACGACTTCCCGAAGCCCGCTGAAGCGAAGGATTGCCCAGATGATCCAGAAGGCCAGCATGCATTTAACCATATCAAGGGCGATCACGAGGATGCCGACCCATTTTCCGAAGACCCTTCCGACGTTGGTGCCGCCGGAATTGTGGGAACCATAGTCCCGTGGGTCCTTATGAAAAAATAATTTTCCGATGACGACCCCGTTGGGGATCCCCCCGAGAAAATAGCCAAAAAGGAAACAAACGAGGCCGATTGCGATATTTTCTCCGATGTTCCCCATGCTACGTTCCTTCGATTTCGCCTTCTATTATGCAATAATAGGGGTTCGATTTTCAATTGCCCTTTGCTATAATGATACCCAGCATAAGGAATAACGACCCCACATCATGGTAGACTTTGAAAAAGCTGAAGAAGATTATACCGCCAAAGATATTGAGCTCCTCTCGGAACTTGAGGGCGTTCGGAAACGTCCTGGCATGTACATCGGAAGCACCAATCTCACGGGCCTCCATCATTTGGTATGGGAAATCGTTGATAACGCCGTCGATGAGGCCGTTAACGGCTATGGCGATCGCATCACGGTAACCATCGAAAAAGACGGATCGATTCAGGTCGAAGACGAAGGACGCGGCATTCCGGTCGATATCCATCCCCAGACGCATATGCCGGCGATCCAACTTATTTATACGACCCTTCATTCCGGCGGCAAGTTCAATAGCAAGGTTTATCAGACGAGCGCTGGCCTTCACGGCGTTGGCGCGACCGTCACCAATGCCCTTTCGGAGTGGCTAGAAGTCACTGTTTACCGCGAGGGCAAGATTTACAGCATCCGCTTCCATAATGGCGGTGCTTTGGAGCAGCCGCTCAAAGTTTTGGGCGATACTAAAAAGCACGGCACGACCGTTCGCTTCAAACCCGATCCGAAGATTTTCCCGAACACTAAGTTCTCCTGGGACACGATTTATAACCGGCTCGAGGAGAAGAGCTATCTTCTCACCGGCGTTCATTTCATTTTGAAAGACGCTGCGACGGGGAACTCCCACGAATTCTTCGCCGAACACGGCCTCCGCGAATACGTCGCCTCGATGACCCAGAACAAGACCCCGCTCGGCGAAATCATCGATTTCTCCGACACGGTCGACAATATTCAGGTCGAAATCGCTATGGAATGGTGCAATAGCGACTACAACGAGAACATCTATTCTTACGCGAACGATGTCCGGACCGCCGATGGCGGAACCCACGAAGTCGGTTTCAAAGGCGCGCTCACGAAGACCCTGAACGATTGGGCTTTGGCCAATAACCTCATCAAGCCGAATCAATCGATCGATGGCAGCGATATCCGCGAGGGTCTCACCGCGATTATTTCGGTGAAGATCCCGGAAGACAAACTTGAATACGAAGGCCAGACCAAAGGCAAACTCGGCACCCCCGAAGCCGGGCCGGTCGTCGGAGGCGTCATCTCCAATCGTTTTACCTATTATCTTAATGAGCATCAGGCGTTCGCGATCGATTTGATCCATAAATGCGACGCTTCGAAAGAAGCCCGCGATGCCGCGAGGAAGGCCAAAGAAGCCGCCCGTGGCAATGCCAAAGCCAAGAAGAATGACCTCATGATCAGCGACAAGCTCGCCGCGGCTCAGTCAAAAGACTACCCGGAGAACGAACTCTTCATCGTCGAGGGCGATTCGGCCGGCGGCAGCGCCAAGACAGGCCGCGATCGGCTTCATCAGGCGATTCTTCCTTTGCGCGGCAAACCGCTCAACACGGATACCGTCTCGATGGAACGGATGATCGAGAACCTCGAAATGTCGACCTTGATCCAAACGATCGGGGCGGGCGTAGGCCAGGATTTCGACGTTGAGGAAGCCCATTATGGCAAGATCATCATCATGACCGATGCTGATACCGATGGCTCCCACATCCAGACCTTGCTTTTGACGTTCTTCTATAACTATATGAAACCCCTGATCGAAAAAGGGATGGTCTATATCGCCCAGCCGCCGCTTTACCGCGTCTACAAAAAGAGCGATCCTTCCAAGCATATCTACGTTTGGGATGATACCAAACTCGAAGAAGCCAAAACGAAGATCGGGGCCGGATATGGCATCAACCGCTATAAGGGACTTGGCGAAATGAACGCCGATCAGCTCGCGGCGACCACGATGAACAAAAAGACCCGGATTCTCTTACAGGTTCATATCGACGATCCGCTCGTGGTGGAGAAGCGCATCAGCGTCTTGATGGGCAAGGACTCCTCCCAGCGGTGGAACTGGATTCAGGAGAATGTCGACTTCGACCTCGTCGATAGCTTCGAAAAAGAAGTCAAAGGCAACTAACGATGGCGAAAAAAGAAAAAGAAATCATCAAAGAAACAATCGAGACGGATTCGCTCGACCAGATCATGGGCGACAAATACGCCTCCTATGCCCGCGACGTCATTCAGGATCGGGCGATCCCCGATGCGAGAGACGGCCTCAAGCCGGTTCAGCGCCGCATTCTTTTCGACATGTACAATACCGGCAACACGATCGATAAGCCGACCAAGAAGTGCGCCCACATCGTCGGCGACGTCATGGGCAAATACCATCCGCACGGCGATAGCTCGATTTATCTCGCCCTCGTCCATATGTCCCAAGGCTGGGCGTATCGTTATCCGCTCATTGATTTCCAAGGCAACAACGGCTCGATCGATGGCGATGGGCCGGCCGCCTACCGTTACACCGAAGCCCGGCTAAGCGCCCTTTCGAATGAGCTTCTTTCCGATATCGACGAAGATACCGTGAAGATGGACCTCACCTTCGATGACACCCTTTTCGAACCGGATGTCCTGCCCGCCCGTTTCCCGAACCTTTTGGTCAACGGCTCCGAAGGCATCGCCGTCGGCATCGCGACCTCGATTCCGCCCCATAACCTCAAAGAGATCACTCAGGCGATCATCTACCGAATTAAGCATCCGAACTGCGAGGTCGAAGATCTTTTGAAGTACATCCCCGGCCCGGATTTCCCGACCGGCGGCATCATCTACGCTTCGGATTCCTTGAAGGATATCTATCGGACAGGGCATGGCAAAGTCTGCATCTCGAGCCGCTGCACGATCACGACGTCCGAAGATGGGGTTCCCCAGATCATCGTTTCCGAGATCCCGTATCAGGTCAATAAGTCCGAGCTCGTCAAGGCGATCGACAAGATCCGCCACGACAAGACGATCCCGGGCATCGATGAAGTCCGCGATGAGACCGACAAAGAAGGCCTCCGAATCGCGATCGATCTCAAAGACGACGCCAAACCGGAAGCCATCTTGGCTTATTTGATGCAGAAGACGCCGCTTCAGACCAATTACACCGCGAATATGATGGCGATCGTCGACGGGCATCCCCGCTCGATGGATCTCATCACCTATTGCGATTGCTACATCCAGCATCAGCTCGATGTCATCACCCGCCGGAGCCAATTCCGTTTCAAGAAGGACACGGCCCGTCTTTTGATCGTCAATGGCCTCATCAAAGCGGCCTCGATCATCAACGAGGTGATCGCCGTGATCCGTTCCTCGGCCGATAAAGCTGACTCGAAGGTCAACCTCGAAAAGAAATATGGCTTCACCGAAGAGCAAGCCGAAGCGATCGTGATGATGCCGCTCTATAAACTGTCGCACACCGATATCACGGTCCTCGAAAACGAGAAGGCATCGCTCGAAAGCGATTTGGCTCTCCTTAAAGGATTGCTCCAAGAACAAAGTAAGCGCGAAGACCTCATCATCGGCGATCTTCAAACGATCGCGAAAGAATACGGAGGCAAACGCCTCACCGAAGTCCGCAACGCGGAAGAGCTCCAAAGCGTGACTCAGGTCGATAAACGCGACCTGATCGCCCAAGAAGATGTTTATGTGGTGGCCACCCGCGATGGCTATTTGAAGCGCAGCTCGATCAAATCCTGGAAGGGATCGGGCGGACAGAACGGCGCTCGGCCCGGCGTGAAGGCAGGGGATGGCTTCGTTTACATCGGCCAATGCCAAACCACCGATTACATGCTTATTTTCACCTCGAAAGGCAATTACCTTTACATCCCGGTGAACGAGATCAAGGAGACCAAGTGGAACGATGAAGGCTTCCACGTGAGCCAGCTTGTCTCAATCGCCCCGGACGAGAAATTGGTCCGCGCTTTCGCGGTCAGTCATTTCCGCGATGATCTTTATATCGTCGTCTTATCGAAGAAAGGCCTCGTCAAACGGATCGCCCTTTCGAGCTTCCCGGTCGTCCGGCGGAGCAAAGGCTATCCGGCGATCAAGCTTATCAATGACGATGAGCTCGTCGGCGCTACCCTCACCAGCGGCAATTCCGCGCTCTTCATCGTCTCAAATGACGGGAAGGCAGTTTTCTATAACGAGAACGAAGTCCTGATCACGAACCCGAGAACCGGCGGCATGAAAGCCGGCGCCTTCAAAGGGCAGGATCTCGTCGATGTCCTTTCCTTCCGTCCGGATGAAGGCGGCAAAGTCGCCCTCATCACCGACCGGGGCTGCACGAGGACTTTCGAAATGTCGCATATCGAGATGAGCGGAAGGCTTTCGAAGGCCACCCTCATCGTTCCTTCCTTCCAGAAGGAGCCGCACAAAGTCGTCTACGTCGGAAAGATCCTGGCCAAGCCCTCGCCCTTTACCTATGACGCGGTCTTGGAAGATGCGACCCGAATCGACGTGACGTTCCCGGATTTCTATTTGACGCCGATTGAAAAGTACGCGAAGCGGCCGGATGGCTTCCCCGTCAAAGCCCGCATCGTTTTCGTCTCTTACGAAGAGAGCGAGCGGATCGATGATTCGACGGTGAGTTTGCCTCTCCCGGCGAAGGAGGTTCCCCCATCACCTTTATTGGAAGAACCGCAAGAAAAGAAAGACGGCTACGAGCAAATCTCGCTTTTCGACGAAGACACGGAAGAAGATAAAACGCCGAGCCTCGTCCAAAAAGAAACGGCGGATCAAACATCCGCTCCGAAAGAAGCTAGCGGATCGGAAAGCGCTACGGAAACGCCCGAAGAGCCGAAAGCGTCGGAGGAAAAGAAGTGAGGGCAGGGGTTGAGAAAGCGCCCTTTCATCGGTTATGATTAAGGCGAAGTATCTCCCCACCTATACCGCTCATTCCTTTTACGAGATACCTTCCTCGTTCTATCTCGAGCAGGGATTGAAGAACATCTTGCTCGACCTCGACAACACCTTAGCCCCTTATAAGGAAAAGGAGCCGAGCGAAGAAACCAAAGCCTGGGTGAGCTCTCTTCAAAAAGAAGGGCTCCATCTCTATATCGCGTCGAATAACACCTCCAAGCGGGTGACCCGTTACGCCAAACTCCTGGGCGTCAAAGCCCTCTCGGGTCTCCTCAAGCCCTTTGCCTTCCGGCTCAAACGGATCCTCAAAGAGCAGGGCTTCGTGAAAAACGAGACCGTTCTGATCGGCGATCAGATCATGACCGACGTCGTGAGCGCCAACCATTCAGGGATTCGAAGCATCCTGACGGATCCGCTCTCGCCGAAGGAACCTTGGGTGACGAAGTGGAATCGGCTCTTCGATACGCCCAAGCGAAAAAAGATGATGAAGGGGCATCTCGTCCCCTCGTGGAAGGAGAAAAAAGAATGAGTCAGCTCAATGTGGTGAGACGCTGCTACAACTGCGGAGCCATCCTCCAAAGCGAGAAGCCGGGCGAAGAAGGCTATATCGCTCAGAAGATTCTCGAGAACAGCCCGCTCGATCAGATTCTTTTCTGTGAGCATTGCTACCACGAGAACAAGTTCAATCTCACCCCGCAAGAAGCGCTCGTGAGCCCCGACTTCCTCACGATGCTCTCCGATGCGAAAGCCTCGGATGCCTTGATCGTTTATGTGGTGGATCTCTTCAGTTTCGAATGCTCCTTCTCGAGCAAAGTGAACGAGATCATTCGTTCTTTGCCGCTCGTGATTTTGGCCAATAAGCGCGACTTGATGCCGAAAGAAGCCAAAGACGAGGATTTACGGGAGTACGTCGCTCACCGCTTCCGGGCCTCAGGGCTTCCGGCGCAGAAAGAAGACGTCGTCCTGGTGAGTCTCTCTTCCTTGGGCGATACTTCGGAAGCCGCCAAATTGATCGAAGAGAAACGGCGGCGGCACGATGTTTATATCATCGGCTCGGTCGGGGCGGGAAAAACCCTCTTCTTATCGAGCTTCCTTCATGATTACACCAATCGTTCGTCCCGCTCGATCGTGACGGGCGAATATCCTTCGACCCACCTTCGGGTCATGCAGATCCCGCTCGATTCGTCTTCGAGCATCTACGACACTCCGGGGACCGGGAACGAGAATTCGCTCTGCGGGCACGATAGCGCCTTAGCGAGAGCTCTCACCCCGAGCGCTGCCCTCAAAGGCCGCGACTTCGTCTTAGAAGAAGGCTCGTCCCTTTGGATCGGTGGCTTAGCCCGAATTGACCTCCTCAAATCGGAGAAGAAAGTGACCGTCCGGGCCTATTGCGCGGACGCGGTCGACATCAAGCGGATCCATCCGAACAAGAAGATGGACGATGACTACAAGAAATCGCTCGAAAAGGGATCCTTAGCCCCCGCCTGGGAAAGAGTCCATTCGCTCCATGACCTCGATATCTTTGATATCCCGGTAACGGAAACGGGCCGGCGCGACATCGGCGTGGCCGGGCTTGGCTGGTTCACCTTCGAAGGCGAAAACGAGACGTTCCGGCTTTACGTGCCGAAAGGCATCGGCGTTTATGGCTCAAGGGCCAAGGTAAAATAATATGCTCACATCCAAGAATAAAGCGTTGCTCCTCAAACTTGCGAATCCCTTAGAGCCTTCGCTCACGGTCGGAAAAGGCGAGATCGATGATCACGTCGTCGCGGTCATCGACAAAGCGCTGACCGCCCACGAGCTCATCAAGATCAAAGTGCTGACCACTCAGAAAGAGGAATTGGCTCCCTTAGGGGAAGAAATCGCTGAGAAGAGCAAGAGCGAAGTCGTCCAAATCGTCGGGCGGATCCTCATTCTTTATCGCGCGCGCAAGGAGAATCCCTCGATCGTTCTCTAACTATGGAGAAAATCATCATCTACGGCGGATCCTTCGATCCGATTCATAACGGGCACCTCCGTCTCGCAAGAGCCGCTTCTTTACGGCTCAACGCGGACGTCGTTTTTGTCCCCGCGAAAGATCCCCGTTGGAAGAAGCCCGAGGCCTCGGCCCTCGACCGGGTGAACATGCTTCACCTCGCCCTCGATCACGATGGCTCCGGCGGCTTCAGCCTCGACCTCTGCGAGATGACGCGGCCAGGCAACATCACCTATTCGATCGACACGGTGAAGGAGTTTACGAAACGCTACCCGAACCGCGAATTCTATTGGCTGATCGGCGCCGATGAAGTGAACAAATTCCCCAAATGGAAAAGCCCCGACGAAATGGCGTCTTTGGTCCATTTGATCTATATCCCTCGGCCCGGAGTCGAAGTGGATCCGGCCATCTTAACGAAATATGGGATTGAGAAACTGGATTACGAAGGTTCTGGCGCGGTCTCGAGCAGCGACGTTCGGGAGCTCAAATCGATCGACGTCCCCTTAAGCGTCCTCGATTACATCGAGAAGAACGATCTTTACTTCATGAAGAAGATCGAGACCTATATCAGCGGCCATCGGCTCGCCCATTCGCTCTCGGTGGCGCACCTGGCCTACGCGATCGCCCAACGGAATAAGCTCATCGCGCCCGATCACGCTTATATCGCCGGGCTCCTCCATGATCTTGGGAAGCACCTTTCCGAAGACGAAAGCCGCAAGATCATCACCGAGCATTTCCCGGAATACAAAGATTACCCGTCTTGGTGCTTGCACCAGTTCACGGGCGCCTATCTTGCCAAAACCGAATTCGGGATCCAAAGCGAGGACATCCTCGATGCGATCCAATACCATTGCACGGGCAAAGCCCATATGCCGCCCTTGACCAAAATCATCTATTCTTCCGATAAAATCGATCCTTCCCGAGGTTACGATTCCTCAAAGATGATCGATGCTTGCTTGAAGAACTATTACGTCGGATTCCTCAAAGTCCTCAAGGAGAATGAGAAGTTCCTCGAAAAGCAAGGCGAGCTCGAGTCGACGCCACTATCCGATAGCTGCCGGGATCTTTATCTCGGAGAAAGAAAAACCAAATGAGACAAACCAAAGAAGTAAAGCTTATCGTTGATGTCCTCGAAGACCACAAAGCCGAAGACGTCGAGGTGGTGGACGTCAAGGAGCGGACCCCCTTCGCGGATTTCTATATTCTGGCGACCGCACCGAGCGCTAAAGCTCTCGTGGGTTATCCGGATGACATTGAAGAAGCATTGACGAAAGCCAAATTCGAGATCCGGAAAGTGGAAGGAACACTGGAAAGCGAATGGGTGGTGGTCGACTGTGGAGCTGTCGTCGTCCAGATTTTCACCGAAAAGAAACGGCAGGAAATCGGTCTCGACGAACTTTTGAATCGTAAACTCGGCAGATAAGAAAATCATCGTTCTACAAGCGATCAAAGATTTCGGTGAAGAGGCTATCAAATGACGGCCTCTTTTTTTCTTTTCGGTTAAACGCAATCCAAACAAAGGAAAAAAAGAGCATTTTCGAAAAGAGAAAGAAAGCAGATCAGAAAGATGAAGCAGTGGAACAAAATGTAAGATTTAAAATATTCTAATAATGTAAACAAATTTTTCTTTCAATTTGTGCAAGCTTTTTTCTAATCATCGCGATTAATTTTAGGAATCCCCTTTGGTTTTTCCCGTTTGGGAGACCTTTTACTGATAGCCCGTTCTTGGAAGGCGATGCTGTAGTCGGGGGTTAGGCTCTCGGAGATTTGGGGGAAAGGTCTAATGGGCTCGCTTCTCTCGGCAGTGGCTGCTCTTTTCTTTGAACTCATCCCTATCACTTCCTTTCATTATATTCCTTTTTTATATCTACTGCGCATAATGCCCATTATGTTAATAAAAAAGAAAAGAAAAGGCTTTAATCCTT
>DAIQMS010000005.1:0-55815 GCA_036788815.1 Bacillota bacterium
TTGACCAATTAATGACAGGAACAACGATTTCGTCCGGATTTATGTCGCACTTTTCTTTGAAATACTCCGCTGCTTTTTTGGAAAGCTGTCCGCCTAAAAGCGCCATCAAGGCTTTCAAGGATCCGGAGTTTGGATCAAAATGCAATTTCGAAGGCGAAAATTTCAACTTCAGAGTCGTATCGGAATCGGGTTGTGTTGGAGTAACGACGCCCTGATAATCTTTCAAAAAATCCGAAGCTTTTTTGTGAGAAAGAATCGAATGATAATATTGGTTCTCATACGTTCGAAGGCACTTATAACACGATGTATCGCATTCGCATTGCATTTTGTCATAAGCGCTCTCCAACACGGCTCGGAGGTTCTTGCCATCGTTGTCTAAAATTCGCTTAACTTGTCCTGCTCCACCGGGTACGTTATCGTAAATTACCAAACGAAAATTGGTATTTTCCCCTGATTCGTTATGGATTAAGCAACCAGATATGTCGTTATCTTCAATATCCAGAGTTCTGCAAATCGCGTACAAAAGAGCGTACAAAACCGAAATGCCTGTCGGCGAAGTGCCTGGCATCGCTTGCGCGTTTTCGTCGAACGTGGCGCCGTTAAACAAGATTTGGATGATGTCTGTGTTGAACGTGTGGACTAAAATTCGTCTCTCGAGGACCGATTGCTCGCATCGCTTGCCAGAAGGTGTGATGTGGGCACAGGTTATTCCGGTTGCGACTCCGCTTTGCAAACGTCTCGTCTCTTTTCCATCGAAGACCAAATTCCCAGGATTCTTAGGGTCTTCTTTTTGAACCGAATCCATTTTCCCCAATGCGAATCCGCACTTTTGGCAAACGTAGAACGGTTCGTTGGTTGGGGTAGTAACCATGATTTTGTCGTTTTCGGTAGAAATGATGGTGATTTTTTTGCTGCCAACGACGAATACCTTTTTCGATGCGCCGTAGTTTGTTCCTACGTAATATTCACGCGAATGGTAATATTTTTGCGGTTTCGTCATCGGAACGTCTTCGACTTTGCCGTCTGTCAGCATCCCCGCGCTTGGCTGAATTGCTTTGATTTTATTCACCCCGGAAAGCGTTGCACCACATCCGGAACATTTTGCTGTTACAGAATCATCAACCATGAAATTTGGTGTATGGCAGGTCCCGCATTCGCAATAATATCCATCATCAAATTTGGCTTGACCAAATCGAATTACTTGAGAAATATATCTTGGAGTGTACATATGACCGTCTGCTACAACTTTGCACCCCGGGGCATATTCGCTTATCGCCTGGCTCATGTCCCTGCTTAGTGAAATCCCCTGATCAAACCTGCTTCGGTTTTTCGGCGAATAAACGCGATCCGAAAGTTCGACCGTATCAACAGGGAATCCATATTTAGGAAGAACGTTTGCGTTAACAAGGAATGAAATAAGCGGTTGATTAAGGAAAAATTCCTTTCGTTTTTTAACGCCTTCAATCAGTTCGTATTGCTCTGTTTTTATCAATTCGTCCTTCTCTTTGTCAAACTCATTGCACGTATTTTTATAAACCGCCACTGCGCTCTCCAAACGGCCTCCATCGCCAATCAAGTCCCGCACCCAACTATTTTTAGCTCCGTCACCATAGGCGCTAATAAAGAATTCCTGGTCAATCTTCCCACCAAAAGAAGCTTTTAATAACGCAGTAAGCTCGTCGGGACGAGAAAGCACCATTTTTTTGAATTCTGAATAACCATCGTTTACGGAGGCTGGATTAACGAAAACAGACACTTCATCCTTCCCGAAAAATTCTGGGCGTTTTTTAAAGAAATAGCCAAGAACAACCGAATAAATGTGACGATATACTATTTTTTCGTTGTCCCTTTTAAGCAAAGGGGGATTGATTCGGCCACAAATCATCTCTAAAGGATTCTCGAAATAATTGAAATCGTGGGATGAAAGTTTGGCGTAAGTAATGGCATAGGCCGATGCCTCTTGGCTACGACCAGCACGGCCAGCCCGCTGTACATAATTCGAGGCCGTAGGAGGAACGTCTCTTAGAAAAACTGTTTCCAAATGGCCTAAGTTAACCCCCATTTCAAACGTGGTTGAACATGAGAGGGCATTAATGAGGTTATCTCTAAATAAGTTCTGGTATTCAGCACCTTTTTCGCGCCCAAGTTGAGCCGTGTGCTCTTTGATCAGAAGTTTTCTAAGATAATTCCCCTGATAAACACGATAGTAATAGTTGTCTTTGTAATACCCAGCAACATCTTTAATTTCTTCAAGTGAACCACCACAATTTTCCAGCGGGCAAGCACCATTTAAATCATAAGCAAAAATATGGCCGCATCTTTTGCACCGATACCAATGAGCATCTGCACAGCCGGGGACCCGAATTCCAAAAGAACTGGTGGGCATCGCAAACCCCCCATAACTGCCAATCGGTCTAGCGGAATAGGCAGAATTTGTTTGAGGATTTGTTAAACAACTTTCCCAAAAATACCGTAAAAAATCATTCGCCTGAGCGCCATCATAGCCCAACGTCTTCATCACAATGTTTTGTCGATAGGACCTACGCCACTTATCTGTTTTTCCCTTCAGATTCTGCGGGAGCCAACTCTGATTATGAGACCCGGAGCCCTCTGTCTTTTGTTCGAGAAGTGCATTCTGAACCGATGAATGATAAACATATTCCATAACGAAAGGTTCCAAATCGCTTTTCTCTGGGATGAGCGCCCCGTTTTTTGCGAAGGTCATCGCCAAGAGATTCAATAAATCGCCAAGTCGTTCATCATCGATATGAAGTCCAAAATGTTTCTTAATGTCAGCGACAACAGAATGGTTAATTCCAAGATATTTGAATTGAAGGAAACCCATGTTTTGCAAATAGTTTTTCCGATTCGCACCAACAAGTTGGTCCAAAACAATCATCCAGGAGTAATTCATCGACAAATCGTGAAGTGCTTTGTTGACGCCTTCATTTGCTAACGATTCGGCAAAACTTTGATTGTTTGCGAAAAATGTTCCGAGGGAATTGGCCAAATCGGTGGCCGTACAATAGCCCACTTTCGAATCGATGATCTCTTGGCGCATTCCATCCAAGACTTTTGCTAAACCACGACGGGCAATAAAAGTGTTGTATGTTTTATCTTCATAGCAAGCAAAGAAAGCGGCCTCAGACCTTGAGTCTGAAAAACAAAGGAATTGTTTTCCGCCTTCAAAGGTTTTTCTCGTGTCTCCGTCTGTAATGCTAACTTTTTTGGTTGGGAGCGCCTCAAAAAGTGACATGCCAATGATCGATGTTGCACCATCACTCCCGACATAAAACGCACTGTAATTTCCTTCGGAGCAAAACAAGCATTTATCTGAGCCTTTTTTGACCCGCAATAAAATCATCTCGTCAGAGTCATGGCCACATTTTGGTTTGCCGGAAATGGTCTTGGTAACTCTTCCGCAATGGGGACAGAGCCAATAGTCTTCTTTCTTAGTTTCCTTTTCTCCGTCATCATCGTAAATTTCGGTTTCGTCTTCAGAACAACGCTGATCAACGATATGGAAAAATTGTGGATCCCTTTCCTCAATTCTTCCTTTGTCTAAGGGGGGATTTTGCATAACGAAATTGAGTTCGCCTTTGCTATCATCCGAAACAATATTACCTACCAAAGCAATGTCCCCACAATTGCTGCATCGAGCAATTTCAAAGACTTTATCTTTGGTTCCGTCCGAATTGATGACTTCTTCTTTGCGATCCAAGAAGAGTTCTCTTTTACCGGAAAGCGTAACGTAAGCGCCTTCCATTGCTCGGATGAAAAAATGATAGTGAATGTCTAAAAGAGGCATTCCGTTTCTCCCCGCTTTGGAGCAAGAGAACAAGAAAGCGATGGTGTCGTTTAAATCAAGACCTAGCCAAGTTGCAACTTCAACAATCGCGACAGGACCTGAATAATGATTACGAAGAAGGTAATAATACTGGCTGTCGTGACAAATTTGGTAAATTGTCTCTTCGGGCTTTTTTTCGTTTGCGCAAGCAACCCCAAATTTTGCAAAAACTGACAAGATCGTTTCGGGGCTTGAATCGGCGATGGAACGGAATAATTCTACGGGATATTGTTTTTGCGGAATGGTGGTTATGTCCGTTTGCTTTCTTTGCCCATAAATGATGTCGCCTGGCCCAAACGTTTCCCCAGTCAAACTTGAGGCGAACGAGGCGATGTCATCTTCTGATTCGCCCGGTTTCCCGAGCGTGGCGCTCGTCAGGATGAATTGAATTTGCCCCTCGTTTTTATTCAATCTTGCCTTCAACTTCCTTAAAAGCATTGCGGTCTCCATCCCGGTAGCACCGCGATAAACGTGGGATTCATCTAATACAATAAAATGAACATTGCTGCCCTTGAAAACATCGGAATAGTCGGGCCTAAACAAAAGATATTCAAGCATCACATAGTTTGTTATGAGAATATGCGGAGGATTGGCATACATTTCTTCTCGTGACAATCTTTCGTTTGGCAACTTTGTCCTGGCGCGCGCAACGGTTTCTGAAGAGTGAGTGCGATTGTATCTGTTTTCTGCGCTCAAAGGATTGCTTTCTGTTTCGCCGGTAAAAACACCGAAGGAGATGTCGGGGTAAAACATCAGCATGCTTCGTAACCGATCAACCTGATCATTTGCGAGGGCATTCATCGGATAAATTAGGATTGCCCGGACTCCGCCTTCAGATAATGTCCCCTTTTCTTTTTCCTTGAGAAGAGAATTCATTATCGAATACAAAAAACATTCGGTTTTGCCCGATCCGGTCCCTGTTGTAACGACAATATTCTTACCGGCCGAAGTGGAACGAATCGCTTGTTCTTGGTGCTTAAAAAGAGGCCGGTTCAAAGGGGCGTCAATCTCCGCCTCAACTGGTTTTTTCGCTTCAAGCTCCCGATAAAGCGAGGAGGCCACGCCTTCATTAATCAAATCATTGATTGAATGCCCAGTTTCAAAAACATCATTGATGTCCACAAAAGGACCTTTTGTGATTTCTTGTTCGAGCAAAGCCTTAAATTGCTGATTGTAATTTTCATCCTTAGTCCGATACGAGGTGCAAAGATAGCGAATGAAATCTTCTTTGATTTGCGCAGATGCTTTTGCTGGATTAAACATTAACTATCCTCCTTGACAGATTGTGAATAAATCGAGAAACACTCTATGTAATTTACTTCATCGGCAGGTTTCATCGATAGTCTTTTGTTAGCAACGTCAACTGAAAAATCACGATAGATACCGTCTTTCCCTAAATATCGAATAACCGAAAGACTATTCCCGGCTTTAATCCCAAATTGTCCCTCAATCGTTTTAAACCACGGAGCGTGAATCTGGCATTGGAACATAGGGCCAAAACCATTGTCCCCCAAATATTCAATTTTAGACAAATTAACACCAGTCATCTTAATTTTTGATACCCTACTAATCGCGATTTGGCCAACATTCCTAAACAAAAGGGAATTCTCATCACCTATCGAAATAACTTCAGAAAAAATCATTGTCCTCAGCGAATATTCGTCAGAAGAGTTCGAATAGGACAAGCGACAAGTGTAAGACCCCGTCGGGATAGTTTGATTCAGAAGAGGTTTTTCTGCGAATTGGCCGGAGAAAACAAGGGGTTCGCCTGCGTAGGGGATGAACTCGAGGCGGAAAAATGTTTTAGGATCGCCGACAAAGTTTTCGGCCAGCGCAACAGAAATGTTATTTCCATCCACAACAACAACGGCCTCAGAAGTTCGATTTTTTAAATAAGGTTTATCGGTCAAATAGAAGAGCGGATAAATGACATCATCAATTTTGGCATACACACCGTTTTTAGAAAGAAAAGCCGCATCACCGTCAGGGCCATAGAGAAAACTGCCAAGCAAAAAGGCACCATTCTTCTCATCCTTTGCAATTTCTTTTTCGCCGCAAAATAACGCCACGTCCTCATAGAACGAATCAACGAAAACGCAGTCGTTGGATTGGAAAAATCTCTGAATCAATGGCAATTTGTTTTCAACCGGGCACCAATGAGGATCCCCTTCATTGATTCGCCAAGAAAAATAAGGCGTCGTAATCGAAAATACACCACCCAAAACGGAAGCATCTTCTGAAATGGCGTTCTTGGCCGACAACAATACGCTCTTTTGCCCATCGCAAACGAAAGTAATTTCTCCTTGCCCGCCTAAATACGGGGAGAGACCTCGCTGAATAGAAAAATCAGGCAAAACGGCTATGTGGTCGATGAATAAGACCTTACTAGCCGAGACGTCAACCACCGCTATTGTCAGCAAATTTTCCAGAAGCCCCGTTTTTTGAGAAACGAAATCAGGCAAATCAAAAAGATAGATCCCGGAATCCTCGTTTAGGGTGTTTAAGGGGGTGTTGCTAATCAATCGGTCATCCTTGTCTTTGATTTGAATGGCTAAGTGTTCAGCACAAATCTGATCATCGGTTCGAATGAACAAAGGCCCGATTGATTGATAGATATCATAGGTAACGCCAAGTCTCTGATAGGTCACGCCTTGAAAAATCTTCGTTTTTTCTTCATCGTAAAAAATATGGGCACCATTCTTCTTTTCGCCGAAGAAACAATATGATCCATTATAGGAAATGCGGTCACCATCGACGGGCGAAAAGGCGAATATTGATTCGTTAATAATTAGCGGGGTTTGATTCGAATGAACGTTTTCATCGATGACCAAATTGCTTGGATGTAGAACAACGAACTCGCCGGGCTGCACTGCTCGCCCAGTAATTTCCTTGCCACTCTTGAACACAACATATTTGCGAAATAGTGTTTCTTTCGAATCGTAAACAGGACTCCCGCCATCAAAACTTAAAACCACTCGAAAATCGATCTCGGCAGAACAAAGAGGCAAATAATCGGTTAATGGGATCGAAATTTCGTCAAGAATGTGTCTGAAATGCTCTCCGGAAGTTGAAACGATTTTTTCATCTAGTAGGACATCGCTTTCGGGCGTGCAAATATAAAGTTTGACTTCAGCTTGCCTAAATTGCTGATCTTCTCTATAGAGACGTATTCTAGGAAGTTCGAGATAAGTCTGGTGTTCTAATTCTCGATAGATAAAAAAGGCCCTAACTTTCGTCAAATCATCGACAGTTACTTTCTGCCGCGACTGTCTTTGAGCTGAATCGCTTGAGTAAAAAGAAGCCAAAAGTTTTGGAACATATTGGTTGCAAAGCAAGCCAAGATATCCTTCTTCTTCTCCAACCGAGTCTGAATGATGATAAATAAAATCGATATAACGCAAAATCCGTCTTAATATCTTCGTCGCGGCCTTGGGGGCTTCCTTAAATGCGTAGCGAAGTCCAGACCGAATTGAATACGATTGGCTCTCGATAATAAGACCGCTTTCGATGTCGGCGTTCGAATAAAATTTCTCTAAGTCACTGATGATGGCTTCGCAAAGATTTTGTTCTTCTTTTGTATCGAAATAATTAAGATCGAATAACTCGGGGTCTCTATAAAAAGACCAGGCCAATTCAATAAAGGCCTGTACCGAAACGCGCGGCGAGTATGCTTGAAAAAACAGGGACTCTACATAGCGGTGATCGCCTTCGAACTGTGAAACGGTCCTAAAAGAAGGCCGACAATAACTTTCGAGACACTTTCCGATGGCGGGCAATTGTGTTTGGTAATCGGGGCGATAAACGATCTCATTTGAAATGCGGTCCCAAAAACTTTTCCCATCCCAATCGCCTTTATAGTTTTTGGTTGTACAAATTAGAAATGCGGTAACGATTTCCAGAACATCGCGGTTAGCCGACCCCGTTAACAATCCGTGGCTCATTATCGAAATGTAGTATTGTTTTAAAAGAGCTTTTTCTTCATCGGTAAAAGTAACGTCTCCGAATTGCTTATCAGAGTCAGAGAACGCAAAAACGATTTTTTGGCATAATTTCTTATCAAATTCCATCGTTTCGCCCCAACTCAGGGGATGGTGTCTCCTCTCCGCGTCAATACGTGTGCGTTAAGCAAGAAAATAATATGCGTAATACCGCAACATTAACAGAATTCCCAAACTGTTTATACGCGACTTGGCGACTTTCGTCAGGAATAAAAGAATCAGGGAAACTTTGCAGCCTCGCTTCTTCGCGAACGGTCATCTTTCGGCGGTACTTCCCGATGATCGGAGTCTGCACGATTGCGACAAGGGCTGGGAAGCAATCGGGTTTCTTGACCCGGATGCCGGACGGACGATACTGAATCAGGCATTTCCAAATCGAGTCTTCGGTCGTGCCGGCCTGCCACTCGAACTTCCGCTCCGACGGAGTCCAGTCTTTCAAATTCTTGTTGGTCTTAAGCCAAGCGTCGATGAATTTTTTGTTGTCTTGGTAAAGTCTGTTGTTCTTGTTGACGAAATCCTGTTTCCAGTCCGGCATGTCGGAGGTCGCTTTCCGCTTGAAATAGGCGACCCAGACAGGGAAGCCAATGACCTTCATGTCGATTCCGTGGTAGAAGTCGTCCCAAGCCTGGAGGACCTCCTCCTGATGCTTGGTGATCCCATAAGATGGATCGGCGTTTTTTTCGAGGACAGAGTCGATCGAGTTGTCGGATTTCTCCATGAGTTTCGGGAGTTCGATCTCCAACGGCTTGTCAGCGTGCTTGGGGTCATAGACGCCAAGAATGTAGACACGCTCGCGGATCTGGGGGATGCCGAATTGATACGGACTCAGAATCCTCGGCTCAGCCTCAAGCCGATAGCCGAGGTCGTGGAGCGTCTGGCGGATGACGTGGAAGGTGTTCCCGTTGTCGTGGGAGACCAGATTACGGACGTTCTCGAGCATGATGTATTTCGGGTGCTTCGCCTTGAGGATGCGGGCCACCTCGAAGAAAAGGGTCCCTCTAGTCTGGTCGTAGAACCCTAGTTGCTTCCCGGCCTTGGAGAAAGCCTGGCAGGGGAAGCCGGCACAGAGAACGTCGTGATCGGGGACGTCCTCGTCCTTGATGTCGCGGACGTTGTGGCCGGAATCCATCCCGTAGTTGGCTTTGTAAACCTTGATGCACTCCTTGTCGATGTCGGAGGCAAGGACGCATCGGCCGCCGAAAGAGGCGAGGGCCTGATGGAATCCGCCGATACCGCTGAAGAGATCTATGAACGTGAAATTTTCTTTAATTGGCATGTGATTATTTTATAGGAGTCATCGACAAAAAGCTAGCCATTCTTCTTGAAATCGACATCCAGAATTGAAAGCACATCCTCAATATCTTTAGAAATCTGGATTTTGACTGGCCTCGGCTTGCCGTTTGAGTTATGGCCTTGATGGCGGAGGCTCGCCTTGAGCATCTCCTCGATTGCCTTGTCCAGATTCAGAATGCGGAAATACTTCGGGGTCACAGAGAATTTCATTTTCTTCCCGTAGCGCTCGGCCATCAACTTCTCGTCGCCATCGTACTTGCCACCGCGCAATTCATCCCAAACTTTCGTAACTGCATACCCATGGTCAGCGTCTTTCTCACAGTCAAACTTCATGACCACGTACCAGATCCGACCGTTGTTGTCCTTGATGACCGTCTCCACGTTATCAAAGACATTCCCCTGGACGGAACTTCCAGTTTGGTCCGCTTTGAGGTCACCATAGAACCAAGGGCGCTTGGGGAATTTGAGGTCGAAATCGATGTCCCCTTCCTTCTTGCTGCTCCACCACTCGACGTCATCCTGAGGGTGATTGGCCAGATATTTTTGAAAGAGATACTCGAAGTACCAACCGGGCCATTCAGATTGGATAGCGTTGTTGTAGTTAGCGGCGACCATCTCTTTGTAGCAATCGACTCCAAGCCATTTCTGAGGCAGAGTGGCAAAGAACCCATTGAAGAACGCCTTGATCGCGTCGTCGTAGGTTATATCATCATCCATTTTGCCGTAGACAAGGTCATCCACATAGTCCTGGAACCGTTCCTTGGTCATAACGGACAAAGTGTTCCCGTTCCGATCTGTTTTCCGATACAGCCCCTTCTTGAGACCATATTGAAGGTCAAGCGTGTGCACGTGCGCGGAAGAATTATGGCTTTTCTTATTTGTGTAAGTGGTTGGCTCAAAAACAACAAAAAGCCGCGTAGAGCGATAGGTGTAAATCCCCAGATAAATAACATGCAGTCCCTTTTTTATATCATCGGCAAAATAGGCCGGATAGTAATCTTTAAGTTGAATGCGTTTTGTAAACAGAGGATGTGGGATTCCTAGATAGGTGACATTAGCAGCCAAAATCGCTACTTTTTTGCCAATGATAAACTGCTTCCGATCTTTTTCGACTGAGTTAACAAAAAGCGAGGACATCAAAATGCCGATTTCACGGACGCTCAACTTTTGGTCGAAATCTTTAATGACCTCGTTGTCTTTGGTTATTTGGTCAACTTTTATCATTCGGAGAAATTATAAGGCCAAGGGGCAGGATGATTAAGTAGTATCTAAATATTTGCCATTACTAAGCATTTTGTTTTGCCCCAATTTCAACAGTTTCAACGACCGCTATTAAATCGACAAGATCTCTAATTCTTTTTTGCCGTTCGTGTCGTCCGCTTTGAACAAACGTCGCGTGCTGCCAATAATGATGGGCTTCGCCGATAATGGTGTATTTGTCTTTCTTGGCGGCTTCATTTTCCGATTTCTCTGGAGCAATAACCCCGGCAAAACTGGCCTTAAATACAAAAGTCATCTGATAAGGATCTTCAACTCCGCCTTTGTCCTTGCCTCCTATGATGACCTTGTCGATGCAGGTGTCGAAAAGGGCGGCATCGAATTCCTTGATCGGGCCCTTCCCGTTCGCTGACATGAATTTCCGGAAACGCTCAAGCCGGTCGCTCGATTCGGATTGCTGGGCCTCGGCGAACTCGATTCGGTCCTTCTCGGCTTGGAGGTTCTTTTCGTCCTTCTCGAGTTTGCCATATTCCTTCTGATAGGTCTGCTCATCAACGGCGCGGTTCAGATAAAGCCCAACGAGTTTGTCCCGCTTGGCCTTGTTCTCGCCCAGCAAGCGCTGATTCGCTTTCTTCTGGAGGGCGAAATCGCTTTTGCCGATCGTGCTTTCCGAAACCGCTAAAATCTCTTCCAAGACGGCATCCTTGCCCGAAATCACCGCGTTGTAGATGTCCACGAACGCGCCTTGGATGACAAACTCGGGAATCCCTTTGGAACAAGGGCAAAGTTCCTTCCCCTTCTTGCTGTAATTCACGCATTGCCAAATGGGGATGGGCCCGTTCTTGCCGCCGCACCATCTCCGCCGGACGATCGTCCCATGGCAAAAGCCGCACTCCATGACCGTGCTGAACGTGTATTTTCTCGAGAGTTTGATCCGGGACCCATCGGAAGGCAGCCTCCGGCAATAGGAACGCTGCTTAAGGATTTCCTGCGCCTTGTTCCAATCGGCTTCGCTAACGATGGCCTCATGGTGGTTGCGGATGCAGTATTGATCCGATTCGCCGAAGTTCCGAAGCCGACGCTTGCTGATGGGGTCGACGGTGAAGGTCTTGCCCTGCACGATGTCGCCCTTGTACTTCTCGTTCTTGATGATGCCGAGGATCGTTGAGTCGAACCAGCGCGGATTCCCGTCCTTGCCTTTGTATCCCAGTTCGGTCAATTCCCGCGCCAAGACGGTCGTGCCGGCGCCTTGGAGGTAGCGGCTGAAGATGTAGCGGACGATCTTGGCCTCCTCTTTGTTGATTTGGATGGATTTGGTCGCCTTGTCGTAGTCGTAGCCAAGGCAGCCGTTGTAGCCGATGAGCTGGCCCCGGGACATGATCATCTTGAGGCCGGTTTTCACGTGCTCGGAGGTGCTTTGGACCTCCTGCTGAGCGCAGGAAGAGAGGATGGTGATCATGATCTCCCCGCTCTCCTTCGAGGTGTCGATGCCCTCCTCCTCGAAGCGGATGGCGACGTTCTTCTCCTTGAAGGCCCGGATGTAGTTCAGGTTGTCCACCGTGTTGCGCCCGAAGCGCGAGAGCGACTTCACGAGGATGATGTCGATCTGGCCGTTCATCGCGGCGGCCACCATCTTCAGGAATTGGGGCCGCTTGTCGGCTTGGGTGCCCGAAAGGCCCTCGTCGGCGTAGATCCCGGCGTTCTCCCATTCGGGATTGCTGTTGATCAGGCTGGTGTAATAGGCGACCTGGCTCTTGAAGGAGTCGATCTGCTCATCGGCCATCGTGCTGACCCGGCAATAGGCCGCCACCCGGATCTTCCGACCCGCCTGCTCGGCGGCCTTCTTCTTGGCGATGTTCGGATCGCCCTTGATAACGACAACTCTGTTCTCGCTCATTTTTCCTTACCTCCCGGGATGGTTTTCTTCCCTTTGAATTCCCGCCCCACCATCCAATCGGACGAGACTTGGTAGTTCTTCATCAGCTGGGCTTTGATGGCGTCCGTCTCCTCCTTCGTGAGAAAGCCCGACTCGCGGATGTTCGACAAAACCCCCAGAAGGCGGGCGTAGCGGACGAGGTCCTCCGGATTCGTGTTGGCGTTCCGCTTAGTGCTTGGATTTGCCATCGCTCTTTTTGCCCTCCTTCCGTTCCTTGTTGATCATGTGGTCATAGTAGCCGTAGAAGGCATCCGCAAGGCGGTTCATCAACGGCTCGTCGATGTCGTCCGGGTACTTGGCCTTCTCGTTGCGCCAGCGGAGGTAGTCTTTGAACACCGCCCCCACGCTCAGCTCCTCGCGCTCCTTGTCGCTCATCTTGCCGTCCGGGGTGTAATACTCGAGCAGCACGACCATGACCATCGACATCAGCTCTTTGCAGAACGGATAGACCTTGGTCGTCTTCTTCCCGGTTTGGGTATCGGTGAACTCGAGCTCAAGCTCGGCCGCCGGTTTCGTCTTCTTGTTTTTCATAGTGTTTTTGTGTTTTTCACTCCTTGATGTGGAACGGGCATCCCGTTCGCACGACAACTGGGTTTAACTAACTTCTAGTTAAAACCTTTATCCTGTCTAGATTTTCAGGGCCGTTTGACCCCTATTAGTCCATTTCGTCCTCGCCTTCCTCGAGCTTCCTTTCGCGCTCGGCCTCGGCGAGCTTCGCCTCGAATTCGTCAAAGGCGTCAGCGGCTTCGTTGGAGGCCACCTCCTCGAAGCGGACCGCCTGCCCGATCAGCATCAGGACATGGTCGATGTGGTTCTTCTGGATGGCCTTCGGATGACGGAGGATCAAAGCCTTCTTTCGCTCCTCGCCCCGCCGCCTCACGATCTCCTTGATGATGGCGTTCCCCATCCTTCGTCTGAGATCCCTCTTGAACTTCGGGGCGTAAAGATACGGCTCTGGGTTTTGGATCTTCTGGGCCTGGCAGATCAGCCGGGTCTTCGCGTCCCGCTCATCCATCTCCTTCTTGAGCCTTTCCCACTCGCCGGAGAGGCCGCTATTGGAGAGGACGAGATCGCTCAGCGCGTCTATGTCGCCCCGGCAGGGATCCATGTTCTCGGACTCGTAGCCCAGATCGCCTTTTTGCGGTATTTCCTCGTACAGTTTCCTCAGCAGAACCCTCTCGGAATGCGAGTCGCGGCAGATGTCGCCGGTGACGGCTTTCCTCGCCCCTTCCTCCATCAAACGCCTCACCCTTTTCGCGCCCTCGACCGGCGAGAGGTAGGCTTTCTCGATGGCCATTTTGAGGTCGGCCACCCTCGCCATCGGAAGCTTCCCCTTCCGGTAGCGGTACACCTTTGTCGTTTTGTCGTAGACCCTGGGCTCCTTCTCGAAGAAACTCAGATGGATGTGCCGGTTGTCGGTGTTGGTGTGCAATCCGGCGTACCAGACGACGTTGTCCGGGTCGAGCCCGACGCTTCTAAAGAAAGCCGGGAGGGTTTTGTTCAGTAGGTCTTTCGCTTGGATCCAGTCGTAGACGTTCCGCTTCCCGTAGTTTTCCTCGAAGGACACCACGCAGTCCCAGATGCAGGACTTCGTCTCGCGCAGGGTCTTTCTCAGCTCCTTCATCTCCGCTTTGGGCATGATGCCTTTGGCGGTGAAGACGCCGCTCGATTTCTCTCCGTCCCCGGCGTAGTCGAGGTAGTCGATTTCCCGGTTGACCTTGATGCCTTTCTCCACGTAGTCCAGGTAATCGTTCCGCTCGGACGAGGAGTAGAATTCGCGGCCCTTCGACCCCGTCTCGTAGTAATGCGTCCTAACCAGCACGTTTGGCGTTGCCATAGGCCTCCATCGCCTCCTTTCTTTTCTTCTCCAGGTGCTCCGGCAGGGCGTCGTAGGTTCCGTCCTTGAATCCGCCCATGTCGATCTTCAGGTCGTTTTTGATGAAGACGAGCATCCAGAAAGCCTCGCAGAGGGCCGTTTTGTAGGCCTCGTTTCCGGCGGCGCTCTCAAAGAGCTGGGCCGACAAAGCCGCCAAATCGCCCCGGAGCCCCTTGATCTCGCTGAGGATGGCGTCGGCCTTCGACGGGTCGGACACGCTCTCGCAGATGGCCTCGGCCTCCAGCCCCCGGTTCAGCACCTGGGTCAGATAGGACGATTTGCTCTTTAGCCCGCTTTTGGCGAAGCCGGCGACCAGTTTGTCGTTGAGGTCTTTCCCGACCGAGTTGATGGTGATGTAGTTGAAATTCGTTTCTTTCATGATTCCTCCTTTCCCAAGAATCACGGCAATCCACGCGGGCACGTCATGGGCGCTGGTTCGTTACCAAGCGTCGTTGGTTCCTTTTACGGACACGTCTCAGCGTGATTGCCTTCCGTAGGTTTCCTCTTAAAGCGGACTCGTCCCCCGCTTGAGACGCCTACATAAGCCAGTACTGAATTTCACCCATACCAAAATAAAAGGAGCGAATCACTAGACCAAAAAAAGAAGCCTTCTAAGGTTTATTAGAAGACTTTGTAAATAATGAAATTCGAGGTTAACCCACTATTTGAGCTTTTCGATTAGGGCCAATGGGGTTATTTGTCAGAGGAATATATTGAGGCCATCTTAGAAATTGTTTCTTTGATTCTTTCCCGCATTTCTTTCGGAGTGATGACTTCGATTCCCTCACCATATTGGAAGGACCAATAGAAGAACGCCCTTTCGTCGGTGATGATTTTTGCTTTCGTCACGCCGGTTTCTTGATAGATCGTTGCGTTCTTACCAAACCAATCCTTGAGCGCATTCGTGGCTCCGGCGTTGTGCAGAATGGCCTCAACCTCGACGACCTTCCCGCCGAAGATGTAGACATGGTCATTGATGTACTTGGTGACGGAGAATCCTTTTCCAAAGCCCGGCACTTTCTCTTTCGGGACGGCGGGCTCGTCCGTTATCTCGATGTCTTTTATGAATTCGATTCGGAAGCAGGTGAGGTCGTTGTATTTTTCATAATCCGATAGCAGGTAGTAGCGGCCGAAGTTGTTCACGAGATAATAAGGCGAGACGCCGTGGAAGCGCCACTCGTCGTGCTTCTTCTCCATCTTCCCATCCTCGCCATAGCGGAGGTAGGCGAAAGTGATCTTCTTTTTCTTCCGGATGGCTTCTGAGAGGATCTCGATGTTGAGAAACACGTCTTTGTTCGGGGTCCGGTTCACATCCACGGATTTGTAGAGGTAGTCGAAGCTCTTGCGGTCGTGGACGCTCAGGCACGAGGAGATTTCCTCGCACAGTTTCTTGGCCTGGCTCCCGGAGATCGATTTGCTCGAGAAGATGGCATCTATGAGGAAGGACACCTCGCTCTCGTCGAACGTCCGCGAAAGCAGGGCGTATCCGCCTTTGGGGTCCTTGTTGACGTCATAGCCAGCTTGTTCCAGCAAGGCCAGCGAGCGGGCGACAGCCTTCCGTTCCATCCTCAGGCCGTATTTCGCCGCTACGAAGTCGATGATCTCCTGCTGCGTGAGAAAATGCGACGAATCACTCTCGTCCTCTAATGTTTTTAGGATGTAAATAAGCGAGGCCTTTTTGCTTTCCATGCCCAAAGTATAGCACTTATGATGTCCCGTTTTTGGTACACGATTCCAAAAAGGATAGCCCGCTTTATGGGGCTTAGGCATAATGGGTTCAGGAGGGCGGTAACGATGCTCACGGAAAAAAGGAAATCCGAGTTAGAGAACAAAGCCAGCGGGATGCCGCTGGCCCAAATAAAGGACGAATACTTCAAAGCCAAGACGGTCGAGTCTGAAAACCTCGTCACCCGAGACAACCCCGGCGGCAAAAAGGCCGAGGAAATGATGGACGAAGAGTTCTTCTGGATCGAGAAGGGCTATCAAGCGGGCGACGAGGAGATGAGCTACCGCTACGCCGAACTGATCGACCCGCATCGCTTTGACGAACTGAGCGATTATCTCCGCCTCCCGAAGGATGGGGCAAAAGCAGAAGAGATTTACGAGAGGCTCGCGAAGGGCGGCTACCTCGATGCCATCCAGGAGATGATCTACCGTGACGGCACGCCCGAGGAACGATACCCGTGGCTCGTCCTCTACGACAAAATCGATGGTCACAACCGCTATGCCAGCATGCGCGGGGCTTGCCTTTATTGGGGCGTGAACGGCAAGGTTGATTACGAGGAGGCGTTCCGGCTCCTTTCGATGGGTGGGACGTCCGAGGAGTTGGCCGAATGCTATCTCTATGGCCGCGGCGTTGCCGAAGATAAGGAACGGGGCTTTAAGCTCCTCCTCGAACTGAGGAAGCACGTCAGTGACTACCGACCAGAAGGCCTCTATGACCTCGCTCTTTGCTTCGAGAATGGCTGGGGGACGGAGAAGGACCCCGATTTGGCGTTCCTCCTCTACAAGGAATACGTCTCGAAAATCATCGGGTTCCGCAATTGGCTCCACAAGGATTGGGTCCTCAACGCCTACGAGAAGATGCGGGAACTGGATCCCAAGCAAAGGGCCTACGAAAGATTCAGGCTCGATCTAAGCGCCCGCTAAGGCGGCAAAAACTATTCGGTTTAGAAAGCTGATTTGAAGACTATACTAGAAATAATAAGTTTCATAGGAGGGCCATCATGTACCCAAATGACGAAGATAGTGTTGCTTATCTCAGCTGCCTCTTTGAGAAAATGGGCGACGAGGACTTCAGTTCTCTCGATGTTACGATGCTCTTAATGAATATTCCCAACATTACGCCTCAAAAGATATTGAAAGCTCTCGATTTTGTTGAGCCAGATGCTCGGTTAGGCGTTCGGCGAGATCTTACGAAAGAGCAAATTGCAGACGGCGTGGTTAAAATTCTAAAGTCCTAGACTTGCACAAATAAGCGATTCTTAGTTTAGGAGAAGTCTCGTTCGGAAAAAGGAGGATTCATTATGAATTCAGCGAACTCTAACGACAAATGCTGCGCGACTTGCTCTTATTGGTGCGGGAAGGCCGCCCCGGTATCGCCGGGAAGCAGCACCATCGGATGCAATGCCATGGAACGGGCGAAATGCTCGAAGAAAGGCTATTGCTCGATGGGCCCCTTCGACCATTGCTTTGATTGGAAAAAGAGATTCTGAGTATGGACGAGAGGCACAATCTCTTCGAATACGCCGATCGCGAGCTGAGCCAAGACGGCTTTCTTCTTTGGCTGCTCAACAATTTCGACTCGGAAGAGGAAGACGTCCGGTTCTTCTCAAACGGATTCATAGCCGCCCTTTGCGGCCCGTCATTCCCGAAAGAAGTCAAAATCACCGCCATCGAAACCTGGGCCCAATGGAAAAAGATCGACGTTCTGGCGGAAATCACGCTTGAGAATGGCGAGAAGCATCTTCTGGCAATCGAAGACAAGACCTTTTCCGACGTCCATAGCCGGCGGGGAAAGGATGAGACCCAACTCGCTTATTACAACCATTGTCTCGATGACAGGCTGAAAGATCTTCAAATCCCGGATGCGAATTGTCACAAGGTCTTCTACAAGACTAGCTCCGTCAGCAAAGAAGAGGAAAAGGAAGTCCGACAAGCCCAATGGGGCCAAAAGGACCTCAAAGGTATCATCAGCGTTTTCGCCCAGTTAACGAAGGATTGCGCCAAGCCGATTGGCAATGCGATACTTGACGCTTATCTTGGGCACTTAGAGAAAATCAGCCATCAAACTTATGACCTTCCGGAGAACACCGCCTCTTGGGGAAAGGTAGGATGGAACAACTATCTGGAAGAAACGTTGGTTCCGGCATTCGCTCCCGAGAAAAACACACAGATCCGTTGGTGCGGCTACCGCTTTTGGAATGGCATTTATATGTGGGTGGCGTTTGCAATCAACTGTCCCACTCTCAAGAAAATATACGAAGATGTCTACCCCGATAAAAAGAATGAGCATTTTCTTAATCTCCAATTGTCGATGGATTTCCGCTTCTCTGACGATGGGCACACCCTGCAGGACGTTTGGCCGAAGCTTAAGATTCGCAAGGAATTCCTAAACGAAACCGAGGAAAAAAGAAAACACCGGCCTTTTGACTCGAGTAATCACGACGATCAAAAGTTCATCGAAAGAGTCGAAAAGTTTCTCGTTGATGGAATATCGCCATTATTTAAGATGACGAAGTGGAAGAGCACATCCTATACCGCTCGGGAGAAGATTAATACCGAAACTAGGGATTCTGTTCGTTCGGAAATCGAAAAATACGTAACTGCGATTAACCGCATCGGGGAATAGTATTTATAGGTTTTCAGGGAGGAGACCGTTTCGATGTTTGAGAACGCTTCTTTCTCTGCACCGATTGGTGGTATAAAATAAACGTGCACAACGTAAATGCCTTGGGGTGTAGATCCTTCGTTGTGCAAAACATAGGTATACATCCCACTAAATGACAATTAGGCCTCTTTAGGGCCTTTTCTTTTTTCTCAAAAACCATTGTTGACAAGGCGCCCGTTTGGGTGTTTTATTTAGGCGCACAACGAAGGCCGAAAAGGAGCAATCCCGACGGCACCCCCAAAAAGGTCGGTAACGATCTGAGTAGGCTGTATACCTATGACGCCAGAGTGGCGATGGAGATTTTATGGAATCATTATTTTCCCGATTTTTCCACGCTTTTTCTGACAAATCCATAAGGAGGAATAAACATATGGATTTACTCTTGAGGGTCGAGGAAAGCCCGAACCTCCACGACGATGAGCAGTCGCTGCTGGAACAAGTCATAGGCATGGGGCACCACGTGAAAATCACCACCAACGCCCTCGAAGTGGACAACGATCGGAAAAACACCGCCAAAATCTGCGGCATCAGGAATGTCAGAATCGTCTACGAGACGGGCACCGGCATTTTGGTCATCAAGGGGAGCCTTGGCTGCAAGTTCGTCCCAGGGTGGTTCTGCGGGAGTCTTTTCGTCCGGGGCGTCCAAACCGAAAACGCCAACTTTGACGGCATCGACGGAGCCGAGGCGACGCTCACTCTTTCGAAAGACCGGGGCTGCTCGATCGAAGACGCCGAATCTGGCTTCGGCGAATTGGCGGCGGACGAGAAGTTGGTTTTCAACATCACCCAATTCGACGATTTCATGAAGGTATTCGAGTATTACAAGGAAATCTCGAACGCCTTGAACAACAACTTCGCCTACAAGGTCCAAAGCGTGTCCAATCCCTATTGGTTCATGCCGGTGTCAGCCAAGGACTTCGACCCCCTCATCGGGGACGAGATCGAGGACGCGGACGGGATTCTCATCGGCTACAGGGTCGCGGACCGCGATCTCTGCCAACTCAAGGAATCGGTGCAGGACGAAGCCCGGGAAGTGATGGACATCCGCTTCCAATACGACAAGGACATCACCCGGGCCATCCGCTCCAAATCCGACGAGCTCTATGTGAGCAATTACCAATCCGTGGACGACACCAACGCCCGCGAGCTGCGCCCAATCGAGCTCATCAACGCCTATTACAAAAGCGGAATGATGGTGCTGACCGCCGAGGTCCGGGGAGAGTCCGGCTTCGAATACGTGAACGCCTACGACATGGGCCAGAAAATCAAGGTCGAATCCATCGACAACTCCCTCAAGCTCATCAACCAAGGGGCTTCCGGGGCCGCCAGCGAGCTTCTCGGCTATCTCATCGGCGACAAGCGGATCCCCTCCTCTGGGGACGAGCCGGCGACCGGGGCCTACAAATACGTCAAAGGATTGAACGATTCGCAGAGAGAGGCGTTCATGAAGGCCATCGACGGGGCGCCCGTCACGGTCATCAAGGGACCGCCGGGAACCGGCAAGACCTACGTCATCAACGCCATCGTCCAGTTCGTGACCAAGGAGCTCAAGGAGAAGGTCATCATCTCCTCCCAGACCCACGTGGCCATCGACAACGTGCTCGATGAATTGATGAGCAATTACGACATGGTGATCCCGAACCGGATCACCAACCGCCCCAACAAATACGCCGGGGACGAGATCGACAGCACCCTCTACAAACTGTGGGCCAGCCATTTCGCGGAGTTCAACAAGCGCTCCAGCCAAAAAGAGCTGGCCAAACAGATCGCGGCCGACATGGCCAAATTCCAGGGCAATCCGATCATCAAATACTCGGAGAACTCCGAGCCCTCGGATTTCTCGGTCATCGGGGCCACGACCACCACGAGCGCCATCGCGGGCCGGAAGGGCCTCGAGGTCCTCAAAGGTTACGACTGGCTCATCATCGACGAGGTCTCGAAGTGCCCGATCACCGAGGTGCTCCGCTACCTCCCCTACGTCAAGAAGATCATCCTAGTCGGCGATGACTTCCAGCTCGCTCCTCTCTTGGAGTTCCAAGAGGAGGACGTCAAAGGGCTGAAGTGCTACGACGAGGTTAAATTTCAGCAGCTCAAGAAGGTCTACGAGAGTTCGGTTTTCGCCGACACCCTCGCCAAGGCCGACGTTTCTGGACGGTTGGTCACCCTGAACGAGAACTACCGCTCGGTGGCCGGGGTCTTGGCCTGCTACAACATCTTCTACGACAACAAGCTCATCGGGCGCCGCGAGGAAGTGAATCCCAAGAAGGTCACTTTCAATAACGCCTCCTACCTGAACGACAGGGACGCCTTCTTTATCGAGGTCAAAAACGGGAAAGAGATGACGGACAGCCGCTCGCCCTCTCGCTTCAATGTCGAGGAACTGCGGGCGATCTCCTTCTTTTTGAGGGACATCATCGCCAAGACCGACCACCCCGAAGAGGTCTCGGTCGCCGCGATCTTCCCCTATTCCGCTCAGATCTCGAAATTCACGAGGGATTATCGCGACCTCATCAACAAAGCCAAGCAAACCTTCAAGTCGTTTGATGTGGATACCGTGGATGCCTTCCAAGGCAAGCAGAGCGACATCGTGCTCGTGAGCACGGTCGTCACCGACGAGACCAAAGGCAACTTCCTCAACAACTTCCGCCGCATCAATGTCTCGATGTCCAGAGCCAAGGACAAGCTCTTCATATTCGGCAACTCCATCACCCTCTCGAAGATCGAGATGTCCGTCGGCGGAGGCGAGAAGCGGAGATACTTCCGCGACATCATCGACATGATCCGCTACAAGATCGGCCACGTCTTCGAATACACATCAGAGAAAGGAATTGATTATGCAACTAAGAGCCAATCTAAGATTGAGATTAAATAAGCAGCAATACCAGTTGACCGTGAGGTCGAGGACCTTCGAAAAGGCGTCCTTCGACGAATACCTCGCGGCATCGATCGCCTTACGAACCGACAAGAACAGGGACGCCAACGATTACATCGACGACATCACCGGGAGTGGGAGCCTCAATCCTTACCTCAAGAAGATGGTCGAGAAAGCACGGGCGCTCCCAAAGGAAACGCTCAAGCGGATCATGAAGGACTCGCTGTTCCCCATCGAGAAGATCGATCAGAGCCAATCCGTTTCGTACTATCCGGACTTCGACACCTCCATTTTCGCAGGGAAGGCTTATCCGGGGGATCTCTCGAAAGACCAGGAAAAGCTCAAAGGACTCGTCCATTACGAAGGCGAACTCGCAAACGTAGAGGTCGGAGATCCTTCCGAGACCAGCGCCGAAGACAATTTCATGGTCGCGTTCGATGACGGCGGGGCGGCGATCGAGGTCATCCCAGGCGTTACCGCAAAGACATCCATCGCCTCCCTCGGGTCGATGGCCTCCGAGACCGCCGATCCCTATGAGGTTCCGGGCTGGTACCCGAGGACCCTAGTCGACGGCGACGGCTGGAACGGGCTGACCCAGCCGGCCCTCGATGTGGTGAAATCCGCATCCGGCTTTTATTCGAAGGGCGATTATTACGCCATCGTTGACGACGGGCTCCGGCAAATGACTTTGGCAAAGTTCGGCTCCTTCTATCTCTATAAAGATCAAAGGCTGCCCTTCGAGTCGGCCGGGATCGGCCTTTGCGACGCCGCGACGGACAAGCTGACGACCTCCGGGGCCATCAACGAATTCAGGACCAAGTCCTTGATCGGCCTTCTGACCTTCTCCTCGCCAAACGAAAGCAAGGAAGCCATCAACGCCGTTCTTTCGGTGAAAGAATCACCGGAACTGGCCCAGTTCGCGCTCACGATCCTGACAAAGGCAGATTTGAAGGGATGGGGCCACAACGCCTTGGTTCAGATGAAGCGCAACGCCCAAAGGGGGCAAAACGAACTTCTCTACAAAGCCGATCGAACCTTGTTCTCGCTCAGCGACCTTCTTTCTTTGCCCAGATCAATCCTGGCATCCGAGGACGCCGAGAAAGTCGAGGCCTACGAAAGAGACCGCCAGGCCAAAATCGACACCATCAAGAACATCCGGGGCGAGTTGGCTTCGTCCTCGCTCCGAGAAGACTCAAAGCTCCTTCTCAGCGACCCCGAGGTAAAGGAGTTCCGTAAGTTGGTGAATGATGACGTTGCCCACAACAAGAGCGACATCTCGTCCGTTTCCGATCAGCAGGTAGACGCCCTCCTGCAAAGAGCGCTCCGCCTTCAGGAACTGATGAAGATCGTTTCGGCGAAGGTCGCTAAAGCAAAGCGATAACAACTTCGATGATGAAGGGCTGGCCCGATTCTTCGGACCAGCCTTTTTAATTTGCCAATCAAGGTGGGTTTTGCAGGAGATAATCAGTTTTTGTTTTTCTTCTTTGCCATCTTTTTCCTGAAGGCCGGATACTTCTTCATTCCATCCGTCATCATATCGAACTTCTTTTTGTAGTTCAGCACCTTCTTGAACTGGAGCTCGTGGTAAGCGTCGAGTTGTTCCTTGTAGGAGTAGCGGTCGGAAAAGACGCCGGGGACGAACTTGTACCCCTGCCAATGCCAATCGCGATAGCCATAGGGGTTGTCCGGATCATAGAGCGCCTCTAAGGTGGCTCTCGCCGGGGTGAAGGTGGTTTTGTCCCTAGCCACGTACTTGTAGCGGTTCCCCCTTTGCCTGCCGGTTTCGGTGAAGGTCGGGGCCGACTCGATGATGTGATATTTCTCCAGCAATCTGAGGGCGGTTTGGATGGTCCGCTCGCTGACGTTGAGTTTTTTGGCGAAGAAAGAGACCCGGATCTGGGCTCTTGGATGGTCTTGGATGTAGTTCTTGAGAATCAGGAAGCGTTCGGCTTTGGTGGGCTTGCGGAGTTCGACGTGTTTCACGCCATCGACGTCTTGAAAGACGAGGACGACATAGCCCGAATGGAGGTGCGCCCAATCGACCGCGCCGCTAAAAAGACGGTCTTGGACGATCAGGAGATTTCCGGCTTCGTCCCGTTCGTCTTTCTCTTCGTCCTCATCATCGTCATCGTCGTCGATATAGATTTCATCGCTCCTGGGTGGCATTTGAGTTAATTTTACCTCTTATATCCACGCCCTAGTGTATCTACTGGCAAAATCGAAAAACAGCCCATTTTCTTTACAAATGAAGTCAAAATCTAAAAAGATAGATTTCGTCGAAACATTTCATTATATTCCCCCATACATTACCCCCTCCCCCACCCCTAAGCTAAACCGCCCAAAAGACCAAAAACGGGCAAAAATACCCTTTTTCGGTGTTCTTAATATTTAAGTTTTTTTATTAGGATTTATCTAATTATTACTTATCGTCTCGCAGTGTCAGTCGAACCACAGTCTCAACATGTGGGGTTTGAGGGAATAAATCAATAGGCTGCAACTTCGACACTTTGTAGGCATCGGAAAGGAACTCGCAATCTCTTGCCAAGGTAGACGGATTGCAGGAAACATAAACCACCCGAGCGGGGCGTAATGCCTTCACCGCCTTAAGGAAACGCTCATCGGATCCCTTTCTCGGCGGATCCATAAAGAGCACATCGATCGAAGATTTCGATTGAAGAAGTTTGTAGATATAGGATGAGGCATCGTCCGCGTAGACTTCGAAGTTCTTGAACCCGTTGAGGGTGGCGTTCCTCTTCGCGTCTTCCACCGCTTCAGGAACAATCTCAACGGAGATGACTTTCGCCACGCTTCGGGCGGCGATAAGACCAATCGTTCCGATCCCTGAATAGGCATCGAAAACCACATCGGTTGGCTTCAGTTCTGCAAAATCCATGGCGGTTCTGTAGAGCTTTTCGGTCATCACCGGATTGGTTTGATAGAACGATTTCGCCGAAAGCTGGAAGTGAAGACCGCAGAGATCATCCTGGATATAGCCATTCCCATAGAGGGTTTCAATCTCGTCGCCCATGATCTTGCTGCCGGTGCTCTTGTTGACATTAAGGACCAAAGTCGTGATTTCGGGGCACTTGCCCAAAAGATCGCGGACAAACTCCTCTTTGTTAGGGAAGGCACTCGTCGTCATCACGAGGACCAACATGATTTGTTTGTAGTAATAAGAGGTCTTGATGATCGCGTGGCGCAAAACGCCCGTGCCACTCATTTCGTCATACGGAAGGACCTGATAAATCTTCATCAGAATCTTGAGGGCATCGAGAATCGGCTCGCAGCGTTCGTCTTCGATATAGCACTTTTGAATCGGAACGATCACGTGGGAGTTCTCTTTGTAGAACCCACAATAGATATTGCCTTTGTCCCCTAAGGTGAAAGGCATCTGGACTTTGTTCCGATAAAAGTAAGGTTTCTCCATCCCCAAGGTCGGAAGAGGCTGAACTTCGGCGTGGCCTAATTTCCGGAATTGCTCTTGAACGGTCTTTTGCTTGAACTTCAGCTGAGCGGAGTAGGAATACTGCTGAAAAGAGCAGCCTCCGCAGGCATGGCAGACTTTGCAGAGCGGATCGATCCTATCCGCAGAAGGAACCGTCAGCTTTTTGAGCTCGCCATAAAGCTGGCCCGCCCGACGGTAGATGACTTCGATATCGCCTTCATCGCCGGGGAACATCCCATCGACGAAAATGACGTTACCGCTGTCTCTGCAGACGCCGAGCCCTTCAAAGGTAAGGTCCAAGCATTTGGCGTGGATCAACCCTTGGGGCAGATCTTGCTTCATCAGGCAGCCGCCTTCTCTTTCGGAGCGGCCATGAGGTCTTTGATAAACTGAACTTCAGTAGTCGGGTCAAGTCGCGGGAAGAGTGGATCCTGCTTCTCAACTTTGACGCCTTGGAGCGAACCGAACTTGGTCGCGCTCTCATAGTTCCGCATCGCCGCTGGAACACCGAGCTGGTCATAGAGCTTCTCGCTCTTGGTGACAAGGATCGGACTGAGCAAACAACCCGCGAGGAAAATCGCGTTGGCCAAATGAGCCATGCAGCTATCGAGTTCGTCTTTCTTGGCGGGATCCTTGGCCAAATTCCAAGGCTCGCTGTCGGCGACGTACTTATTGGCAGCGCTGACGAAATCCATGACCGCGCCATAGGCTTCGGTCACTTTGAGATCATCATTAAGGACTTCATACGACGCTACAGTCTTCGTGGCCATCTCATGGAGGGCCTTATCCTTCTCGTTGAGGTCGCCTTTGAAGGCAGGAACGACTCCGCCGCAATACTTGATGATCATCGGGATGACCCGGTTCAACAAGTTGCCAAGGTTGTTCGCCAAGTCACCATTCAGGCGATCGACGAATTGCTCGGGGGTAAATTGTCCATCGAGCCCAAAGACGATTTCGCGGCAAAGATAATAACGGACGGCATCGACCCCGAAACGCTCCACAAGGGGCGGCACCGGGATGACGTTGCCTTTCGACTTCGACATCTTGCCATCCTTCATCATCATGAGGCCATGGACAAAGACACGCGATGGCTCTCTTAAGCCCATCGCTTCGAGAAACATCGGCCAATAAATCGTGTGGAAGCGGGTGATATCCGCGCCAATGACGTGGACGATCTCGCAATCCGGATCCTGCCAATACTTCTTGAACTTGCTATCATCCGGTTGGAGATAACCCAAGGCGGTGATGTAGTTGGTCAAAGCGTCGAGCCAGACATAAACGACGTGGCCCGGGGCTTCTTTGACGGGGATGCCCCAATCAAAGGTGGTCCGAGAGACGCAAAGGTCATTGAGACCCGGCTTAATGAAGTTATTCACCATTTCGGCTTTGCGGCCTTCGGGGGTGATGAACTTCGGATGAGCGTCATAAAACGCCAGCAAATCGTTCACGTATTTGTTGCAGCGGAAGAAATACGCCGGCTCGGCTTTCTCTTCGCAAGGCCGTCCGCATTCTGGGCAAAGGTGGTTGTCGCCAACGACCTGGGTATCGGTCCAATAGGATTCTTCATGAACGCAATACCAACCTTTGTAAGACGAAAGATAGACATCATCGTTCTTCGCGAAACTCGAGAAAATCTTCTGGACCGTCTCGTAGTGGCGGGGTTGGGTTGTCCGGATGAAATCGTCATTCGAAATGCAAAGTGTCTTCCAAAGATCGAGGAATTTAACCGCGACCTTATCGACGAATTCCTGCGGGGTGACCCCGGCGGCTTTGGCGTTGTCTTCGATTTTCTCGCCATGCTCATCAAGCCCAGTGAGGAAATAGGTATCAAAACCCCGCAGGCGTTTGCCACGGGCGATGATATCGCACATCGTCGTGCAATAGGCGTGGCCAAGGTGGGGCGAAGCGCTCGGATAATAAATCGGTGTCGTGATATAGAATTTTTTGCTCATGCTAAATGAAGCCTCCTGCAAAATGCGCGAGAAGATTTTACCATCAATACGCCTATTCCACCACGGGGAAAGGACGAAAAAAGCCGCGATGTTCTCGCGGCTTGATCATTCGTGTTCGCTTACTTGGTTTCGGCGGGCTTAGCTTCGGCTTTGACAGCTTGGGCTTTTTCAAGTTTCTTGTTGAACTTGTCAATGCGGCCGTCCGATTGAACGAAGCGTTGCTTGCCCGTGTAGAACGGGTGGCAATTCGAGCAGGTATCGACCTTGATTTCTTTCATGGTCGAGCCAGTCTCGAAGGTGGCTCCGCAGCTGACGCAGGTCACGGTGCACTTGTGGTACTCCGGATGGATGTCTTTCTTCATGTCCTTTACTCCTTTCGCCTTGCAGCAATCCGCTGCAAAGAGAGTTACGGCTGTTATAATACGCGGAACCCTTTAGGGTTGCAACGTTTTTCACCTCGAGAAACCTAAGGCTATTTCGGAAGAGTGGCCCAGACTTTCAAAAACGATTCCTTATCCAGATGATAAACTGCTTCGGTGATCGTCTCGTCTTTCTTGGCGATATAGATGCCAGGCTTACTTTCGACATAGCGATAGCCAACCGCTTCAAGGAGTTTCCGCGAGGCGAGGTTCCGCTCGTCGGTTTCTTCATAGGAATAAAGATAACCTTCCTCCTCAAAAAGATAACGAAGCACCTCGAAAAGGGCCTCCTTCATATAGCCTTGATGCCAGCTTTCTTCCCGAAGGATATAGCCAATCTCAAAACCATGTTCGGGCAAATCTTTGATCAACTGGAGTTCGCCGATTGCTCCTTGACCATCATCCAGCGCCCAGGAGTAATTTCGTTTCTTCTTTAGCCAATTCTCGACGAGCCGCGTGGTCACCGTGATGTCCCGGTGCGGGTGCCAGAAAAGATAACGGGTCGTCTCAAAAGAGGAACACCACTCATAAACCGCTGGGACGTCATCCATCGAAAAGGGCCGCAAAACCAGCCTCTTTGTATGCAAAACTGGCGTCTCTTTCATAGCTCAAGCCTTGGGGGCCGTTTCTTTTTCCTCTCCTTCCGCCAAAGCTTTATAGGCTTCGAGAAGACGAAGGATCCCATAGATCACTTCAGCTAGGCTCACCACCAAAGCCGGAATCGAACCAATGATCGTGGCGATGCCGTTATTCATGCAGGCCATAATAAACACCACCAAAGATAAACCAAGCGATAATCCAAAGAAAAAGATCAACGCGATCGAGGCAATCCGCTTTTCGGTGGCGGAGTTCGGCTTGATCAGAACGAACTGGACGAGACCCAAAATGATCAAACTCAAAAAGGCGTAAACAAGCGGAAGAAAAATGTTGGTCGCGATAAGAAGCGATGTCGGAGCGCTGTTCGAAGACGTATCCAGTTTGCCCGAATACGGATACATCGCGGTCGTCAAAACGAAATAGACAAAAAGGGTGCCCGACACGAAGAGGAGCGTATAAAGGGTAAACTTCTTCACTAACGCGGTTTTATCCATGCTTCAGTCCTCGTGAACTAGGTCGATATTGTCGTTGGGCTTCATGAGCATCGCCATCGGGGCGGTCACCTTCATTGCTTGGTGATAATCCCAAAGCATGCCCGGCTTCATATGAATGGGAATCATGTGCTTCGGGGCGATTTCAATCGCGGCTTTGGTGGCGTCTTCCGGCGTCATCGTGTAGAAACCGTCGATCGGAAGCAAAGCGTAATCGATATGGAGGGCGGTGAGATCTTTCATCTCGGGGATGAAGTCGGTGTCCCCGGCGTGATAAAGGCGAATCCCATCGAAATCCAAAACGTAGCCGACGCACTCGCTCTTCTTGTGATGGGCGTTGTAGGCCGGGGCGGCTTGAATGTGAACGCCACATTCATCAAAAGGACGATAGACCCCACCCTGCAAGGCATCCTTCGAACGAATGACGATGGTCGAGGGCTTCAGATGGATCTTGTCGATATCGTTATGATCGTAATGCTCATGGGTAATCAAAACGAGGTCGGCCGGGGTCTCGTAACCAACCCCAGCGAAGGGATCGATGAAAATCACTTTGCCCTCGTCAGTGGTAATCCGAAAAGACGAATGGCCTTGATAGAATAATTTTGGCATAAGAAATCCTCCTAAATCGTGAGCCCGCCACGCTCATAGGCCTGACGGTAGTCTTCGGGCCATTCCTTCGCTGGAAGATAAAGAACTTCTTTCGAGACGGAAGGACTGGCTAAGATAAGATTAAGCCCTAAGTGGAAGTTTGGCACGCGAAGAAGCGGAACGTCCACAATCGAGAGATAGACAAAATGACCTAAGGAGAGCGACTCGGGAAGGGCGTAAAAGGAGACATCGCTCAAGTATTCTTTGAGATAGTCGTGGAGCTCTTTGTCCTCTTTGGTTTTCGGGTTTTCTTCTTTGAAAGAAGCGAGTTTTGCCGAGATTTCTTTTAAAACGGCCGGATTCTGATTCACTTCTTTGGAAGGGGAGAAAAGAAGCCAGGTCGGATAGGAGTCGTTCTTCTCTTCGACGTCGTTCGTCCAACTTTGAAAAACGTAGGCATAAAAGACTTCGCTTGTTTGAATGAGTTTGCTCCGCTGGTAATACGCCCGGGTCATAAAGCCCCTGAGCCGGCCTCGGAAACTGTCTTTGCCTCCGATAAAAGCAATCTCTTCTTTATCAAGCGAGGCTCGCTTCAAAAGCCAATCCTCGTTGAGCTTCTCAAGAAAAGCGGAATAATCCATGGCTTCATAATACCCCCTTCATCAGAAAAGAGGAAAAGCGCTCGTCTTGGTTCCGCAACAGCGATTTGCTTTCTTCGTTAACACTCCGTGAATATGCTTAGGGGGTGTGGTATTATGCGCCTTGCCACTATTAAGGAGGAATAACATGATTTCGAAATCATTAGCTCTCAAGGTTCTTAACGAAGCTCTCGCCACCGGCGGGGACTACGCCGAGATCTATTTGGAGCAAAACGATTCGCAGTCCGTCATGCTGGAAAACGGCAAAGTTGAGACGAATGGCTCCCGCCGAACGTATGGAGCTGGCATCCGAATCCTGAAAGAACTTAAGAGCGTCTATGGTTATACGAGCGTCCTGACGGCGAAAAGCTTGATTGAACTTGCCCATAACCTTTCGGCCAGCTTTACCGGCAGCCGCCAAATCACCGTGGAAAAGATCACAAAGCAAAAGGTTCAGATCAATAACCCGATCGAGGATCATCTCACCGATGTCCCCCTCGCGGACAAGATCGCCCTTCTCAAAGAGTGCTATTCCATCACCTCGGCGGTCGATAAACGAATCGTCCGAGTTCAGAATGGTTTCTCGAATAATGCGAAGAAAATCGAGATCTTCTCGGCGGAATCCTCCGAAGGGAAGCAATTTGAGAACGTCGAGGAACGCGGTCGTCTTATCCTCATCGCGGTTGCCGCGGAAAACGACAAGATCGAAACCTATTTCGAAGGGCCGGGTCGCTTTGGCGGCTGGCATTGGTTCAAGGACGTCTTGGATTATAAATCCTTAGCCAAGGAGTGCGGCGAAAAAGCCGTCATGATGATGAACGCGAAGGAATGCCCCTCGGGACGATTCCCCGTCGTCATCACCAATGGTTGGGGTGGCGTCATCTTCCACGAAGCCTGCGGGCATTCGCTCGAGGCCACCGCTACCGCTAAGCATCTTTCGGTCTTTAGCGATTCGATCGGCCAGCAAATTGCCAACCCGATCGTTTCGGCGTTCGATGATGGCACGATGCCCAATGAATGGGGCTCGAACAACATCGATTCCGAAGGCCATCAAACCCAGAAGAACCAACTCATTAAAGATGGGATTTGCATGGGATTTTTGGTTGATAAGTTCAATGGACGACGCTTAAAGATGGAGGCGAACGGCGTCTCCCGTCGTCAAAACTATAAGTACGAACCGACCTCGCGCATGAGCAATACCTATATTGCGCCAGGCAAGGACAAAGCCGAGGATATCATCAAAGATACCAAGCTCGGCATCTTTGTGACGAACTTCGGCGGCGGATCGGTCAATCCGACCACTGGCGAGTTTAACTTCTCTGCAAGCGAAGCCTACATCATCCGTGATGGCAAGGTTTGCGAGCCGGTTCGGGGTTGCACCCTGATCGGAAGCGGCAAGGAAGTCTTGATGAATATTGACCGAGTCGCTGACGATGTGGCGTTAGGCCAAGGGATGTGCGGTTCCGCTTCGGGATCGATCCCGGTGAACGTGGGACAGCCAACGATTCGCATCAAAGAAATCACCGTCGGTGGACGGGGAGGTAAATTGGAATGAAGTTCGATCAATTCTTTGCTTTGGCTAAGGAAAAAGGAATTTCCGAAAGCCAAATTCAAATCACAAAAAGCAAAAGCCTCTCGATGAGTTTGTTCCATCATGAGATGGATAACTACAACATCGCCGATGGCCAAAGCGTTATCGCTTGCGGCGTCGTAGATGGCAAGTTTGGCAGCTGCCGCACCGAAGAACTCGATTCGACGACCTTCGATTATCTGATCAAGGGCATCATCGAAAGTGCGAATGCTTCGGAAAAGGACGAAAAAGCAGAACTTTTCGCTGGAAGCGAGAAGTACCACAAGAAGAACGTCTTCAATAAAGAACTCGCAGGGATCCCGGTCGAAAAGAAGATCGCTTTGATCCACGAAGTCGAAGATGGCCTCTTCGCCTACGACAAGAGAATCAGTGAGGTCGAGTCGGTTTCTTACGAAGAAAGAGAAGCCGTTTCCGAGTTCTACAATTCCCGTGGCTTGAAGCTCAAACAAAAGAGCAACTACTTCGTGATCGTCGCCGGAGTAAACGGCAAAGATGGAAACGAAATGAAGACAGCGTGGGACATCGCCTTGGGCAATGACCTCTCCACCTTCGACCCGAAAGCCTTCATTAAAGGCATCGGCGACAAGCTTTTGGCCAAATTTGGCGGGGTTCAATGCGTTTCGGGGAACTATCCGACCATTTTGGAGAACGATGTTTTCGCCGATTTGGTGAATTACTTCGTTTCTTCAACCTCGGCAGATGAGGTTCAGCGTCAGTCGAGTTTCCTGATCGGGAAGCTCAACACGAAGATCGCCTCGAGCAAGGTAAACATCCAAGAAAGACCACTGGCGAAGAATGTCTTCTTCAGCTACTTCGACGATGAAGGCGTTGCGACGATGAATAAAGACATCGTAAAGAAGGGAGTCCTCAAGACTTACCTCTATAACCGAGAGACCGCGAAGAAGGATGGCGTTGCCTCAACGGGCAACGGCCAATGGGAAGGCGACAAGATCGGCATCGGCTATGGCAACATCTATATCAAAGGATCGAAGAAATCCTTTGAAGAGATGATCGCCCCGATCAAAGAAGGCGTCTTTATCACGGAGATTGAGGGTTTAGGCACGGGAATGAACGCCCAATCGGGCAATTTCTCCTGCCAGGCCCAAGGCTTCATGATCCGGGACGGCAAAAAAGCAGAGCCGCTCAACCTCATCACCCTTTCGGGCAACCTCCTCAAAATGCTGTCCGACGTTAAAGGGTTCGATAATAAGATGAAGCTAAATACCGATTCGACTGAATGCGCAGACGTCTATATCAAGTCGATGGCGATTGGCGGCAAGTAATAACCGTGAAAGAAACCAGCGAAGCCAAATTCGCTGGTTTTTCTTTTTGTAAAGAACGAACCAAAAACAAAAATGGAGGGACGCAAGGAAACGAATAAAGGTTAAGAAGAAAGTGGCAAAGAATACGAAGAGAAGAACGCTAGGCCGCAAAGGATTGAATCGGCCTCTTGTAGAGCGTATTCGAAAATCCAAATAACGAATTGAGAGAAAAAGAAAACCACTCTCGGTTTTTAGGAATGGTTTTTAAGAAGGGGATCGAGAGGGTTTTGAAGAGGAAAAAGCGCCCTGACTATCTTGGTTATTGGAAAAACGACTCAAAACAATGAAATTAGCCTATGTTATCTTTTTACCTTTTTTATTGGTAATGTTATAATACGGCTATGTCAATGCAATTTATTGATAAGCTCAAAAGGCAATTTCAACCTAATAAATTGTTTTTATTCAATGAAATTAAGGAAAAAGGCTTAACAGAGGCCGCTTTGAAAGAAGAGCTCTTGCGCCTCACGAAAACAGGCGAGGTTAAACGCTTTGCCTATGGGATCTATTATCTGCCAGACCCCAAAGGAAGCGTTCCGCCAACGGCCCTAGAGGCGATTACGCTCCGTTATCTGACCGACGGAAATGAGGTCTATGGATTCTTTACCGGATCCGATTTCCTGGGGAGCTTAATGGGAAGGCGAGTCTCGCTACAAGATCATCTTGAAATCATGACCAATAAAGCGACGAGCGGCAAGAAGACAATCTACGTTTTTTCGAAGCGAATTTCTTTGCGAAAACCATACTTTACAATTAATAAAAACAATATTTCGATTAATTCGTTTTTATCCTACCTCTCAACCGCCCCATTAGATGAGGTAAAACAGAACTACTCTTTGCTTGCGAATTACATCCGTTCAAACCAACTTTCCGCCAACGATGTCATGAAGATGGCCACCGCCTTCCCCACTAAGACCTCTGCGAAGCTCCTAGCCAGCGATCTCTACCGTTCGCTTTGGAAGCACTAATCAAAGCGGTTTCATGCGTGCGAGGGGTGTGTTGACGCCTTTTCCCGCGTATAACGTTAGGGCTATGAGAACCCTAAAGAGGATTTTTGGAACCGTGGATCTCACCAAGGGATCACCCTGGAAAGTCATCCTTCAGTTCCTTTTCCCGATCTTTTTGAGTCTTTGTTTCCAACAGATTTACTCCCTGACGGATGCCCTCATCGTCGGGCAATATTTACCCCTTCAATTTGCGGGTGTCAGCGATACCGGAAGCTTGATTTTTATTATTTTACAATTTGCCTTTGGATGCACTTCGGGGTTTAGCGTAATCACCTCAAAACTCTATGGCGAAAGAGACTCAGCCGGAGTTCGAAAATCCTTTGCGACTTCCATTGTCCTATCCTTCATTGTCTCCATCGTTTTGACCATCGTTGCCCTCCTCAGCGTTCCCGCGCTGCTCCGTTGGATCAAGTTGGATCCAGCCACAGACCCCGTCACTTATAGGGCAGCGTATGTCTATATCATGGTTATCTATGGGGGTTTGATCTGCGAAGTCTTCTATAACCAGATCTGCAGCGTCCTCCGTTCCGTCGGCGATTCCTTAACGCCTCTACTTTTCCTGATTTTATCGAGCATTTTAAATATTGGATTGGATTTTGCCTTTATCATTTTGATGCCGACAACGGACTTAAAGGTCGCTGGGGCTGCCATCGCGACAATCGCCGCCCAGGGGCTCTCCGCTATCCTTTGCTTTATCTATACCTTCCGCAAATACCCGAACCTCCGACTTCAGAAAGCGGACTTCAAGATGGATTGGCGAACAACCGAGGAGCACTTGAAACAAGGGCTTCCGCTGGCCTTCCAATTCTCGATTCTCGCCATCGGTCTCATCATGATGCAGGCTTCGGTCGATGCCTTCGATATCGGAAAGACGCTCGCAGACGGTTCCGCGGCCCACTATGCTCAGGATGGCTATGGAGCAGGTGGCAAGCTCTTTGGATTCCTGATGATGGCTTATGACGCCTTAGGAACAGCGATGCTCTCGTATACGGCTCAAAACAAAGGCGCTGGGCTTCCTTCTCGCATTAAGAAGGGGACTTCGCAATCCTTTATTATCATGGGTGTCATATATCTTTTCGTGAATTTGATCGGCCTTTGCGCCTGCATCAACGGAGCTTTCGTCTATCTCTTCATCTCCGCTGATCATATCTATCCTCAAACGATCTTCTTTGCCACTAGTTACTTCTTTGAGGTTCTACCCATCAGCTTCATCCTCGGCGTCCTCTTCATCGGCCGGAACGTGGTTCAGGGCTTAGAGAAGCCTCTCTTGCCTTTCTTAGCCGGCGTTAGTGAACTCGTCGCCCGTTTGTTAGCGTGCACTTATCTCCCCTATCTCATGAATCCTTCCGATCCGACCAGCAACCTTTCTTTTTATGGCTTATCGCTGGCTGACCCGTTGGCCTGGGCCTTCGCCTGCCTCTTCTTGATCTATGGCCTCGTCCATTACGTCTATCAGGACAAAGAACCGGACGTCCCCCAGGGTTCGCCTCTCCTTTTAGAGCATCATTGCGACAAATAAAAAAGCCCGATTTTCCGCTCCATGGAGGGAAAGCATCGGGCTTTTGCAAGGGATTTTTTCCCTATTTGCCTGAAGGTTGATCGTCTTTCTTCGGCTCGTCCGGCTTCTTTTCTTCAGCCGGTTTCTCTTCGGCCTTCGGTGTCTCCTTTAGGGAGTAGCCGTAATCCGAGAGATCCCAATCCTGATGGGCATTAAGCACTTTGAGGACCGCTTCTTTGAGAAGGGCTTCTTCAATCGGCTTCTTATCGCCGCTCTCCTTGAGGGCGCTGTCGGCGCGATTGAGGCCTTCTTGCGTCTCGTTCAGGGACTCTTCGATCAAGCCGCTGATTAAGACATAGGAGCGAACGCTCGCGGCGCTCGTTAACGAGGCGATGTACTTCTTGCTGTCGAGCGGGAGGCCAATGTAGAACTCTTTGGCTTCCGCAAGCGGCTTATAAGCCACGATCAACGCAGTCTTCTGGGCGATGGCTTCCTGATAGACACCCGTAGAAACCTTGCTCTTGCAGGCGATTGTCTTCTCCAGAATCGCTAAGGCGCCGTCCGCATCGCGGGCAGCCAACTTCTGATAAAGCGTGACCGCATTGACCCGAGCGGTGAAATCGGTGACCGAATCATAGACCGGGGTCGGCTGAGCCGGAAGGCCTTTCGCCATCCGATCCTCAGCTAAGAGAATCTGGTTATAAGCTCCCTGGTTGGTTTTGTTCGTGAGAATGGTGAGCAAATATCCATCGTTGCGCGCATCAAGTGCGGCCGGGAAGATGTCATAGAGGTAGATCATGGCGGCCAACGTGAGGATCACGATGCCCCAGACCGAACCCCACCAATACATGGCTAAGGTTCCTTTAGCGCCAAACGAACGGCCCAAACCGATCAGAACCGCTAAGGCGATGACTTCGATGAGCAAGAACACGAGCGGCATGTAGATGATGTGGCGCGGGTTGCTCTTTTCGACGTCCTTCGGGACGTATTTGGTCTCGCCGGTGAATCCATCGAATTCGGAGAACGAAAATTTGTATTTGCCGTTCTCCTGTTTCTTGAAGTTCAGCCCCAAGATATTGACGGAAGTGATCTCATAATGGCCTAATTTGCAGCCGATGATGTGGCCAAGCTCAACAAAAACGGCGTTGAGGACGATGCCAATCACCACGGCAACGAGAACGAAAAGAATGTTGTTGAATGGGGCGTTCCCATAAACGTCCGTATTGGAGAAATAAGGGCGGAGAACACCAAAGCCAACGCCGCACGCCAAACCCAACATCAAAGCATAAGCGACATAGCCCATCGCGTCATTTTTCTTCATAAAGAAATCCTCCTGAATTCAAAGACATAAACGGTAAACCGCTAGAATGTCCTGCTCGCCTAGTGATTGGGGGCAACAGCCAACCACACGTGTTCCGTTGCCGCTCGCCAGCGCCGCTAATTTCGGGAGGTCGATTTCGTTGATCCCTACTTCCTTCAAAGAGGTAGGCATGCCAATCGAGAGATAGAACTCTTTCATCGCATTGATACCCATTATAGCGGCTTTTTTATCGTCTTCTACTTTTATGTTAAAGAACTTGCGCGCGAGTTTTGCGAATTTCGCCGGGGCTTTTTCATAGACATAACGAGCCCAGCCCAAATAGCAAACCGCAATGCCTGCGCCGTGCGTAACATCCTTTTTATAGCCTGACACCGCGTGCTCAAGCGGATGGACCACGAAGGAGAATTTCTTCCCGATTCCAGTCAAACCATCATGGGAGAGAGAGGAATCCAGCATCAGTTCGGCTCTAGCGTCGTAATCCGAAGGATTTTGGAGGGCTTTTTTGCCCGCGATCATCACATTTTGGCAAAGATCAAGCGCCCATTCATCCGCTAATTGGTTGCCATCCGATTCATTAAAGTAGCGCTCCATCGAGTGCATCATGATATCGGTGATTCCCGCCGCCGTCTGATAAGGCGAGACACTATAGGTTAATTCCGGATCTTCAAAGGCGAACAAAGGACGAATCAAGGCGGAGTTGAAGCCCTGCTTGATGCCAGTCGCATCGTCGGAGATAACGCAGGAGTCGCTCGATTCGCTTCCCGCAGCCGCGATCGTGAGGATCACTCCAACGGGCAAACATTTCGCCGGCTTCGCCTTATGAAGGTTGAAATCAAAAGGATCACCTTCGTAATAAAGCGAGACGCCGATAGCCTTGGCCACATCGATGACGGAGCCGCCCCCAATGGCTAAAAGGCAGTCACAGTGATTCTTTTCCGCTAAGGCTTTGCCTTTCACAACAAAGCTTTTGTCCGGATTCGGAGTAATGCCTGAGAGTTCAACGTGGGCGATCTTGGCCCCATCAAGGAGCTGAACGACTTTCGCGTAAAGGCCACTACGGACAATCGAGCCGCCGCCATAGACCATCAGCACGCTCTTAAAGCCATAGCTCTTTAGAATGTCGGCGACTTTCTCTTCGCTCTTGTGCCCGAAGATAATCCGGGTCGGCGAAACGAAATCAAAATCGATCATTTTTTCTTCTCCTCTTTGGCCAGCTCAACGAGAGCCGGGAAAACGCTGGTGAGCGAAGCATCGATGAATCGGTGCATCGTCTTCTCGAATTTGATCGGGGTGATCCCGACGTCTTTGAAGCAATAACCAAACTCGTCGCTCACGATCTTCGCGTAGCGGCGAGCGATGTTGCGATAGGAGTCTTTTTGGAGCCCGTAATTATTGTTCGAAGTGAGAATCGAAAGGAGTTTTGCCGTGATTTTGCTATAGAAGAAATCATCGACAAGATCCCGGGCCGCTGAGTTATAGGACGAGCGAAGGAAGACGAAGTTCTCTTTGGCGTACGCTAAAAAAGCCAAGAGGGTTTCTTTGGCGTCTTTGGCTTTATCGAGCCCTTCGATATCCTCGTTGAGGAAGATCGCCGCCAGAAGATCATAAATATCCTGGTAGTGATAGTAAAAGGTTTGCCTGTGGCAGGCGCATTTATCGCAAAGAACGGTGACGTTGATCTCCTCAAGCGGTTTGGAGAGCATCATCTCTTTGAGCGCGTATTTAAATTTCGCCTCGGTGGTCATACCCTCTTCTCTGCCTGGCGAAGCGAGGCATACTCCTTGGCGATTTGCGCCCCAAGTTTGGCGTTGTTGACCACGAGGTGGATATTGGTATCCAGACTCTTGCCCCCCGTGAGTTCGACGATCCGTTTCAAAAGATAGGGCGTGACGTCCTTCCCTTTGATTCCTTGCTCATCGGCTTCTTTGACCGCTTGGTTGATGAGCCCATCGATGTAGTCATGCGATAAGGCATCCTCTTCCGGAACGGGGTTGGCGATCAAAATCCCGCCGCTTAAACCGAAATCCCGTTTGGCTTTGATGATTTCCGCGGCCTCTTTCGGCGTTTGGAAAGCATAGTCAACCGGTTTCCCGGATTTCCGGCAATAGAAGTTCGCGAAATCCTTTTCTTTGTAGGAAAGGACGGAAACGCCTTGGGTCTCCAAGACCTCGAGGGTCTTATCGATATCCAAAATGGCTTTGCAGCCCGCGCAGACAACGGTAACCGGCTCGGATCCGAGTTCATAAAGATCGCGGGAGACATCCCAGGTCTCGCTCGCACCGCGGTGAACGCCGCCAATGCCACCGGTAACGAAGATTTCGATGCCAGCCGCTTTGGCCATCAAAATGGTCGCGGAAACAGTCGTTGCGCCCCAAGCTTTGGTCGCAATAATGATCGGAAGGTCCCGTTTCGAGACTTTGGCGATCCCTTTGGTTTTGCCAAAGAGTTCAATTTCATCAGGAGTCATACCGACGATCGGCTCGCCGGCGATAATGCCCATGGTCGCGGGGATGGCGCCATTCTCACGAACGGTCTTCTCCACCAATAACGCGGTCTCAACATTCTTCGGATACGGCATGCCATGCGAAATAATGGTGCTTTCCAAAGCAACGACCGGCCGGCCTTCTTTTAAGGCCTTTGCGACTTCGGGATTGATTTTCATAGGGTATTACCTCCTGATTGTTTTGCCGCCTTGAGGGCGATATGTCGACTTCCCCAATCCAAGAGGAAGTAAACAGCGATGAGAACCGCGAACGTGATGCCGGCGAGCAGCATCTGCGATGGCGTGACCTGATAGGTGATGCCAAAGAGCTCTTTCCAATTCGGGATCGGATTGATCACCGTGAAATAGGTGTCGAGGAAGAAGAACAAGATTCCGAAGAGAAGCATCGCCACAAAGACAATCGTTCGGTAATTGTCGAAGGGAAGCGAGACCCGGAAGAGGACGCAGAAGCTTAAGGCAGTAAAAGTGATGACGGCTAAGGAACGGGCCGCTTGATAATCCATGAAACTGGGATTAATCGCATAGGAGAGGAAATAGACGCCAACCGCGAGAATGCAAACCAATCCGCCGGGCGCCGACTTCGACAAGACGTTGCGGAGGTAGCTGCCCTTGAGCCGTTCTTTCGAAGGCTGGAGCGAGAGGAAGAGTCCGCCGCCGCCGATCGTAACAATCTCCCAAACGTACATATTCTTGGTGTTAAAGGGATAAGCGAAAGCCTGATTGGTGGCCCAGCTGACGAGCAAGAAGATCAAGGTCGTCAAGATCGCGAAGACGGTCTTGGTCAAGAAGAGGGTCGCGGTGCGCTGCAGGTTGTTGATGACCCGGCGGCCTTCGGCGACAACATCCGGAAGTTTGCTGAAATCATTATCCAAGCTGACGATGTGAGCCACGTTGCGGGCCGCTGAGGAGCCCGAAGCCATCGCGATCGAGCAATCGGCGCCTTTTAACGCAAGGATATCATTCACGCCATCGCCCGTCATGGCGACCTTATGACCCTTGGCCTGCAAAGCAGACACTAAGAAACATTTTTGCTCGGGTTTGACCCGGCCGAAGACCGAATAAGTATCCACAAGATTCGGGATATCCTCATCTTTGACCTTGTCCATCGAGATATATTTCTCGGCGTTCGGAACACCTACTTCTTTGGCGATTTGGCTGACGGTGATCGGGTTATCGCCGCTGATGACCTTGATGGCCACGCCATTATCGCGGAACCAAGAAATCGTTTTCGCGGCATCGCCTTTCACATGATCAGAGAGGCACAAAATGCCCATCAAAACGGATTTGGTCGGGATTTCGCCTTTCTTCAGGGCGCCCTTGTTGTAATAGAGAGCCACGACTCGATAACCTTGCTCGGCGAGGGAAGCGATCTTTTTCTCGCCTTCCGGATTCGGGAGAGCATCCACGAAGCCGGGCGCACCTAAAATATAGGTTCCCTTACCTTCGAAATAGGCGGCGCTAAATTTGTGAGCGGAATCAAACGGCATGTTCTCTTTAGCGGTATAGGGAGCAACTTTATAGGCGGTTTTAATCGCTTTGGCTGTCGAGTTATCGTCGCTGGTGGCCTTAATCAAAGAAGCGAGGCATTCCTGAAGTTCCGAATCCGAGGATTTCGAAAGGTTGATAAACTCTTTAACCGCAAGATTGCCATCGGTTAAAGTCCCCGTCTTATCGAAACAAATCGTATCAACGCGGGCAAGCATCTCCAAGGAATAAAGTTCCTGGACGTTCATCCGTTTCTTCGCAAGGTTAATGACCCCAACGCCAAGCGTCAATGAGGTCAAAAGATAAAGCCCGGCCGGAATCATGGCCTCCATCGAACCACTCAAGGTTTTCTCGATGAAGTCCCGATAGTCCGTGAAAGTGATCGTGCCATTATGGGCTAAGGTCGTGGCCAACCACGTGACGGTCATCGCCAAGCCCAAAACGATGGCGATGATGCCGGTGGTCCAGAAGATCTTGAGCGAAGAAGATTTTAATTCGCTGTTCGGCCGCTCAAAACGTTTCGCAGAATCCTGCAAACCCTCAGCGTAATTTGCAATTCCCACGCGGTTTACCCGAACGTAAGCCTTGCCCGAGAGAACAAAGGAACCCGAGAGAACCTGATCACCCGGCATCTTGCAAACGGCTTCGGATTCGCCCGTGAGAAGCGATTCGTCTACATTGACCCGGCCATTTAAGACAATCGCATCAACGCAGATTTGATCGCCGCTTGAGAGCACGCCGATGTCGCTTAAAACCACTTCATCGACCGGAATCTCGGTTTGTTTCTTGTCGCGGATGACAACGACGCGCGGGTCGGTCACGAGCCGAAGCTTGTCGACCAAATGGCGGGCTCGGATATCCGTAATGAGCCCCAGAATGATGTTCGAAAAAATCGGGAGAAGGAAGAAATACGAGGTGATTCTAATCTGGGCAATCGCCATCAAGATGGCAATCCCGAAGAACACCATATTAAAGAAAGAGAAGAAGTTATCGCAAAAAATCTGCCAATACGTCTTGGTGACTTTCTTCGGGGACTTATTGACGAAGCCCTCTTCTTGCCTCTCAGCGACCTGTTCGGGGGTTAAGCCCACGACAAAATCCGCTTCGATGACCGGAGCGGCCGCGATCGCCTTAAGGAATTCCTCTTTCTTTCGGTGGGTCATTTCATTCGGTCCTCAACGCCACGACGGGGTCTTTCTTCGCCGCCATCCTCGACGGAATCAGCCCTGACACCAGCGCCAAAACGACGCCGAGGGCTAAGAGGATGAGCGCGTGAAGTGGATTAAGCGAGGCAATCGAAGAAAGATTGTTGCCGGGGTATTGATGATCGATGATCAAGTTGATTGGAATGCAAACGAGATAGGTAAACGCCACGCCAATAAGACCGGCGGCGGCACCGATAATCGTGCATTCGGCTTCGAAGAGTCGACCGACGTCTTTCTTACGAGCGCCGCAAGCCCGCAAGATGCCAATCTCTTTGGTTCGTTCAACAACGGAGACATAAGTGATGATTCCCGTCATGACTGAGCTCACGACCAAGGAGATGGCCGCAAAGACAAGAAGGACGACGGAAATAATCTGAATGAGAACCGACAGCGAGCTTGTGAAAGTGGCCATGATATCGGTATAAACAATCTGATCAGCATCGACTTTATCTTTGTTGTATTCGTCCAAATAAGAGTGAAGTTGATCTTTCGTCGTCAGGGACATTGGGAAAATCAAAATACTTGATACCAGGGAGTAGCCATTGAAATAGGCTTCGAAATCGATCGCCGACCAATCCTCGGCGGTGCCGTTATAGAAATCCGGATTAAAGAGCCGGTTGGTCCAGGAAGCCATGAACTTGGCCCAATCAGGATCGTCCGAACTATAAGCCGTCGTTGGAATCGCCGGGAAGGAGACGCTGTTCTCTTTGAAGTCGCCGCCAACCACTCTGTTCCAAGCCAAGAAGGAACCTGCCGAAGTGCTAAAGCCCGGATAATAGTGAGTGGTGTTGTTATAGAAATTCCGGAAAAGATAGGCGCTGGAAAAGATCTTATCGAGCACGCTCTCAGAGAGCGAAATCCCTGACTTTAAGGTAATGTTGCCGCCGCTCACCGTGAAGAAGGTTTGTAGCGTTGCGTTCAATGTGGCAAGACCATCGGGCCACGCGGTCCCGTCTCCCCGATCTCTTTTATCGTCCGATTCGGCGTTGATGTAATAGTTCGTCGCTGCGATTTGGGCGAGTTTTTCGCCGTTTCCGCCCGACGCGACATCGCTATAGAGTTCGTCTTTCAAACCCGAAAGATAGCCAATAGAGGATGGCATTAACGAAACATAGGATTCTTTGGAAGGCCGTAACACACCGACGATCTTGAGCGAAATCGGATGATAATAAGCGTCATCCTGATAGATGTTGACGTAACGTCCGCTCGCGTTGTCGAGGTTGTTATAGAAAGAAACGGTTTTGGGGGTCTCGGAGACCTTGCCCGTAAAAGATACTGTCGAGGGATCAAAGCCGGTGATCTCGTATTGCTTTCGAGTCTCCTGGGTCGGGGCCTGAATCGCTCCGCTATCGTCGTACATTCGGTAATAATAGCTGTTTTTGTAGGCTTTATAGGTCTTATAGGTGCTATCAGAAGCGCCATCATAAACAAGATCCGAGAACGGGATCTTCTGTCCGCTTTCCGCCACGGCAGTCGACTTCAAAATCCCTAACTTCTTCAACGTGGAGAATTCAATGCGGTTATAGCGGTCGGTGATCAAAACGATTTCGTCTTTGTTCTTGGGATAAGAGCCATAAATCACGTCGTACATCGAAGAAATGCTGTTTTCTTCGCCATACATTTCGTGGAAGATCGTCGCGGGCAAGGAAGTGACGCTTGAGACCACGCTGGCGGACATCGAGGCGCTGCTATATTGATCAACGGTGCGAATGACAGGCTTCCCTGCGGAATCCACTTCGCTGCCGTCTTGGGTCAAAAGATTAAAGGAAAAGTCCTGGCGGTTGAACATCACCGAACGCGCCAGCTTCTTATCGACCGTCTTGCTCACGTAATTAAAATAATCTTGGTTGTAATTGTTCCGGTGAATGACGTACGAAGAAACCGAGGTATCGTAGACGTTAAGATTCGAGTCGGTCGGATATTCCGTATCTTCGGTTGTCGTGGTAGGCATATAGGAGTAATCGACCGGGGTAATGGTGATTGGAACGCTCGATGCTACCGAGCCTTCAACATTATTCACATAATTTTGGAAGCCATTGGAAACCGCCAAAACAAGTGCGACGCCAATGATGCCGATCGAAGAGGCAACCGCAGTCAAAATCGTCCGGCCCTTTTTGGTGCCGATCGAAAGGAAGGACGAATGAAGCGCGGTCGGAAAACTCATCGCCGTCTTCTTGGTGATCTCTTTGCCCGTCGGCGTCGCGTCCTCTAAGGGGAGCGGAGCGCTGTCGGAGAGAATAACGCCGTCTTTCATCTCGATGATGCGATCGGCGTATTGATCGGCCAAATCCCGGTTATGGGTGACCATGATGACCAACCGGTCGCTCGCAATCTCTTTGAGGAGATCCATGACTTGGATCGAGGTTCCCGAATCAAGGGCGCCGGTCGGTTCATCGGCCAAAATGATCTTCGGATTGTTCACGACAGCCCGGGCCAAAGCAACCCGCTGCATCTGGCCGCCCGAGAGTTGGTTCGGACGTTTCGATGCGCTGTCTTTGAGGCCGACTTTATCGAGGGCGGCCAAGGCCCTTTCGTTCCGCTCTTTCTTGGAAACACCATTCAAAAGCAAGGAAACTTCGACGTTTTGAAGCACGTTCTCATGGGGAATGAGGTTATAGCTTTGGAAGACGAAGCCAACCCGCTCGTTCCGATAGCCATCCCATTCGGAATCTTTGAAATCCTTGGTGCTCTTGCCATCGATCAGAAGATCGCCGGAGGTGTAGTGATCGAGTCCGCCGATGATGTTGAGCATCGTGGTCTTGCCACAGCCCGAAGGCCCCAAGATCGCGACGAAGCCGCGTTTAGGGAAGGCCAGCGAGATATCTTGGAGAGCCGTAAAGGGTTTCCCGTCAATGTAATAGTCTTTTTTGATATGGCTAAGAACGAGGCTCGTCCCTTTGAATTCGTCGTTCAAGTTTGAAGGCGTTTCGCTCTTCGCGTTGAGCGGAGCGACCGGCGAAGTTTCTTCGGCTTTCAGGGGTTCTAAGGGTTTATCGGCAGCGGAAAGGGGCTCCGAAGGAGTAGTGTTTTCCTTCGCGGGCGCGGCCTGTGTTTTTTTGATATGGATGAATTTCATAATGCAGATGGGGGCTGTTCGGAAAGTCCGTCAATCTTAAAAAACCGCAAGCACTGCAAAATGTTTGCGCTTAAATATACCACTAAAAAGAAGGCTTGTTACCTACATTTTTAGTCTTTTTTTGTACGCTGTAAAAAACCCTAGTTCTTATCGGAAGTTCGTCCCGAAAATTAATTTTTCTTTCTTCTATTGAAGAAAAAGGTTTGTAAGAGTATAGAGCAATCCTTCTTTAAAACACCGCGGGAAACCAGCGGCCTCTCTTTTAACGAGGGATCATCATAAATGAAGTGATGAGCCGTGATCGCCCCTTCTTTCGGATCGTCTGCCCCATAAACCACCCGGCTCACATGAGCTTGAAGAATCGCGGCCGCACACATCAGACACGGCTCGAGGGTGACATAAAGGGTTGCCCCGTTAAGCTTCCAATTCCCCAAAGTCTCTCCGGCGGAACGAAGCGCTTCGATCTCGGCGTGCGAAGAGACATCGTTCTTCTTTTCGCGCTGGTTATAGCCCCGGGCGATGATCTTCCCATCCAAAACAATGACCGCTCCAACGGGAACTTCGCCACATTCAAGGGCTTTTTGCGCGGATTTCAATGCTTCGCGCATGTAATCTTCATCATTCATACCCGCACCATTATAAGGGATAAAGAAAACCACCGCACAGGGGATCTGATCTTAAGGCTGCTGCCTTCCGGCCCTGACCTGGTTCGAAGAGTTCTCCTCGCGATGGCGTTTCTATTATATCGGATTTCGAATTATTTAATAGGCTTTAAGACACTGACGCCGCCCATAAACGGACGAAGCGCTTCCGGCACGATGACCGAGCCATCAGCCTGTTGGAATTGCTCCAAGATGGCCGGGAAGACACGCGAAGTGGCGAGTCCCGAACCATTGAGGGTGTGGCAATAATGCGTCTTGCCTTCGTGATCCTTATAACGGATCATGCCCCGGCGGGCCTGATAATCACGGGCGTTCGAAACGCTCGAGACTTCCTTATAAATGTGCATCGACGGGATCCAGACTTCGATATCGTAAGTGCGGGCCATTGAGTGCGAGCAATCGCCGGCCGCGAGTTTATCGACTTGGTAGCAAAGGCCTAAGCCTTCAACCAACTTCTGCGCTTTCTTGACGAGCTCTTCGAAGGCGACATCGCTGCCATCATCGGTGGTGTATTGGACCATTTCGACTTTGTTGAACTGATAGCCGCGCACCATGCCGCGTTCATCGGCGTGATAGCTTAAGCTCTCGTTCCGGTAGCAAGGCGTATAGGCGAAGAACTTCTTCGGAAGATCATCGATCGAGAGAATCTCGTTCCGATAGATGTTGACGAGGGCGGTCTCCGCGGTCGGAAGCATGAACTTCTTCGGGTTGGTGCCATCGACCCAGAACACATCATTCTTGAACTTCGGGAATTGTCCGGCGGTATAGCCGCTTTCTTCGTTCAGCATATGCGGCGGAAGAATGAAGGTATAGCCATCGGCAAGGTGCTGAGCGATGAAGTAATTGAGCAAAGCCCACTCCATCTGGGCGCCGAGACCGGTGTACATCCAAGTTCCGGAGCTCGAGATCTTCACGCCCCGCTTGTAATCGATGAGGCCCAAACTCTCTTCGAGTTCGACGTGATCCTTCGGCTTGAAGCCATCGAAGGTCGGCTCTTTGCCAAAGTGATAAATCGGATGGTTGTTCTCTTTGCCACCGCCAACCAAATCGGGGTCTGGCATATTCGGAAGCACTTCGACCAAGGCTTGCATATCCTTCTCGACTTGGGCGAGTTTGACTTCTTTGTCTTTGTTCTGAGCCGCTAATTCACGGACTTTAGCGAAGATCTCCTGGACGTTTCCGCCGGCTTTCTTCACGGAAGGAACGCTCGCGGAGAGCTTGTTCTGCTCCGCTTTGTTCGCTTCGACTTCCTTGAGGAGGTCGCGGCGTTCGCTGATGAGCTTTAAGACCGGCGCGGGATCGAAATCCCAGCCTTTCTTGGCCAAGGCAGCTTTGACGAAATCTGGCTTCTCTTCGATCAATTTGAGATCCAACATACTTATTCCTCCGAGTCCTTCAATAAGGACTCATAATCGGCTTTCAAACGCTGCCCGACTCTGTCCAAAGAGCAGCTTTTGGCTTTACGATACCCCTCAATTATAGTCGGGGCAAGTTTTCCCGCGCAGTAACTTTCGATGGTTTTCGCCACTTTCTCTTTCGTTAAGGCGCAATAGGCGTTCTTTTTGTCTTCGATCACATCCCCTTCGAGCGGGAGGCCAAACGCCACGACTTCGGTCTTGGCGGCCATCGCTTCGAGCACGGTGAGCTGATCGCTTCTTGGGGCGGGGAAGGAGAGATAAACCGAGGCGTTAATCATCGCACTTCGGAAAACATCGTCTTCGAGCAAATCCAAGAAATGGCAGTTCTCCGGCGTCTCGCGGTTGAGCTTCTTGAGGAGCGCTTCGCTCCCGATCCCCCGCTTGATGCCACTGAAGTAGAAACGAATTTTCGGCAAGGCTTTGGCCACGCTCGTGAACTTCTCCAAAACCTCATTATCCTCGTAATCCCCCACTGAAAGGACGTATTTTTCGTTTTGAGGGAAGCGCAAATAACGATAGACGACGCCGGTCTCCACCGGGTCGGTTTTCTCGAAACGGGTCATGTTGACGCCGCTCGGGAGAAGGGCGAAATGGGGATTTTTGATCCCGGCTTGGATCAAGGCTTTTTTGGCCCCGAGGCTCGGCACCAAGATCAAATCGGCCGCTTCCAAGACCCGCTCGGCTTTGCTCTTAAGGGAGTAAAAGCCATCGGGATCCTTCTGAAAGAAACGGGCCGCGGGATCGGTTTCGGTATAAAGCGCACTCACGACGACTTTGAGGCCATCGAGCTTCGCGTCATGGACTTTGGCTTCATCATCGGGTGAAAGGATGTGGACGATGTCGGGCAGAGCGAAAACGCTCTCGACCCAAGGAACGTCCGCGAGTTCCAAAGACCCTTTGATATTTTTCCTTAACCGGGCGGCGGAGAAACAATCGTTTTTCTCGCCGGGGTTAAAGTAGACCAGCACTTTCATAAACGATCAGATATCGTCGTCTCCGCCTTTTTTGCCGCTCACGCCATCTTCGCTCGAGGCATCTTCGTCGACGTCATCGGGAGTCGGAGTATGAGTCGGTTTCTTTTCGACGTCATCTTCGGCCATGAGGGCCGGATTGACATCATCGTCCGCCGGCTCCTCCTCTTCTTCAGGAGCATTCGGATCTTCATGCGGAACAATCGCCAAGGAAGCGACTTTGTGCCGCGGCTCAAGCGTGATGATCTTCACGCCTTGGGTGTTGCGTCCGGCAACCTTGACCTGATCGAGCGGCGTCCGGATAACGATGCCTCCGGTCGTGATGACCATGAGATCTTCGTCGCCATGAACTGCCCGCATCGCGGTGAGTTCGCCATTCTTATCGGAGCTCTTGAGCGAGATAACGCCTTTGGCGCCCCGTTTGGTGAGACGGTAGCCATCGTAATGGCGGCCATCTTCGGTCGTCGTGTCTTTCGCATAGGAGATCTTGCCATAGCCTAACGAGGTCAAAACCAAGATCTTGTCGCCTTCCATCGAAGTCGTGATGTCGACGAGGTGCGAACCATCTTTGAGGTTCATGCCACTCACGCCGGCCGCACTCCGTCCCATCGCCCGGACGGTGTCTTCCATGAAGGAGCAGACTTTGCCATTGCTCGACGCCAAGGAGATGATGGCCGTGCCATTCGTCCGCTTCACATCGAGGAGTTGGTCGCCTTCGCGGAGACCAAGGGCCCGTTTGCCGTTTTTGTGGATCGATGCGAATTCGGTGAGCTTGGTCCGCTTCACGACGCCGTTGACGGTCGCGAAGAAGAGGAAATCGCTTTCCGGATAATCGTCGCACGGGACGATCGAGATGACTTTCTCGTCCTGATCAAGATTGAGGAGGTTGATGGCCGGCATGCCTTTGGCATCCCGAGCGCCATCCGGAATCATATAGCCGCGTAAAGTGTAGACACTGCCGAGCGAAGTAAAGAATAAGAGGTCGGTGTGGGTCTTGGTGTGAAGCATGATGTTGACGGTATCGCCAGCAGTCGTCGAAATGCCTTTGACGCCTCTACCGCCCCGGTTTTGAGCCCGGAAGGTTTGATCGGACATCCGTTTGAGATAGCCGTTCTTCGTGAGAACGACGATGATCTCGTCTTGCGGGATCAAGTCTTCGTTATCGATGTTGGCGGCTTCATCCGAAATATCGGTCAAGCGCTTATCGCCGAATTTATCTTTGATTTCGCTGAGCTCTTTGATCATAAGCTCCACGATGTTGTCTTTGCTCGAAAGGAGGCGGTTGTACTCCGCGATGTTGAGGGTAAGTTGTTTGTGCTCATCCTGAAGCTTGGATTGCTCCAAACCTTCGAGACGGCGGAGGGTCATCGCCAAGATGGCGTCAGTCTGATCCTCAGTAAAGCCGAAGCGTTCATTGAGGCGGCGGGCCGATTCCTCATCGGTCTTGGAGTCCCGGATGATATGAATGACTTCGTCGATGTTGTCGTGGCAAGTGATGAGACCGACCACGATGTGATCACGCTGCGAATCCCGCTTGAGAAGGAATTGGGTTCTCCGGGTCAAAACGGAAATCTGGAAATCCACATAATCCTGGAGCAACGCGGTGATCGGAAGCACCTTCGGGGCGCCTTCGACAAGGCAGAGGTTGATCACGCCGAAATTAATCTGAAGTTGGGTGTGCTTAAGAAGGTTATTGGCCACGACTTCCGGGACGGAATCGCGTTTGATTTCGATGACGACGCGAATGCCTTCCTTGTTCGATTCATCGCGGATATCCGTGATGCCATCGATGATCTTGTCACGGACGAGTTGGGCCATATTCTCGATCATCGCGGCTTTGTTCACCTGATAAGGGATCTCGGTGACAATGATGCGGGCTTTGCCGTTTTCTTCTTCTTCGATGTGATATTTGCTCCGAATCGTGACCGAACCGGTGCCGGTCGTGAAGTAATCAAGGATGCCTTGACGGCCTAAAATCACGCCGCCCGTCGGGAAATCCGGACCATGGAGATAGTTCTGCATGATCTCGAGCGGAGTAAGAGCGGGGTTCTTCGCGATCGCGATGACCGCGTCGATCGTTTCGCTGAGGTTGTGCGGCGGCATGTTGGTCGCCATGCCGACAGCGATGCCTTCCGAGCCGTTGACGAGCAAGTTCGGGAAACGGGAAGGCAAAACTTCCGGTTCCTTTTCGGTGCCATCGTAGTTGTCGACGAAATTGACCGTGTCTTTATCCAGATCGCGGACCATTTCGACCGAAAGCTTATTCATTCGGGCTTCGGTGTAACGCATGGCGGCCGGTTCATCACCATCGATCGAACCGAAGTTGCCGTGCCCATCGACCAAGGTGTAACGGAGCGAGAACGGCTGAGCCAAGCGGACGAGCGTCAAATACAAAGCGGCGTCGCCGTGCGGGTGGTATTTGCCCATGACATCGCCGACGATACGAGCGGATTTCTTATACGGCTTGCCCGGTTCGATGCCCTCTTCGTTCATGCCGAAGATAATGCGGCGCTGAACCGGCTTCAAACCATCGCGGACATCCGGGATGGCGCGCGAAACGATGACCGACATCGAGTAAGAAAGGAAGGCGGTCTGGACTTCGTCAGTAACCTCACGGTCGATCAACGCCGGCACAATGCCAGCGACGGCCGTTGATTGCTCTTTTTCTTCAGGCGTGGCGCTCGAATCTTCGGGCGTACCTGCTTCGTTTTTCTTGTCTTCGTTATCCATTTTCTCTTCCTCCTATCAGATATCGAGGTTCTTTACGAACACTGCGTTCTTCGAAATGAATTCCTTGCGCGGTTCAACATCATCACCCATGAGTTGAGTGAAGGCCATTTCGGCTTTCATCGCGTCATCGATCGTGATGCGGATCATCTTGCGGGCCGTCGGATCCATGGTCGTCTCCCAAAGCTGCTGGGCATCCATTTCACCAAGTCCCTTATAGCGTTGGAACGGATATCCGGACTTGAGTTGCAGGGATTTTTTGAGTTCTTCGAGCTGCTGATCGTTATAGGCGTAATAGGCTTGGCCCTTCAGATCGATCTTATAAAGCGGCGGCTGAGCGATGTAAACGTTGCCGTTATCGATCAAAGGACGCATAAAGCGGTAGAAGAAAGTCAAAAGCAGAATCCGAATGTGGTCACCATCAACATCAGCATCCGTCATGATGACGATCTTGTGGTAACGAATCTTGGTGATATCGAAGTTTTCCCGGATTCCCGCGCCAATCGCGGTGATCATGTTGCCGATTTCGGCGTTCTTGAAGATGCGGTCTTCCCGCGCCTTCTCGACGTTCAAAATCTTGCCACGGAGCGGCAAGATGGCCTGGGTCTTCCGATCACGGCCGTTCTTCGCGGAGCCACCGGCGGAGTTGCCCTCGACGATGTAGAGCTCGCATTCGGCGGGGTCTTTGCTGGAGCAATCGGCGAGTTTGCCCGGAAGGGTTGTAACGCCAAGGGCGGTCTTACGAATCGATTCACGCGCGACCTGAGCCGCCATCCGGGCCTTGCCCGCGAGACGGACCTTCGCGATGATGAGCTTCGCCTGATCAGGGTGCTCCATCAAATATTGCATGAGCTGATCGCCGACGATGGTCGAGACGATCTTGCGGACTTCGGAGTTGCCGAGTTTGGTCTTGGTCTGGCCTTCATATTGCGGATTCGGGTGTTTCACCGAGATGACGCAGGTCAAACCTTCGCGGCAATCGTCGGTCGTGAAGTTCGGCTCTTTGTCTTCGAGGAGTTTGAATTGATGGGCGTAATCATTGATCGTCCGGTTGAGGGCGAGGTTAAAGCCCTCGACGTGGGTGCCGCCTTCCTTGGTGCTGATGTTGTTGCAGAAGGAATAAACGCCATCCGAGGAATAGTAGTCGGTCCATTGCATGGCGACTTCGCCATAAATGCGTTCTTTGGTGCCGTCGAGAAGCGTAACCTCTTCAGCGCCCTGGCAATAGATGACTTCGTTATTGATCGGAAGCTTGCCGGTATTGATGAAGGAAACGTATTCACGAATTCCGCCATTGTAAAGGAAAGTTTCCGTGACCGGTTGCTCGCCGCGGAGATCGGTCAACGTGATCTTGACGCCGCCATTGAGGAACGCCATCTGACGAAGGTGGTTCTTAATGGTTTCGTAATTGTAAACGGTGGTCTCGGTGAAGATTTCCGGGTCCGGCATGAAGCTCACGGTCGTGCCGTGGTCCGTGCAATCGCCGATCTTCTTCAAATGCTCGTTGATCTTGCCGCCATTGGTGAATTTGATGTAATAGATGCCGCCATCCTTGTGAACGGTGACTTCCATCCAGGTGGAAAGCGCATTGACGACCGAAGCGCCAACGCCATGCAAACCACCGGAGACCTTGTAGCCTCCGCCATCGCCGAACTTGCCGCCGGCGTGGAGAATTGTAAAGGCTGTTTCAACACCGGAAAGTCCGGTCTTCTTCACGACGTCCACCGGGACGCCGCGGCCGTTATCCTGAACGGTGATCGAGTTATCTTTGTTGATCGTCACTTCGATGGCGTCGCAATAGCCGGCGAGCGCTTCATCGATGGAGTTATCCACGATTTCCCAAACAAGGTGGTGAAGCCCTGGGGCCGCCGTGGTCGCGATATACATACCCGGCCGTTTCCGGACCGCTTCAAGGCCTTCCAAAACCTGGATGTTATCGCCGGTGTACTTCTCGTCGGCTTTTTCGGCGAGCTTTTCGTTGGTGACATCCTCTTTCTTGTACTGGAATTTATCCTCTTCTTCCAAGGATTCCCTGCTCACACCGCTTTCTTTCGCGGCTTCCAAGGTGGCCTCATCTTCCGGGGCAGCGGCCTCGGTTGGCTTTTTTTCTTCATCTGCCATGGTGTTATATCCTCCTAGTGGCTTTCGCGGGGGCGACATCGATGATGTGGGCTCCGTCGATCGTTAATTGGGTTCCCGTCACGAAGCTCTGATTGAGCTTTTGGATCAGCACGGTGAGACGGGCAGCGTGCTTGACATCAAGTTCGGAATAGACGTCATCGAGGATCGCGAGAGGTTTTTTCTCGGGATCGTCGATCAAGAAGTAAGGGGAGAGTTTGAGCGCGATGGCCGAGAGGCGATTCTCGCCTTGCGAACCATAGAGACCGACATCCTTCCCATCCAAGAGGAGGGTGAAGTCTTCGCGCTGGAGCCCAATCGAGGTGACTTTGTGATACAAATCGCCATCCAGGGCCCGCTTGTAGGCTTTCTTGGCCTCTTCTTGGAACGCCTCGGCCTTAATGAAGGGCCGGTAAGCGATAAGAAGCGTCCTAGAATGCCCGTAGAGCTCGCTTTCGAGGGAGCTCAGGACTTTATTCAACGAATCGACATAGAGGCGCCTGTAACGCTCGAGAGGCTCGCTCACGGCGATCAGGCCGTCGGTCACGACCTCGAGGTAAGTGAGATCGGGCTTCGGGGATTTGAGAACGGCGTTTCGTTCTTCGAGGAGCCGGTTGTGCTTCCCGATGAGCGCGAAGTAGTCCAAGGATTGCTTGGAGAGATTCACGTCGAGGAAGTTCCGCCTGTCGAAGGGCGACCCCCGGAAAATTCCCGTATCTTCTGGGGCGAAGAGAACCACATTGATCAACTTAGAGAGTTCGCTCAAGCGATGAATGGGTTTCCCGTTCACCAAGATCTTGCGCCCTTTCGGCGTCAGGAAGATTTCGATGTGCCGGGTCAAAGAGCTTTCGCTGACGTCCGCTTCAATCGAGGCGCCGGCCTCTCCATAACGGATGAGGGCGCGATCATCGGACGTTCGCCAGCTTTTGCCTAACGAGAGGTAATCGATGGCTTCGACCAGATTGCTCTTGCCGGAACCGTTAACCCCCCCAATGAGGTTCACCCCCGACTCGAAATCGAGGGAGCACGAAGGATAACTCCGGAAATTCCGGAGCGTGAGGTGAGTCAGCTTCATTTGCTCACAATCTTATAAGTGCCTTCTTCGAGAACGACCACATCGCCAGGACGGAGTTTTCTGCCCCGACGGTTTTCGTCCACTTGGTTAACCAGGACCTTCTTGGAAGCAAGATAGCTTTTGGCCATCCCGCCCTCGGCGATGATCCGGGCGAATTTCAAAAACTGCCCGAGGGTGATGTACTCACCGACGATGGCAACTTCTTTGGCTTCGCTTTCAGAGATTTTTCCCACGTTTATAGTTTACTACTACGTAGTAAAAAAGGGAACGTATTTCGTTCCCTTATTTTAGACCTGATTTTAAAAGGCTTAATTTGGCCTATCTCGTCCTCATAGGCGTGATTAATTCGACAACGGAGTCATCTTTGGGGTTCCGGATGACAAACGGCTTCATTTCGCCGATAAACGACAAAACGACGTCCTCGCTTCCGAGGGCCCGAACCGCTTGAGTCACGAACATCGCGTTGAAGGCAATCTCAAGCCGCTCGCCGGTATATTGAATTGTGGTGAGCTTTTCGACGCCTGAACCGGTCTGATCGCTGGTCGAAGAAACCTCGACTTGCTCATCGTCCATCGCCAGTTTGACAACCGGAGCGTGATCCGTCGCCAAGACGGAGACGCGGTCGATCGCGTTGAGAAGCTGCTGGGCGTTCACTTCGAGGAAGAACGAGAAATTCTGCGGAATGATGCTGCTCGAAACCGGATATTCGCCCGAGATCAAACGGCTGGAAACCAAAGTGGTTCCGAAGCTGAAGATGATCTTTTCGGCATTGGCCGAGATCTCGACGCTGTCGCTGCCCTCGAAGAGGGAAACGATATCGGCAAGAGTTCTCGCCGGAACGTTAACAGAGAAACGAAGCGAAGGATCGACCGAGACGGATTTCCGCGAAAGACGGGCGGAATCAGTCGCCGTGGCGGTCAACTTGCCGCCTTCGGCCCGAAGGTTGATCGCCATCAAAATCGGACGGGTATCCTTATCGAGCGCGGCGAAGGCGGTTTGGCTCACGAGGGTCGAGACGTCGGCGCAAGAGAGCACAAACGGATTGCCAGCCTTTTCAAAATCAATGTGTGGGTATTCTTCTGCCGAGATGCAATTAAGCTTGAAGGTGGCCTTGCCATCGTCGATCTTGGCAATAACGTTGTCGATGATCTCCATCGAGACTTCTGTGCCCTCGAGTTTCCGAACGACTTCAGTGATGACGTGGGCATTGACAAGCGTCGCGCCCAAGGAGGAGTTGCGGATGATTTCTTTGTCGTTCAAGACGTTGGGAACCAAAGTCCAAATCGTGATGTCACCGTTACTTCCGGTGATCTCAAGACCCCGGGAGGTCAGTTCAAGTTTGAAGCAAAGATACATCGGATTCGGATTCTTGTTTCCGATGGAATGTCCAGCGATTAATAGGCCTTTTAAGAATTGGTCTTTATCAATGGTGAAACGCATGATTTACTCCTTTGGTTTTTTAATAATGACGTCTTACTAATAATAATAAGGGATTGTGGGAACTGTGGATAAGTCCTCTTTTGCTAACGAATATTGTAGCATCTTTGAAGGGGGTACTACCACTATTTTTCTTCGGTTTTCTCTCACCCTTTTAGCCGAGTCTCAAGTTCACTCACGGCTTTCGCGAGCGCCCTGTCCGTCTTGATGGAATTTTCCACCTTTTCTACACCGTTCATCACCGTCGCGTGATCCTTGCCGCCAAAGGTCATCCCGATCTTGGTGAAGGGGACGTCTAGCATCGTGCGGATCAGATACATGGCGATGTGACGGGCCATCGCGATTTGGCTCGTGCGGATCTTACCGGTGAGCTGGTAGGGTGCCAAGCTGTAATAATCCGCGACAGCGTTGATGATTTTGTCCTCAGACAGCTGGGTTTTCGCGTCTTCCGCTCCTTCCAAAGAGGAGACGGAATCCATCGCGACTTTGAGGTCGATGTGTTTGGCTTGGTGGATGTTGACCGTGTAGAAAAGAAGCCGGTCAAGCGCCCCTTCCAAAACTCGGACGTTTTTGCCGAAGGTCGTGGCGAAATACGTGATGACATCCGGATCGAAATCATTCACATTCAGACCATTCGCTTCGATCTTGAGACGGAGAATCGATTCGCAGGTTTCCTTTTCGATCGGTTTGATCGCAAGCGGAAGCCCCGATACGAAGCGGGTTTTCAAACGCTCATCAAGGCCATTGAGAAGGGTTGGGTTCTGATCGGAGGTCAAAACCACCTGTTTTCCGGCGGAATAGAAGTTGTTATAGATCGAAAAGAAGGTTTCTTCGGTCCGGGG
>DAIQMS010000005.1:55915-62447 GCA_036788815.1 Bacillota bacterium
TTCCGGCGGAATAGAAGTTGTTATAGATCGAAAAGAAGGTTTCTTCGGTCCGGGGCTTGTTGGCAAGGAACTGAACGTCATCGACCAAAAGAAGATCGACCGAATTCTTGAACCACTCGACCAAATTCGTCCCCTCATTATCGCCTTGGACGTATTTGATGAATTCGTTGAGGAATTCCTGGGCGTGGACGTAAAGAACCCGGGTGGTCGGGAATTTTTCTTTGACTGCATTGCCGATCGCGTGCAAAAGATGGGTTTTGCCCAAGCCGGAGCCCCCGAAAATCAAAAGAGGATTGTAGAGTTTACCAGGGTTTTGCGAAATCATCAAAGAGGCCTGATAAGCCTCTCTGTTTGAGGGGCCGACGACATAATTTTTGAAGGTGTATTGCGGGTTGATTTCACTATCAGCGAAGAAAGCCGGCTTCACCGGTTTGATTTCGACGGTTTTTTTGATGTCGTCTTTCTCGACGAACTTAATCTGGAAGTTGCTCTCCGTCGCTTCGTGGACGATGCCATCCACCATATCCTTATACTTAGTAGAGAGAATCGAGACGGCGAGGCCGGAATTGGCGACGACGATCATCTGATTGTCTTGAATCGAATCGATATAGGAACCTTCAAAAAAGGAATCGTAAACGAGCTGGTCGTTCATCTTCGCTTTGATTTTCAGGAGGATGCGATCCCAGAGCGCCGCGATTTCACTAACGGAGTTTTCCATAAAAATTACCGATAAAAATGTAACATATCCACAGCCCCAACTCACGAAAAAAGAGCCAAAAATTGATTTGTCCACAATTCCAGGGGCCGAAACCCCACAAAAAATGGGGATTACCCCCTTTCCACAAAATTACAAATGTGGAAAACTTGTGGATAACATTTGTGGAAAATTAAAAATGTGGAAAATTGCCGAAAAAAACCTTTTGTGAACAATAACGATTATCAAAATAATACGATAACATGGGCACCGAATGACTTTTGCTCACAAAAAGAGGAAAACCTTTGCACCGCCCTGTGGGGAGAAAAATCGCCGGTGGAAAATCTTTTTTCCTCCGGATTTGCCTCTCGCGAATGTGGAAAACGATAGCGGAAAGCGCTTTCATTGCTTAAAAAGCATTAAAAAAGCGTGTTTTTGATGATTTTTCAACTTGTTATCCCCGAGTTTGGAAAGCCTTTGTGGAAAAGTCTCCTTACGCGCACGCACGTTATTTCTTTATTGTCTTGAAGAAGCCGAAAACCTATAATCTATCCGCACGCAAGAGAACCTCGGAGGAAAATGCGTATGAAGAAAACCTATCAGCCGTCGAAAGTGAAGCACGCCAACATGGCTGGCTTCCGTGCCAGAATGGCCGACCACAACGGCCGCAAAGTCTTGGCCCGTCGTAGAGCCAAGGGCAGAGCAAAAGTTGCTGACTAATTTCCCTTCCCGGGATTTTTAAGGTGAAGGAATGAAGCGCGAAAATCGGGTACTCAAGCACCAAGAATTCGACTGCATTATTCAATCCACCCCATTCGTCAGAAGCCAACACTACGTCATCCATTACCGACAAAACGTTGCCAACAAGGCAAGAATCGGGATCTCCGTTAGCAAAAAGAACGGAGATGCAGTGACGCGAAACCGCATCAAGCGCCAGGTAAGGGCCGTGATCGCCGGTGGTTACGACCTTAAGCAAAGTTTGGATATCATAATCATCGTTCGTTCCTCTTATCATCCGGAGCAATTCCACGAAGAAGAGAAGGAATTACTTTCTTCTTTGTCAAAGATCGGAGAAAAGCATTGAAACACGAAACAAAGATTAAGCTTCTGGGCGGTCTGGGACTCCTGGTCGGAGCCCTCGTCCTTTCCGGCTGCACCTCGAACTTCTGCTCAGACATCGATAAAGCCAACATGGCTTATCCGTATGAGCAAGGCGTCACCGTCTATGTCGATGGCGAAGACGCCATTCCGACAGAGTATCGAAGCCAAGGCTACTATGGCAAATTATGGGAAGACTCGACCGAGAGCAACGTTTATTTCTACGTCCCGGTGAATTCGAGCGGCTATTACGCCGCCAAAAAAGCCAATTATTTGACCAACACGATCATCTCCTCGGCGGTGAAGAGCAATTATCTCGTCCCGTCGCAGGCCTATTTCGCCGCGTTTGATCAAAAGCTTCTCAACGTCGCGGTCAGTTCCGCCATCACCGACAAGTTCACTTTGGCCGACGGAACCACCCTGACCGATAAGAAACAACTCAAGGCCAGCGACATCAACCCCTTCTCGGTTGCCGATTGCGTCGGAAACGAGACTGGAGTCACCGAAAACGACAAATCGATTCTTCGGAACTATGGCTATTTGAAGTTCTACGGCGACAGCAATACCCTTTGGGGCAACTGGAAGAGCTGGAACACCGAAATCGCTGCGCTTATCGGCGCTGAACAGTGCCCGTCTTCCGATTTCGTTACCCTCTATCAGAGCGACATGAATAGCAAGATTTCCGCCGCGCGTACCTGCATCGCTACCGAAGCGGGCCAGAAATACGGCCACTATGGCGATTCGCTCAACTGGCAAGTCAGCATTGGCCAGACCACTTGGGCCGATGCTTGGCACAAAGGCTTCCTTGAGGGACTCATCGTTTATCCGGTCGTTTGGATGATTGATAAATTCTCTTATGGCATGGATCCCGCCCTTTCGGGCATGGGTCAGATTTGGGCGATTATTCTTGTTACCCTCATCGTCCGTGTTGTGGTTTTGGCGCTGACGTTCAAGAGCACGATGGATCAGCAGAAGACCCAAGCGCTCCAGCCGCAGCTTGCGAAGTTGCAGGCGAAATATCCGAATAGCAACACCAATAAAGCCGAAGCTCAGCGTCTTTCGCAAGAGCAAATGGCTCTCTATAAGAGGAATAAGGTGAACCCGATGTCGATGCTTTTGGCCCTCATCGTTCAGTTCCCAGTCTTCATCGCGGTTTGGGGCGCTCTCCAAGGGAGTGCGGTCCTCAGCTCGGGCGAAGTCCTCAATCTCCGTCTTTCGGATACGATTCAATCGGTTTTGACCAACGTCTCCGGCACCTGGTATTACAACACCAACGGCTGGTGGACCGCGTTCATCCTCTTCTTGCTGATGTCTGTCTTCCAGTGGTTAGCCATGATGTTGCCGCAATGGATGACCAAACATCGGACTAAGAATCAGCCGAAGACCAGTGCGAATCCGGCTGCGGATAAGAACACCAGCACCATGAAATGGGTCTCTTATGGTATGTTGATCTTCACGATCATCATGGGCTTCGCTCTCCCGGCCGCCATGGGTATTTACTGGGGCATCGGCGCGTTGATCTCCATGATTCAGACTTGGATCACCCAGCTTTGGATGGCGAAGAAACAAGACAAAGAAAAGAGGATATAGATTATGAAGGAGTTTACCAGCAAGACGATCGAAGACGCAGTCAACGACGCCAGCAAGGAATTAAACATTCCGGCCGACCAACTCGTCTACAAAGTCACCGAGGAAAAGAAAGGTCTCTTCTCCAAGAAAGCGACCATCGAAGTCTATGATGTTTCGGACGCCGTGAGCTTCGCCCAGGATTACCTCAAGACCGCCATCGGCGGAATGGGCATCCAAATCGATACCAAAGGCACCGTTGAAGAAGATATCATCCGCATCACCATCAATTCCGAACGCAATCCGGTCTTGATTGGCAAGAACGGCCGCACCCTTCAGGCTCTCAATGAGCTCGATCGCTTAGCGGTTTCGAATAAGTTCCGTCATCGCTATCGGATTCTCCTTGATGTCGGCGGCTATAAGGAAGACAAATACTCCCGGATCGCCTATATTGCTAAACGGACCGCGAACGAGGTTCTCAAGAGCCACGTCGATGTCCGGATGGATCCGATGACCCCCGATGAGCGGAGAGTCGTCCACAATACCTTAAATGGTATGGCGCACATCAAGACCGAAAGCTCGGGCGAAGGCACGAACCGCGCGGTTACCGTGAAGTATATCGCTGGCCCAGCTGATGCGAAACCCCAAGAAGCCGCTGCTCCGATCGCTCCGACTGTTGAAGCGCCGAAAGCTGAAGAGAAGCCGGCTGAAGAAACTGCTCCCGCTGAGAAAGTCGGCGAGTAAAGTCGATCTTAAACGGACGCGATGAACGTCCGTTTTTTCGTGCTCTTGGACCCCTAATTTTCAAAAGAAAAGTCAAGTATCAAAACCGGATATTCACCGGGATTAAGATAGCCTTAAAGCCAATTTGGTGAACAATCGATGGCGAAGTAGAGTTTCGCCGTCGAAAAAAGGGAATCATGTCTAAAAAATCGGTGCTTATCCTTTCGTCGCTTCTTCTGTTGTCGCTGAGTTCATGCGGGCCGAATGAGGCCGCCTCTTCGTCTTCGTCGGCGGAGCCAAGCGAAGCGTCTTCCGCGAGCGCTTATGAAAAGTGGCGCGATTCCGATGATGCCCAAGATCTCAACGGCGATCGGAAAATCACGGAAGACGATTACGTAATTTGGGTTGCTTATTCGTCCTGGAAAGGTGGCGCAGGCGCCTATGACTTCAATGGCGATTTGGTCATCAACTACAAGGATTATGAAGTCTATCTTCAATTTGAAACGTGGAAGAAATCCGCGAACGCCAAAGATTGGAACGGCGATGGGAAAATCGATATCAGCGATTACACGGTTTACCTTTCGAAGGGTGAATTTATCGGAACCTACACCCTGACGAATTATCAATATGTCGGAGACAACATCCTTCTTACCGATTCCGAAATCCAAATCTCTCGTCTTGGAGCGTACATCGATGGTTTTTCGGTGACGGTTGATTCCGACGGTAAGTTTATGATGCAGAACGTTTCCAAAGAAGCCGTCACAGACCTCTCAAGCGAAATCAAGAAGGTTTACGAACTCTTAGATAACGCGACCATGACGCGCCTTTCGAAGAGTCTTGTCTCGCTCGACTCCTTCTTCTATCAAGACACGACAAAACTGAATTTTACGCTTTATCTGATCCCGACCGAAACGGGGTTCACGACGGGTTACACAATTAAAACCGGAAATTATTCGGGGAAGTTCACTTTGGACATCGTGAAGAGCGCCGCATGAAAGAGAAGACGAAAAATTCGAAGGGTGTCCTAATCACAAAAATCAGCGTTTTCGGGGTGCTGGCGTTGGTAGGAATCTTCGGCTTTTCATTTGCCCCGAAACCCGTTTTCCCCGACGGAACGGCGTATTCGATGGCGGCGGGAATGGCTCTTCGAGACGATGAGGATTTGGTCTTTTTGGAGTATAAGGTTTACGCGAGCGAAGAGCGCTTTGCGATCGGCCTCGACAAAGACGTGGCTACCCATAAAGCCTCCTTTGTTTCGCGCAACGAGATCATGGTGATTAAGATCCATGGCGAGAAAGGTTCCTCTTTCGCCTCAGATTATTGGACTTTATCAAGCCCAGAAACCCCGGAACTCAATATTGAATATTACATCGCTCAAAACCTCAGCGTCTCCGGCACCTCGATCTCCTGCCGAACCGCGATTATGGCCCTCGATGACCTTTTTCGCGCGGTCAACGCGATTTATCTCTGGTCTTTGGTCGGGGTGTTTGCGATTGTCGAAGGGATTTGCGCTGTCCATCTCCTTCGAAATTCTTGTGCCTTAAAGGCACTTGAATCGACACGGAAAGATTCGGCTGTATCGGAAGTAAAATGATTCTTCGTGCCTTTCTAAGAAGCCAGTTTTATAATCGCCTCATATGAAATATCTCAAGACGTTCACGTCGGGCGTTTTAGCTGGTCTTTTCATCGGGTTGGGGAGCTTCGCTTTTTGCGCTTGCGTATCCCTGGATGCCTCGGTGGGCAAGATCCTCGGATCGGTGCTTTTCAGCGTTGGGCTCTTCCTCGTTTGCTTCACCCAGACGAATCTTTATACCGGCAAGATCGGCTTCGCCCCGGAGGCCATTAAGGAAAACGGCTGGGGCTACCTTCTCGATTTGCTTTTGATGCTAGCCGGGAACTTCGTCGGAAGTTCGGGGAGCGGCGCTCTTCTGAATCTTGCTTTCAAAGCGGATCCCTCCAGCAAAATCCTTGCAGTTTCAACGTCGATTGCGCAAAACCGCAGTTGTTTAGGGGATGCTTCTCAAGCCTGGTATAAGGCGTTGATCATGGGGATCTTCTGTGGGATCCTCGTCTTCCTCGCGGTCTATGTTTGGAAGAAATCGGACAACTGGTTCATCAAGGCAACCGGTCTTATCCTCTGCGTTACGACTTTCGTCGTGACGGGGACCGAGCACTGCATCGCCAACATGTTCTATTTCGCTTTCTCGGGTATTTGGAGCGTCGGTCTCTTGGTCGACGTCTTGCTGGTGATCCTGGGCAATTCCATCGGATCCTTGATTCTTTTCGGCCTTATCAAACTCGCCAGTTACGTTCATTTGCCCCCTTCTCAGCAAGCGTGAAAATCAAAGGGGTAATCCAAAAAGAAAAGGGTGCCAATTGGGACATTTCTTTCTACCATTAATAGGATGTTTGAAAAAAGGCAATAACCATGAAAAAGAAGACTTTTATTCT
>DAIQMS010000006.1:0-10699 GCA_036788815.1 Bacillota bacterium
TTTGGTGGAGCCAACGGGGATCGGACCCGCGACCTCCTCGTTGCGAACGAGGCGCTCTCCCAGCTGAGCTATGGCCCCAAAACGCCTAGTTATTATAGTTAATCGCCTTCGGCGTTACAACAAAATCCACGAAAAGGAACTTAGCCTTCCTTTTTGAAGACGAGATCAGCCTCGGAAGGAAGATCTTCGAGCCGCGATATTTTATAGGTGCAATCGATTGGCTTCCCAAAGCCATACGTGGCGTGGATGAAAGGGATTCCCGCCTTATCGGTTTCGATTTTATCCTTGAGGGTGTCACCGATATAAAGAGCCCTCGAGAGTTTCTCTTTTTCGATGATATAACGGATGTTGCCCCATTTCGGAAGTCCGGTATCGCCCGCGCAAACGTGACCCGAGAAATACTCTTCCATCTGACAAGCCGAAAGATAATTCTCGACGTAACCCTTATCGCTGTTGGAGACGAGATAAAGCGAATAGCGTTGGCTTAACTGGGCTAAGGTCTCCCGTTCTTTCGGATAGAGTTTGCCCGGATGAACGGAAAGGTAGGCAATCTCTTCCTTGACGCAAAGACGGAAGAGCCGCATTTGCTCCTCAAAAGAGCAGCCGGGAAAAGCCAAAGGGCCCGTTTCCTCGGGCGTCAACCCCATATACGAACGGACCGTCTCTTCGCTAAAAGAATAAGGCATCTTCGCCTTGGCCATCGCCTCATTCCAAGCGAGGGTGATCGGCGAAAGAGCATCCCAAAGGGTTCCGTCCAAATCAAAGATGATGCTGCATTGCTTTACCATAAAAATCTCCGCAAAAAGGCCTTATTTATCGTCTGAAGTGCCATCCGACGGCCCTTCGATCGGCGTCCAAGAATCCTTCTCGCCATCCCCATCGGAATCGATTTCCTGAAGGTCGGCGGAATTGATCTTCCCAAACTTGCCGGTGATTTTATTCACGGTTGTGGTCATCTGAGTGGTCTTATTCGCTGCGACTTGGATGCTCCGCTGGAGCGAATCCCACCGTTCGGCAAAGCGACCGAACTCGGTGCCCAAGCCTTTGAGGGCCTCCTCCATCTTCGCCATGTTCTTGCTCCGCTCCGCCTCCATGGCCGCGTTATGGAAGACCACCACGATCGCCTGAAGGGTCGAAGGGCAAGCCAAGATCACGCCCAAACTGCGCGCTTCGCCAACCAGATCGGGGAATTCGTTCTCGATGTAGGCAAAGACGCCATCGTTCGGGATGAACATGATCGCATAGTTGGGCGTCAAATTCGGGATGATGTATTTATCGGCGATATCCTTATACTTCTTCTTCACCTCGGCGCTGAAGCGCGTCTTGAGGGCATTCCGATCCGCCTCTTCCATCTTCTCGCCGGAGAAGAGCTTGGCATAATCGGCGAAGGGGAACTTGCTATCGATGCAGAGCTTGCTGGTCGTCCCGTTGACCGTGAAGATCAAATCGGCATCCGGCCGGACCTTCTCTTCGCCTTTGGTGAAGCCAAGATCGTCCTGAAGGTTGTAGTATTTGCCTTTCCCGTTCGGGAAGGTGCTCTCCAAAAGCATCTCAAGCTGCAATTCGCCATAAGCCCCACGGGTTTGGTTCCCCTGCAAGACTTGATTGAGGCTCGTCACATCGTCTTGAAGACTTTGGAGGTGCTTCTGAGCATCATCGATCGCCCCAAGCTGCTTCTTGAGTTCGCCCATCGTATCGGAATTGCCCTTGAAGCCATCCTGAAGGGATTTATTGACCCGATCATTGATGTCTTTGAAATTGTCCTCGACTTTCTTATTCATCGCGGCCGTGTTATCGGTCAAGGTCTTATTGACCAAAGCCATCTGATCATTCACGGATTTGGTGACGCTCGTCTGGAAAAGCTGCATCCGCTGATTGTCTTTCTCGGCTTGCTCGGCAAACGACTTCTGAAGGCTGGCCATTTGCTCAGCGGTCTTTTGCGAGATCACGAGCGGGATGCTTTCCTTGAGGGTCGCCAAGCCGACGGTCACATTTTGGACGTCATTGTGGAGAGATTGTAAATTCGCGGACAAGGTTTTGATTTCCTCGGACTCTGGGGACGGAGTTTTTTCCACAGTCCCCCTTTTGAGGAGGAGGATCAAAATAATTACAGATAGCGCTAAAAGCACGACGGCAACAACGATTAGGATGATGAGCAATGTCGATTCCATGGGGTGAAATTTTCCTTACTCGTAAAGTTTAACACAGAAAGCTACGCTCGCGTGGGCACGCTAAAAATCAAGCCTTAAAAGGCGGACCTCTTTTTTATAGAATGGTGTTCCCGAAAGGGGAGTTATGAATAAGGTGATTGCGGTCATTGACCTCAAAAGTTTTTATGCGTCCTGCGAGTGCGCTTGCCGCCACCTCGATATTTTCACGACGCCTCTCGTCTGCTGCGACCCCTACCGCTCCTCCTCAAGCGTCGTGATGTCCGCCACGCCTTACCTTAAGAAGAAATACGGAATCCCCAACGTCTGCCGGAGACGTGATCTTCCCGAAGTCAAAGGCATGATCTATGCCGTCCCACGGATGTCCTACTACCTTCAAATGTCGGCCAAGGTGGTTTCGATTTTCCTCGATTTCGTGGCCGAGGAGGACCTCCATGTCTATTCGGTCGATGAGTCGTTCCTCAACCTCGGGCCCTACCTCAATCTTTATCATTCTTCGCCAGAAGAGATCGTTCGGCGGATTCAAAAGACGATTAAGGAAAAACTGGGCCTCGTCGCCACCGCCGGAATCGGACCGAATATGTTCTTGGCCAAAATCGCTCTCGATAATGAGGGCAAGAAGCATGAACCCTATCTCGCCCATTGGGACTACGATGACGTCCCTTCCAAGCTTTGGTCGATCACCCCGATCACCAAGATCTGGAGCATCGCCCACGGAACCGCGGCCCATTTGGCTCGAATCGGAATCCGAAGCATCTATGATCTGGCCCACGCCGATGAGGCTCTTTTATCGAAGGAGTTCGGTATCATGGGGGCTCAGCTCCGTTCCCTCGCAAACGGCCGCGATGAGAGCGACATCGAGACGCCTTACGTCCCGAAGGATGTTTCGCTTTCCTTGGGCCAAACCCTCCGCCGTCCTTATGAGCCGAAAGATGCCCTCTTGCTCCTCCGCGAAATGACGGATGATTTATCAAACCGTCTGAGATCTGCGGGGAATTTATGCCAAAAAGTTTCGGTTTGGGCGAGTTATGGCGAAGAAGGCGCCTTCGGAAAGCAGATGGCCCTTCCTCTCGCGACCGATGACTCCGACGAACTCTATGAAGCGATCGCCGAAGTCTTTTCTTACGGACGGGATCTCCCGATCCGGGGGCTCTCGATCGCCTTTGGCAAGCTCTCCAATCCCGAAGAGGAGCAGATCTCGCTTTTCGGCAATGACGCCGAGCGGCTTGAGAAACGTTCCTTGGCCCATTCGCTCGATGCGATCCGCTACCGCTATGGGAAGAACAGCGTCCTCCGCTGCTCCTCGCTTTTAAGCGCCAGCACGATCAAGATCCGCCACGAGCAGATCGGAGGGCACAAGCAATGAGCGATCGAGGAATGATGAAATGGGCGCCTTATAAATCGCTCGACCAGCAAGGCGACTATTTAGCCAAGATGGCTTATGAGCGGGGCAAGAAACCCCGGCCGCTTCACTCTTCCGAAGAGGCGGAAGTCCTGAACGAGTTCTTGACGAATTACCATCATCAAGCCGTTCTTTTAAAGGTTTACGATGATGGCTATAGTCGGGAAATCAAAGGCGTTATCACCGAAATCAATTCAATTTACAAATATTTGAAAATTGCCGATGAAAGAGTCGCTTTCCGAGACATCATCGACCTGAATGATGCGGATTTTTAATCCTGAGCCAATAAACCAACAACTTTCGGCGTTAATTAAGTGAGCTGGAAGGCTCAGAGGACACCTCCCCGAGCCCCTATATGGTAGGTGCCCTCTTATTTTAGATAAGGTAGAATAGTGTCGCTGGTAAGGGGAGCAAGGAGCGATTCGTTATGGATGAAGAAAAGCTCGAGAGAGCCATGGCGGCCCTGCAAGGCGGGGATGGCAACGCTTTGGCCGACATCTACACGCTGACCTCGAAGGGCGTTTTTACGTTCGTCCTTCCGATCCTTCGGGATTACCAGTTGGCGGAAGATGTGATGCAGGACACCTACGTTTCTTGCTATGACAATATCAAATCCTATAAATTAGGCACGAGCGCCCGCAACTGGCTTTTGACCATCGCGAAGAACAGCGCTCTTTCTCAATTAAAGAAGCGGAATCGGGAAATCAGCTTTGATTTCTCCGAAGATTATCATCCGGATGGCGTTTATTACTTGGGCGATGTGGATTCCCCAACGATCACGCTGGCCAATAAGGTTCTGGCCGAGGACGAATTCAACATCGTCATGATGTATGCGATTGGCGAATACAAACACAAAGAGATCGCCGAGTTCCTTCATATGCCTTTAGGCACGGTGACGTGGAAATACGCCAACGCTTTGAAGAAGCTCAAGAAAGCGATCGAAGACAACAAAACGGAATATGAAAGAGTCAGAGAACTTGAAACCAACTGAATCCACTTCCCTTCCTGAGGTGACCCCGGAAGAGGAAAAGAAGATCGTCTCTTCCCTCAAGAGCGAATCCTTTTCCTTCGTCCCCGATCAGCTGAACGCGATCATGGCTCGCTGCCATATCGAAACGAGCGTCGCCCCCGAAACGGAAAAAGAAGTGATTGGCCTCCTCAAAGAAGAGTCCGCCTCTTTCGTGCCGGATAAACTCCAGGACGTCATGAAAGCCGTCGGTGTTTCGAACGAGCTTTCGGAAAAAGAGCAGGAAGACCTCGTGAAAGCCCTCGAAGGCGAAACGTCTTCTTTTGTCCCGAATGATCTCGGCGCCGTCAAAAAGGCGACCGGAACCTATAATCCTTATCTCGATCAAGAGGCTTTGGCCACCCAAGAGAAGATCCATAACGAAGGGGCTGAGGTCGTGCCGAACGTCGAGAAGAAAGTCTACGAAGAAACCGGAGCGAAGAAGCATTTCTCCTTCGGCGCCTATTTCAAAAAACATTGGATTCCGCTCACAAGCGGCTTTGCCGTCGCGGCTGCGGCCGTCGCCGTCATCGTCGTCGTTCCGAATTTAGCCAATCAGACCAGCGCCAGCGGGACTTACGTCTCCGTCACGATCACGCCGGCCAGCTCGTTATTGACCACCGGCGTTTCGGGATTGGTCTCCACGAGCGTCGAAGAGGCCGATGCCCCGACGAGCGGCACTACGTATTCCTTGAACCGCTATACGCCTTCGTGGAGTTTCCTCGCCGATTCCTCGAACCTTGTGATGCCTTCGACTTTCGCTCCCAAGAATTATTCCGGTGAGCTTTTGGCGACGAACTACAAACTCTCAAGCACCATCACGAATGGCTTAAGCGCCCAAGACGCCACCGCCAAACTGGTCGCTCCGTCCTATCAAGGCGGCTATCTCCAGAACGTCCAAAACAACAATCAGCCGGTCTATAACCAAATCACGATCAACGTTTTCTCGACCGATAGCTCTTATTCCTCGAATTACGAGACGAAGTATCGGAGCGCCTTAACGAGCGCCCTTACCTCGAATCAGGTTTATGCGAACGTGAGTTTCAACGTCACGAACCTCAGTAGCGAATTCGCTGGCGTTTCCACGAGCGAAGCCCAGAAGATCATCAATGTCTGCACGAGCATCAACGAGGCGCTCACTCATGGCGAAACCAAATTGACCGTCACTGCTCTCAAAAAAGAAGATACCCGCATCATCGATGCTTTAGATTCCGTCTTAAATAAAGCGGCCATGGCTCGGATGACTTCGCGTGGCCTCGTCGCTTTAAAAGAAGGTTTGTATCTTAGCCTCCAAGGTGCGACCAGCACTTTGACCGCTGCCAAAGAAAGCGATGAAATCGATGATATCAAAAACTATGTCGGCAATCTGCCTTGGTGCTATGGCAACGAAGATCAGATCCGTCCGCTCCTCAATAACGAAGGCTATTACCTCGTCGGTGAGGCAATTCGTGGAACAGATAGCAAGGACATTTGGAATAAATTCGCCGATGTCCGGGATTACATCATCTCCGTCCGCACCAAGTCGACCGATGACTTCGTGAGTCTCTTGGGTAAGACCCAAGCGCTCGTTGAAGCGAATTCGATGCCGGATGGCTATAGCCAAGAAAAGCCGGATGATGGCCAACACCAGCATGGTGATCCGGGCCCGGGCGATTGGCATGGCGGCGTCGGGGACTTCGGTCCTGGCGGCGATGGCCCAAGATAAAAAAGAAGGCTTGCAAAACGCAAGCCTTTTTTTTCAAATATCCTCAGCAATTCCTTCCCATTTCGTAAGCTTGAGCGGGATATTGAGTCTTCTCAACATCGCCCTTGTCGTTCACGCCGATGCCATAGAGAACGCCTTTTTCTTTGGCGTTTGGCAGGCAGTCTTTGGTGAAGCCCCGAATCGCCTCGACCACCTTCTCGACGTCTTTCCGTTCCGGATCCCACGAAGTCAGAATGATGTAGACATCCTTATCGGTGATCGTCGTGTATTTCATGACGCTCCGATCGATCAAAGCCTTGAGTTGGGCATCCATCGAATAGAAGTAGGTCGGAGTCGCAAAGACAAGCACATCAGCGGCCACCATCTTGTCGATGATCGCCTCGGCGTCGTCTTGCTGGCAGCAATGCCCATCATGGCTCGCGCAGTAATAGCAGCCATGGCAGAAATTAATCTTCTTTTGGGCGAGCTCGATGAGCTCGACGCTGTTGCCTTCTTCTTCAGCGCCTTTCTTAAACTGTTTCGCTAAGGTGTCGCTATTGCCATTGAGGCGGGGCGACGCCGAGAGAATTACTACTTTTTTCATTTTTTGTTGGGGCATCCTTTTGCCATTAATTGTTCATAATGATCGATCTTATAGTCCAGCCGCTCAAGCGAATGCTCGATCAGGGCTTTCTTCTTTAGTAACTCTTCCCGCTGCTCGATCAAGAGCTCTTTGCGGGCTTCGATCGTCTTGTCGCCCTTCTCCATCATCTTCATATAACTGACGAGGGCCTCAAGCGACACGCCGGCATCGCGCATGCACTTCACGAATTCGAGCCGGGCGCAGTCATTCTTATCATAATAACGGATCCCGCTTGGACGCCGGTGGGCGCTCGCTAAACCGATCTTCTCGTAATAACGGAGGGTATCCTCACTCAAAGTGAATTGCTGAGCGGCCTCCGCGATGCTCAAAGTGTCTTCAGCCATTGCTGGATTGCCTCCTCTTTGGAATCGACTTCGTGCCCGGCAAGAGCTAGCCCGTTTTTAAGGATCGCTCCCGGACATTCCTTCTCAAGATCCTTCACGCCATGGCCGAAGCCAGAGCCTTCGGAGGTATTGAATGGAATCAGGATTTTCCCATGGAAATCGTTCGCGTCCAAAAAAGTGAAGATCGGCATCGGAAGGGTGCCCCACCAAGTCGGATAGCCCACAAAAATGACATCGTAGGATTTGGCGTCCTTCATCGCCGCGAGTTCCGGCCGAGCCTTCGCTTTCATTTCGACCTTGGCGACATCGCAGCAGGCATAATAGCCATCCGGATACTCTTTCTTTGAGACGATCTCAAAGAGATCCCCACCCACCGCTTTTTGAATCAGCTTGGCCATCTTCTCCGTATTTCCAATCGGAAGTTTGGCGAGCCCGTTGGTATACCAGTTCTCGCCCTTCTTCGAGAAATAGGCGATCAGAATTTTCTTGTTGGCGAAATCCATGATTTTTTCCTCCTCTAAGCATTCTAGGCCTTGGAGTTGGCTCCAAGTCAAGCGCAAAAAGAAAAGGCACCGAAGTGCCTCATCTTTCTTAGAATGCCCAGGTTCCGTTATGGAAGAGGACGGTCTCTTTTCCCTCGAAGGATGTGCCCACGATCTGAAGATCGGCAGTCCCGATCATAAAGTCGACGTGTGAGAGCGATTTATTGATCCCGAACGCGTGGAGCTGATCTTCGGTGTACTTCTCGAAATTCGGGTAAAGATCGGTGAAACCCCGCCCAAGCGCTAAATGGCAGCAGGCATTCTCATCGTAAAGGGTGTTATAGAAGAGAAGACCAGTTTGGTTGATTGGCGAATCAAACGGAACCAACGCACATTCGCCTAAGTAAGCGGAACCTTCATCGAGCGTCAGGATGCTTTCAAGGGCTTCCAAACCCTTTTCGGCTTTGACTTCCACCGCTTTGCCTTGGTGGAAAAGAACCGAGAAATTCTCGATCAGTTGGCCTTGATAAGCCAATGGCTTCGAGGCATAGACAATGCCTTCGGCCTCGCCGCGCATCGGGGAAGTGAAGCACTCTTCGGAAGGAATATTCGGCTGGAAGAACGTGCCATCGATCGTCTTCTCGCCACCGCCCAAGAAGATGACGTTAGGAATGAGCCCGACCGTGAGATCAGTGCCATTCGAGGCGGTGTAATGAAGGCTCTTGAGATGGAGCGAATTCAAATAGGCGCAGCGTTCTTTGAGATCTTTCTCGTGCTTATCCCAATTGGCTTTGCCATTCCCGTCTTCGGCCCGGGCGGTCTTGAGGATCGCGGCCCACAGCTTCTCGATCGCGGTTTTCTCGGGGAGGTTCGGGAAGACTTTCTTGGCCCATTTCGCCGAAGGGGCGCCGGCGATGCACCACTGATATTTGTTCTCGCGGGCTTCGATGTATTTGGCGTTTTGGGCATAGCGAAGAGCTTTGACCTTGGCGATCTTTGAGGCATCAAGCCCTTTTAATCCATCAGGATCATCGCCATCGATCCAAATCAAAATCGGGAGTTTGTCGGTCGCAAACTCTTGGGCGCCGATCTCCTGAGGAAGCTCCGCACCAAGAACCTCGGTGTCCGCGTAACGATAGGATACGCCATCGGTTACGGCGCTTTGCCATTCAAAGACGACGCGCGAGGCACCGGCTTTATAGCATTCTTCCGCCACTTTCGCGGCAAAATCCTCAATTCCGACATTCACGCGAATAAGAACATACTGACCTTTTTGGACGTTTGCGCCCGTCCGGGCAATCAACTCAGCATAGCTTTGAAGCAAAGATTCCTTCATGGTTTTCTCCGGCCTTTCTTGAGGCTGGCCCTATTGTAGGCAATTCTTTGTCTTTTTACACGATTCGTTTTTTGTCTAAGTGCTATTCCGTAAGGAAATGATTAGAATAAGGGCCGTGAGGTAATTTTTATGGCAGAAGAAGAAACAAAACAGGAAGCGCCGAAAGCCGAAGAAGTCAAACAACCCAAGAAGCCAAAGAAGCCCTTGGATCTTTCAAAAGGAAGCCTGACGTGGACTATTTGGCACCTCGTCGAGGCCGTTCTCCTCGTCGTTGGCGGCATCCTTTGCATCGTCTTCTCGGACAACAAAGATGTTCAAAATGATATTTACCCGGTCGTTGGAGCCTTCTTGATCCTTGGCGGATTCTTGAAGATCCTCACCAACTTCCTTCCGGTCGTTGCCACGAGCAACGCGGAGGCCGAGCTCAAAATGAAAGCCAAGAAAGCGATGGCTTACGACATGGTGATCGGCGGTTCCTTCGAACTGGCCTTAGGCATCACCCTTTGCGTCATCTTCGCGAAATCCAGCACCGAGTCAATGGCTACGATCGCGACCTTCTTATCGACCTTCATTGCCATCATCTTCATGGTGGCGGGCGCCTCGCTCCTTCTCTTCGCGATTGGCTTCATCGTCGCGAAGCTCTACCGGCTTTATATGCCGATTCTTGAGATCATCTTCGGCTTAGCCCTCATCGCGCTCGGCGTGGTCGTGATCATCTATATGTCGAAGGCGGACGTCTTCAACCGCGTCGTTCTCATCATCGTTGGCTTGATCATCACCTTGGCGGGCTTAGGCATGCTGGTGGATACCTTGACCACCGTCTCGGCGAAGAACAAAGCGAAACGGGCCGCCAAAGAAGCGGGCGCCGCTCAGCCCTCCGAAGAATCCACGACCGTCGAAGTCTCGGTCCAAGAAGTCGATCTTTCGACCGAAGAAGGCAAGAATGCCGCTCCGGAAGTCAAAGACGATACGCCTGAAGAACCCAAGACCGATGAGCCGAAATCCGACGAACCGAAAGACGAAAATAAGTAGTCCTCAAAAGACAAAAACAAAAGGGTTTGGAGCGATCCAAGCCCTTTTTACATAGGATTTCAGTTGTACTTATCGGCCCCGGTGAGTTCGAGGAAATGCGGAAGCGACACGCACCAATCGCAGAAGACGTGCCATTCCTTTAACTTATGGTTATGACGCTGAATGTACATCGTCTTGAGCTGCTGGTAGTTCGTCACCATCGTCGCGGCAAGGCAGAAACCTTCCGGGAGCGAAGCGACGAGAACCCGCCACTTGGCCTTCTGCTCGTCCTTATGCGCATCATCATCGGGGATTTGGTTATATTCAGCGATGAGTTCTTTCATCCGTTCGAGGATCTTCGGATCAGTCTCTTCAACGCATTGAGCCGCCACATCGAACTTGAGAAGGCAGTGCATCGTCGATTCGCTCGAAACAAAGTCGAACCAGTGATAACGCTGAGCCTCTTTCCACCAATAGAGCGGCGCGCAGACATCGAGCTGAACCGTGATGCCCTTGAGATAGTTGTCATGGCCTTCGCCATTATGGCAACTCCCGAGCTTTTCTGCCCGAAGGAAATCCTTATCGTTCGCCTCGCTCGTATCGATCACGACCCGCATCGGGTT
>DAIQMS010000006.1:10799-35017 GCA_036788815.1 Bacillota bacterium
TTGCAATCGCGGGCAAGCAGCATCTTCGCCATCGGCTTTCCGACGATCGCGCTTCGGCCCAAGACCACCGCGTTTTTGCCCCGGAAGACGAAGCCTTCGGAAGCCAAGTAATCGCAGATGCCTTTCGGCGTGCAGCATTCAAAAGGCGAAACCGGGGAAAAACCATCGACGTCTTTCGAAGGCAAAATCGCCTCGTGGATCGCTTTCTCCGAAATGCTCTTCGGCACCGGAAGCTGAACCAAGATCCCATCGATCGAGGGATCGGCGTTATAACGGGCGATCAAAGACAGGAGCTCTTCTTGGCTCACCGTCTCATCAAGCCGAGTATCAATCGCTTTGAAACCGACTTCGGAGGCGTCTTTCATCTTGCCGCGGACATAAGAATCGCTCGCGGGGTTATTGCCTACCACGATGATCGCCAGGGTCGGGACTTTCGCTTTCGAGAGGACGGCCTTCTTCAATTCGTCTTTCCGTTTTGAAACGTACTCTTTTATTTCCATAAACCCCGCCTTTATTCAATGACTAAAGATAGCATTCGAGGCAATGAAATTCACTAAGCAAAAGAAAAACCGAAGCAAAGCTTCGGCCGAGTCGATAAAGAAAGTCTTTTATAAAAGCGGAAGTAACGCAGCGACAGCCGTCGCGGCCGAGGAAGAAGACGAGGATGCATTCGCATTCTTGTTATTGACGACCATGATGAGCAAAGCAAGGAAAAGGAAAAGAATGGCAAAACCAAACGTGAGCCAGCTGACCACTTTTTCGGAACCGCGTTCCTTGGTCTTGGCGAAGACGTTAAGACCGCCGCCGGTGATGGCGCCCGAAGCACCTTCGGATTTGCCGCCTTGGAGCAAGGAAAGCACAATCACGATCAGCGAGACGATAATGAAGATCCAGTCATACCATTGCATTGAACAGTCACTCCGCGCTCAAAAAGCGCCTATTAACTTTAATCTAATTAGGGCGAATTGGCAACGAGAGAATACGGAAGGAAAAACGAAAAAAGGCTTCCCTTTGCTCATTTTGCGGAAATGAGGGCTTTCAGGGTCGTGATTTTCACCCCTTCGTAAGAAGGATATTCGCCCTTCCGCTCCAACAAGATCCCATCGACCCCGCCGTTATGGGCGGTCTCCGGATCCTGAAGCGAGTCGCCGACATAAACGATCTCGGAATCCTTAAGCCCAGCCAAATGCTTTTTCGCCTCGAAGATCGGATCGCCTGAAGGTTTGGGTTTTCGATCAGGCGAATTGCCAACGACGAAAGCGAATTCCTTCGTGAGATGGCAGGCCTCGAGAACCAAACCGATATGCTTCTCGGTGTTGCCTGAAACCACTCCGACGATCTTGCCCGCCTTTTTAAGAGCCTCAAGCGTCTCTAAAACATCCGGATAAATCCGAATCTTGCTCAAGTTGTCGGGAAAATCGAGGGCATCATGAACCCCTTGAAGAATCGCTTGGCGCTTCTCGAGATCGTGGATTCCGAGCCGGTCGCAGGTCTCCTGAACCGATATGTGCATAAAAACGGCCGTTTGCTCGGGGGTGCAATCCATCCCGACTTTGCCAAAGGCGTATTTGTAGACGAAGGTCAAGGAATAGAAGGTGTCGAAAAGGGTGCCATCGAAATCGAAAAGGTAAGCCTGGTAATCCTTCATTTTGAGATGCTCGCTTTCATTTCAAGGACGATATCGCGGAGCTCAGCCGCCCGTTCAAAGTCGTAATTCTTAGCGGCTTCGCGCATCTCTTTCTCAAGGTCGGCAATCTGGCGTTCAAGTTCACTCCGAGAGACTTTTGCGGAGTTATTGAGAATCTTGTCGCTCTCTTTCTCGGAGTTCGAAAGCGGCGGTCGAATCTCTTTGATGATCGTGGTCGGGATAATGCCATATTTCGTGTTATAAGCTTCTTGGATTTGACGGCGCCGATTGGTCTCATCGATGCATTCTTTCATCGATTGGGTGATCGTGTCGGCGTACATGATGACCTTGCCATGGGCGTTTCGAGCGGCCCGGCCCGTCACCTGAATAAGCGAGGTAGTTGAACGGAGGAAGCCTTCCTTATCCGCATCGAGAATGCCAATTAAAGATACCTCGGGGATATCGAGGCCTTCCCGCAAAAGGTTGATGCCCACGAGAACATCGTACTTGCCCTTGCGGAGCTGATAGATGATCTCGGTTCTTTCGAGAGTTTTCGTTTCGTTATGAAGATAGGTGACTTTGATCCCCTGCCCTTTCAAATAGGCGGTGAGATCCTCGGCCATCTTGATCGTGAGAGTGACAATCATCGTCCGCTCATTGACCGCGATCCGTTTCTTGATCTCTTCCATCAAGTCATCGATCTGGCCCAAGGGTTTTCTCACTTCGATGATCGGATCCAAAAGCCCGGTCGGACGGATGATTTGCTCCGCCACGTCGTGGCCGCATTTATCCAATTCATAATCGCCCGGGGTCGCGGAAGTGCAGACGACGGTTGAAGGCATCAGCGATTCAAATTCGGTGAAATTGAGCGGCCGGTTATCCAACGCGGAAGGAAGGCGGAAACCATAATCCACCAAGGTTTGCTTCCGGCTCCGATCGCCATTGTACATTCCTCGTAATTGTGGGAAAGTGACGTGCGATTCATCGACCAGCAAAAGGAAATCCTTCGGGAAATAATCCATTAACGTCCATGGCCGTTGGCCCGGCTGACGTTTATCGATGTGGCGCGAATAGTTTTCGATGCCCGGGCACATGCCGAATTCCTGAAGGGATTCCATGTCCTGACGGGTCCGCATCTCGAGGCGTTCGGCCTCGAGGAGTTTGCCTTGGCTCCGGAAATAAGCGAGCCGTTCCTCAAGCTCCGCGGAAATGGTGACGCAGGCTTCCTGAATCCGTTTCTTGGTCGAGGCGTGATCATAGGCCGGATAAATCGGATAGGTCTTATAGGAATGGCGGATCTCGCCACTTAAGCGGTCGACTTCATTGATCGCTTCAACCTCATCGCCAAAGCAATCGATCCGGACATAGTAGTCATTCGTGATGAGCGGGGCGATGTCGATGATGTCGCCATGGACTCGGAACGTGCCGGGGTTGAGATCGAGGTTGTTCCGGGTGTACTGGCTTTCGATGAGGCGTTCGAAAAGCCGCTTCCGATCGAGGATCTCCCCCACTCGGATTTCAAAAAGGAGTCCGCGGTATTCTTCCGGATCCGAAAGACCATAAATCGCTGCGACCGAAGCCACGACGATCGTGTCGCGCCGTTCGAGAATCGAATTGACCGCGCTCGTGCGAAGCATTTCGATCTCGTCGTTCATGACCGCGTTCTTCTCGATGTAGGTATCGGTTTTCGGGACGTAAGCCTCAGGTTGGTAGAAATCGAAGTTCGAGACGAAATACTCCACCCGGTTCTCCGGGAAGAGTTCTTTGAACTCACCATAGAGCTGCGAGCAAAGGGTTTTGTTATGGACCAAAACAAGGGTCGGGCGATTGAGGGCCTCAACGATGTTCGCGTCGGTGAAGGTTTTGCCCGTTCCGGTCGCGCCTAAAATAACCTGAAGCTGCTTCCCTTCCTGAACGCCTTTAAGAACCTTGGCGATCGCTTCAGGTTGATCGCCAGTCGGCTTATAAGGCGAGACGAGTTTAAAGGGGTGGGACGAATCCACTACTTATCCCCTTTCTCGGCCTTCGGAGCTTTCTCCGAGGCGCCTTCCGTTTTCGCTACCGGTTTCTCAGTGGGCTTTGTTTCGACTTTTTCAGTCGCTTTCACATCGGGCTTTTCTTCAGCCTTAACAACGGCTTTTTCAGGAGCCTTTGGAGTCACTTGAGCGAGCTTTTGCAGAGCTTTTTGCTTTTTGGCATTGGCCTTTGCTTCTTCCGCCATCCGCTCAGCATCGTATTGAAGCTCATGGTTTTCGCGGTGGCTCCGATGAAGCGTCGGCTTCCGCGGAACGATGAACGGCTCAAAGCCTTCGCCATTGATGGTCTTGGCCTGAGTGAAGCTCACGAACGCCTTCGGGTCGATCTCGGCGATCTTGCTCCGGAGCTCAGCGGTTTCGACCTGATAGATGACGACCCGAATCATCTTGCGCTTCTCGCCGGTATAACCCCCGATGGTGTCGATGACCGTGGTCGCGTGGTCCATATCCTTATGAATATAGTCTTGGATTTCTTCGTAATGATCGCTCAGGATGTCCACGATGACGAACGTATCGGCGTTCACGTAGATATACTGAACCGCAACGGCGCAAGAGAGAGCAGCCAAGATGCCGATGAGGCCTTGGATCGGATCCCGCATGCAGATCATGCCGATGACAATGAGCGAAGCGTCGATGATGAAACCCGAGACATCCTGCTTCATCTCGCTGTATTTCGCGATGATGAAACTGATGATATCGAATCCGCCCGTCGAGCCATTCCCCAGATAGGAAATCGCCACGCCCGCGCCGGCCAAAGCCCCACCGAAGATACCAGCCAGCATCAATTCTGCCGTGCCGGCCGTGCTTCCCTCAAAAAGGGCATCAAGGCCTAAAGCACCACCGATATTGAAGCGGAAAAGCAAAGCGTAGATCAACGGGTAGGTAATCGAGGCCACCAAGGTATTGAGCGAGAATTTCTTGCCCAAAGTGAACCAGCCGATCACCCAAAGAATCATTTGAACGGCCGTGACGACAACGTCATTGATGCTCGGCAAACCAAAGAGCCAAGCCGGGCCTTTCGCATAGTAAAACTGGGCGATGATGCCAACCGAAACCACCCCGCCGGAAATGATGTTGCCCGGGGTGAGGAAGGCGGCGTCGGCAAACGCCAAAACCGAACAGCCTAAAATCACGAAGAGAATATTCTTAATCTCGGCTAAAACCTTTGATTTGTTGATTTTACGCCTTAGTTCCGTGCCCATTTTTAGCCTCCATCTCGAGGTAGGCAAAGATGAAGGGGTCGACCTCGCCATCCATGACGCCCGCGACATCCGCGGTCTCATAGTCGGTTCGGTGATCTTTGACCAAGGTGTAAGGACAGAAGACGTAGCTTCGAATCTGGCTTCCCCACTCAATGTTTTTCTGCTCGCCGATGATGGACTTCATCTTCGCGTCCCTCTCTTCGAGCTTCTTCTGCATGAGTTTATCGGCCAGCATTTCCATACAGGTGGCTTTATTCATCAATTGGCTTCTCTCGATTTCGCACTGAACGACGATGCCGGTGGGAAGGTGCGTAATTCTCACGGCTGAAGAGACTTTGTTGACGTTCTGACCGCCGGCGCCACCACTGCGGAAGGTGTCGACTTTGAGATCTTTCGGATCGATCACCACGTCGGAGACGCTCCCGAATTCGGGGACGACGTTCACCGAGGCGAAGGAAGTGTGACGGCGCGCGTTGGCATCGAAGGGGGAGATGCGCACCAGACGGTGCACGCCTTTCTCGCCCTTGAGTAAGCCATACGCGTTATGACCGGACACTTTGACGACCGCGCTCTTGAGACCGGCTTCTTCGCCAGCCTCATACGAGAGGACCTGCCAAGTGAAGCCATGGCGCTCAGCCCAGCGGCCATACATGCGTAACAGCATGTCCGACCAGTCTTGCGCTTCGGTTCCCCCGGCGCCAGGATGGATTTCCAAAGTGGCGTTCAGGTCATCGTATTCCCCTGAAAAGAGGAGGATATTGCGGAGATCTTGAATCTTTTTGTTCAACTCATCCATCGTCGTTTCGATCAAAGAGCACATCTCCTTGTCCGTCGCATCGGTGGAAGAAATGAGATCAGTCACGTCTTGATAGTCTTTTTTGATTGCGGTATAGGAATCGACTTTGGCTTTGATGTCGCGGAGTTTATTGACCACGACCAAAGCGGATCTCTGGTCATTCCAGAAACCTTCTTTGTTCTGCTCAGCTTCAAGTTCAGTGATTTGCGCGTTCAGCTTCGGGAGGTCAAAGAGAATCACCGAGCTGTCGCACAAGTTCGCCCTGTGATTGGGCGTCTTGCCTTAATTCAACTAGCTCTTTCATATTATTCCCTTCTTATTCCTTATTTGCTCTTGTCGGAAGCATTCTCTGCCCCGCTTGTCGCCACTAAATCCTTCTGGGCAGGCTCACTCGCGGGTGGGACCGCCTTGGAAGGAACCTCCGGTTTGGAAGTTTCCTTCGGCGAAACCGAGGTATTCGAGACGACTTTGCCATCGCTCGACGTCACCTGTTTGGGTTCATCGCTCACAACGACCGGTTTTTCCGGCGCCGGGGCTTGCTCTTTCGGGATCAAGCGGACGTTCAAGAGGTTAAAGGCAGTATCAACGGCGACTTTCTCGTTCATTTCACGGAAGAGATCGTAGCCTTCGTTCACGTAATCCTGAAGCGGGTTGGTCTGAGCATAACTCCGTAACGAAATGCCTTCGCGGAGGTGGGCCATCGTGTCGATGTGGCCTTGCCAGTTGTGGTCGATCACATGGAGGGCGATCTGGCGTTCAACCATATCGGCATCCGCCGCCGGCCAAGTCTTGCGTTTCTCAAGATAGTTCGCGTAAAGAAGCTCGCCTAAGTCTTCGCCCGCTTCTTCGGCCGGGGCGCCATCATAGGCAGCCGCGTTCAAAGAGCCTTCCGGAAGGAAGCGAGGTTCGACCAATTTTTTGAGTTGTTCGCCCGAGACCAAACCTTCGGCGCTATTGGCATCCACCGCTTTCTTGGCGAGGAAACCACCGCAGGCTTTGAAGAAATCATGAATGAGGTTGACGATATCTTCGGCCATCAAGATCGAATCGCGTTTCTTGTAGATGATGTCGCGCTGCTTGGCCAAAACGTCATCGTAATCCTTGAGGTTTTTGCGGGTATCGAAGTTCTTGCCTTCGATTTGTTTCTGCGCATTCGTGACGGCGTTCGAAAGCATGTGGTTCTCGTAAGAATCCTCTTTGAGGTTCTCGGTGAACATCTTGCGAACGTTATCCGGAGCGAACCGGCGCATAAGCTCATCATCGAAAGAAACGAAGAAACGAGAATAACCCGGATCGCCCTGACGGCCGCTGCGGCCACGGAGCTGGTTATCGATACGACGGGATTCGTGGCGCTCAGTGCCAAAGACGCAAAGGCCGCCTAAATCAACGACGCCCGGCCCGAGTTTGATATCGGTGCCACGGCCAGCCATGTTGGTGGCGAGAGTAACGGATCCTTTTTCGCCGGCATGGGAAATGATTTCAGCTTCGCGAGCCTGGTTTTTGGCGTTCAAAACTTCGTGGGGAATCCCGGCTTTATCGAGAAGAGCGGAAATCTCTTCGTTCGATTCGACCGAGACGGTGCCGATCAAAACCGGCTGGCCTTTGTCGTGGCGCTCTTTGACTGCTTTCACAAGGGCAGCGAGCTTCGCGTCATGGGTCGCAAAGATCAAATCGTCCTCGTCTTTACGGATGACTGGACGGTTGGTCGGAATGCAAATGACCTTCATGTTGTAGATCGTCTCGAACTCTTCCTCTTCGGTCTTGGCCGTGCCGGTCATGCCCGAGAGCTTCTTATAAAGACGGAAGAAGTTCTGGTAGGTAATCGTCGCCAAAACGACGGTTTCCTGTTTGATTTCGACGCCTTCCTTGGCTTGAATCGCCTGCTGGAGGCCATCGTTATATTCACGGCCCGGCATAATACGGCCGGTGAACTGATCGATCAATTGAATCGTGTGATCTTTATCCACCATGTACTCGACATCGCGAGTCATGATGTAGTTGGCTTTGAGAGCTTGGTGAATCCGGTGGACCAAGTCTTGGTTCTCGGGATCATAAAGGTTGCGGACGCCGAACATCCGTTCCGCTTTGTCGTTGCCATCTTCGGTCAAAGAGCAGGCCTTATCTTTGATATCGATCGAGAAATCTTTGTCTTTGCGAAGCGATTTCACGAAGCGATCGGCGACCTGATATTGCGAAGCGGCAGCCCGGTTGCCACCCGAAATAATGAGCGGGGTACGGGATTCATCGATCAAAATGGAATCGGCTTCATCGACGACGGTGAACTCTAGTCCGCGGAGAACGCGGCCATTGAGATCAGGTGACATGTTATCCCGGAGATAATCGAAACCTAATTCGGAGTTCGTCGTGTATGTGATATCGCAAAGATAGGCGGCTTTCTTCTCGGCCGTCGATTCTTTGGCGAGGTTGCAGCCAACGGTGAGACCGAGCCAACGATAGATTTCACCCATCCAGTTCGCGTCGCGTTGCGCCAGATATTCGTTCACGGTGACGACATGGACACCTTTGCCCGTCAAAGCATTGAGATAAACCGCCATGGTCGCGGTGAGGGTTTTACCTTCGCCGGTCTTCATTTCGGCAATATCGCCATTATTGAGAACGAGAGCGCCAATGATCTGGACTTTGAACGGCTTTTGCTTCAAAACACGCCACGCGGCTTCCCGAGCGACGGCAAAAGCTTCGTATTTGATCTCTTCGAGCGGAGTTCCATCCGCTAACTTCTTCTGAAAATACGGCGTCTTGGCTTTCAGTTCGTCATCGCTGAGCTTCGAAATCTCAGGCTCTAAGGCGAGGACTCGATCCGCTTCACGGGCGTACTTGTTTAATTCACGTTCTTCGAGATGGAATATTTTTTCAATGATGTTGGCCACGATAATCTCCTAAAAACTGCGCTTAAAGATAATACCATTACCATAGATGGTAAGCAACGAAACTCGACAAACAAAGACGCGGAAGAAACGAAGCAAAACAATCCCCGGAGCGCTTTTAAGAGATCGCCCCATTTTTAGGAAGGGGCATTTCGAAGCTCCTCCAACCCCTTTTCCGGGGTGTACCCCATCACCAAGATTTTAAGGCGGGAGGGGTGGGCCTCTCGGAGAAGATGACAGCAGGCCTTGGCGGTTGCCCCGGTCGTGAAAAGATCATCGACGAAAAGGACTTTCTTGCCCGCGAGCGAGACACCAGGAACCAAGGCAAGGTGCTCTCCGATTTTCTGGCGATCGTCATAATGGAGATTCGCCTGTTTCACGTCGTCGAGTTTCCGAAGGGCCTTGACGATCGGCAGTTTAAGCGGGGCGAACATCAATTCGACATGGTTGAATCCCCGGGCTTCGTTCTTCTCTTCGAAGGACGGGGCGGGAACCAGGGTATACCCCCGATAAAGAAATCGAAGCAAAGGCGCCTGATAAGCGAGGAAAATCGGCGCCAGTTCGATGTCCCCGCACCCCTTGAATTGATAAAGAAGATCTCGAACTTTGCCATTATAAAAATAAAGAGAACACACCTCGATGCCCTCGACCTTCCAATACCGCATTTGGGGATTCATCTCCCGGAGGCAATCCTCGCAAAGGGGAACTTCTTCGCCAAAGAGCGTTCGCCAACTCGGGGCCGTGAAGGATTTGAAGCAAACCTTACAAAAAGGTGTTGCAGAATTGGATTTCTTTGATGGCGTCATGGATCTCCTCCGTTTCTTTTTCGATCAAGAAAGTCACCTCCCCATCCGGGGCATCCGCCTTTCGACCCGCCCGACCCGAAATCTGAATCAAAGTGCTGGAGGTATAGATCTTTTTCTCATCGGCTTTCGCGACGATGACCTGCAGGTCCCGAATCGTCACGCCCCGCTCCAAAACCGAAGTCGTGACCAAATAGCGGTACTTTCCTCTTTTGAAGTCCGAAATGATCTCTTCTCGTTCAGCCCGTTTCGAGTGGACATAGTTCCCGCCCGGCGCGAAAGGGGCGAGCAAAGAGAAGAGTTCTTCGCAATCCGCAATCGTGGGCGAAAAGATAAAACAAGGGCGGTTTTGCTGGCGATATTCGTGAAGTTTCTTCAAGAGGTAAAGCGCTTGGAAAGCCTGAGGCCGCACCACCACTTTCGGGATGGGAATCGGATGCTTATGAAATCGAGTCCGAAGTTCAAGGATCTCGTGTTTCGGCTCTTGGAATTCCTGAAGGATTTCTTTCGATGGCGTGGCCGACATCATCACGCAATGCCCCCGGAGCGAGGAGCGATACATCGCAATCAATAGATCATTCCCCTTAAAAGGAAAAGCATCGATCTCATCCATGACCAATAAATCGAAATAATGGGGGTAACGATAGAGCTGATGGGTCGTCAAAATGATGATGTCCCCCTCGAGGGCGAAAGTGTGCTCGCCATAGACCGCGACGACTTTATTTTTAGGGAAGGCTTCTTTGAGCCGCCAAAAGAGTTCAATTACAACATCGCGACGCGGGAGTGCAAAACCGACTTGGTGGCCCCGGCGCAATGCTTGCTCAATGACGCCAAAGCTCAATTCGGTTTTGCCTGCCCCGCAAACGGCATAGACCAGCGTATCGACTCCATGAGCGTAATTGTCCACGATCTTGCGGGAGAGTTGTTTCTGCTCCCCCGATAAGTCGTAGTGCAAATTTAGCTCGACGGTTTTGGGTGATGAGGGGAGCGGATTTGCCTTCGTACCAACGAAGGAAATACATTTGCGGCAATAAGGACGCCCATTCCGCATGCCGATGTAACGTGGATCGCTGTTCCCACAACGGGGGCAAGTGAAACTCTCCTCAATACCCATCACATATCCTATAGACAAGAAAATCGATTTCGTGCCCCTAAACTTTTCAAAAAGGAAAAAGGGCAATGAAAAAAGCCAAGGTTTTCCTTGGCTTTAAAGTATCGACAATCCCTTACTTTTCGAGATCTTTAATCTCGTTGACGCGCCGCTCGTGACGGCCGCCTAAAAATCCGGTTGAAAGAAAGACATCGATCCGGCGGAGCGCATCGGGGATCGCCATCGTTCTTCCGCCGAAGGCCACCATGTTGGCATTATTGTGGGCCCGGATATCCTCGGCGGTCGAATCGCTATAGGCAATGCCGCAGCGCACGCCTTTGATCTTGTTGGCGGTCATGCAAATGCCTTCGCCATTCCCGCAGACGACAACCCCGTATTCGGCTTTGCCCGAGGCGACGTCCTTCGCCGCCGCGGCGCCATAAATCGGATAATCGGCCGGATCGGCACTGTGGGTTCCTTCGTCGATGACTTCGTAACCCTTTTCGATCAAGTGCTTCTTGATCGCTTCTTTCATCTCGAAACCGGCGTGGTCGCTTCCTAATGCGATTTTCATTGAGCCTTCCTCCAGGCATCTTCAAGTTTCTCGAAGGATAACGCCCCTTGGCGAATCAACTTGATGCTTCCTTCATCCGTCAAGTCGATGATGGTGCTGGCAAGAAGAGAAGTGCATTCTCCTTTGACGATTCCACCGACGAGCCCATCGAAAATCGGCAGAACTTCCTCATAATTGGTCGACGTCGGCTGACCCGACATATTCGCGGAAGTGACAAGGCAAGGTTTCCCCACTTCCGAAATGAGCGATTGAACGTAGGACGAGGCCGGAACCCGGATCCCGATGATCCCCGTGCCCAAAGTCACGTGCTCAGGCAAATCTTTCTTCGCGTGAACCAAAACCGTCAGCTCACCCGGCAAGAATTGTTCCATGACCGCTTTGGCTTTCGGCCCGACTTCCACATACTGGAAAGCCTGTTCCAACGAAGAGCACATCAAAGCGAACGGCTTCGAAGGCGGCCGTTTTTTCGCGGCGACAAGATGATCGAACGCGGCTTTCGAATCGTAGACGACGCCAATGCCATAAACCGTCTCGGTCGGGAAGACGAGGATTTCGCCATTCCGAAGGAGTTTTGCAGCGATTTTAACATCCTTTTCTGTTAATTTTTCCAAGGTTTTTCTCCCTTCACTTGCAATAGACGAACAAGAAACGCGTCAGCCCATTCAAGTCTTTCACGAACTCGTACTCGTAGTCCTTCAGATAGCGTTTCATCAGCTCTTCCAAGTAGCCGGTGAGATCCGGAGAGATCTCGAAGGCCATATATAATGTACCTCTTTTCACGCGAGAGGAATCCCGGAAGATCTTTTCATAAAGCGAATTCGCTTTGTCGAGCCATAAGGCGTTGGCGGGTTCGTAATTGCGGACCGAATCCTGAGCATCTTTGGGATCAAGGATATAAGGCGGATTGCTCACGATGATATCAACATTCAGTTTGTTTTCGATGTAGGGTGCAAGACCATCCCCGAGGTAAGTATCGACGGGGACGCCCGCTTGAGTGAAATTGATTTTGGCCACGTCGAGCGCATCCTTTGAGGAATCGCTGGCGAGCAAAAGCCAGTTCGGAAACGCGTCTTTTAGGGCTAAGGCAATCGCCCCGCTTCCCGTTCCGATGTCGGCGCAGACAAGATAGTTCCTCGGATCGTAATAGTCGCCGATCCGCTCGGTGATATCCGCCACCAATTCTTCGGTTTCGCTCCGCGGGATCAAAACCCGTTTGTCCACGTAAAGATGGCGGCCCAAAAATTCAGCATCGTTAATGATGTATTCGACCGGCTCGTCTTTTTTAAGCCGCTCGATCTGGCTCAAGAATAAAGGATAGGCTTTCATCTCCTTATCCTTATTCGCTAAAACATCGATCTGCTCCTTAAAGCCTTCGTCGCGCATGATTAAAAGCCGAAGATCAAGCGCCATGATGCCATAGGGCTTGAGTTCTCCGGTCGCTTTTTTGAGCGCTTCAGCGATGGTCGGCATGCTCTTCCTCGAGAATCTTTTGTTCCTGATCGTAATGGATGAGCGCTTCGATGATCGGCTCAAGCTCCCCTTCCATCACCCGGTCAAGGGTGTTGGTGGTGAAGCCGATCCGGTGATCGGTCACCCGGTTCTGCGGATAGTTATACGTTCGGATTTTCTCGCTCCGCTCGCCCGTCCCCACTTTGAGCTTGCGTTCCGAAGAGCGTTCCTCATCCTGTTTGGATTGATAGTAATCCTGGACCTTAGCGCGGATCATCTGCATGCAAATTTCCTTATTCTGAAGCTGGGCCTTCTCGGTTTGGCACGAGACCACGATTCCCGTCGGAATGTGGGTGACGCGAACCGCCGATTCGGTCTTGTTGACGTTTTGGCCGCCGGCGCCTTGCGAACGATAGGTATCGATCTTGAGATCGGCGGGGTTGATTTTCACATCGATTTCTTCGGCTTCGGGCATCACAAGGACCGTCGCGGTCGACGTGTGGATCCGGCCCGCGGCCTCGGTCTTCGGAACCCGCTGAACCCGGTGGGCACCGCTTTCGAACTTTAGTTTCGAATAGACGTTCTCGCCTTTGACCATGAAGGAAACGTAGGAGTAGCCCCCCGCCGCGCCTTCTTCGCCATCGACGTATTGAATGCTCCAGCCTTGGGATTCAGCATATTTGGTGTACATCCGAAGCAAATCCCCGGCGAAAATGTTGGCTTCGTCGCCTCCGACGGCGCCCCGAATTTCGACGATGATGTTTTTCTTGTCGTTCGGGTCAATCGGAATCAGCTCTTCTTTTAAGGTCGCCTCGAGCGAGGTCATCTCGGCCTCAATCGATTTCCGCTCTTCCTTCATCATCTCGGCCATCTCGGCGTCGGAACCATTGATGATCTCCATCGCGTCCTTGAGATCGCTTTCGAGTTTCTGATAACGGATATATTGGCTATTCTCGTCTTCCAAAGACGCCCGCTCCTTCGAAAGGGCGGTTAATTTCGGAATGTCGTTATTGAGTGCGGGATCCGCCAATTCGATTTCGATGTCCGCAAATCTTTTTTTGACGGCTTCAAGCCGATTCCGCATGCTCTCTTCCATAACTTACCTCGATGCGCTCGGATTATACCACGTCCACCCCCTCTATTAATAGGCTCGGAAAAGGAACATTCTCACTAGTGAGAAGAAGGGGAGAAAGGTATAATCGTTCTTAGCCATGTCATACAAAGCCCTTTATCTCACTTACCGTCCGCAGACCTTCGAAGAAGTCGCTGGCCAAAAAGCCATCGTTCGCACCTTGAAAAACGCCCTCGCCTCCGGGAAGATGGCGCATGCCTATCTTTTTGCCGGCCCCCGCGGGACAGGCAAAACCACGATGGCCCGTCTTTTCGCCAAAGCCCTCGATTGCGAAGAAGGCTTAGGCCATCAATGCAACAAATGCTCGAACTGCCTCGCCATTTCGGAAGGTAGCCATCCAGACGTCATCGAAATCGACGCGGCCAGCAATAACGGCGTCGACCAAGTCCGTGACCTGATCGATAAGGTCAAATACGCCCCGATCAAAGGCAAATATAAGGTTTATATCATCGACGAAGTCCACATGATGTCGACCGGCGCTTTCAACGCTCTCCTCAAGACTCTTGAGGAACCGCCTGAGAATGTTATCTTCATTCTTTGCACCACCGAGCCCTATAAAGTCCTGCCGACAATCCTTTCGCGCTGCCAGCGCTTCGACTTCTCAAAGTTGAGCGACGAAGAAATGCGCGGCAAACTCCTCGAAGTCTTAACCCAAGAGAAAACGGTCTACGACGAAGAAGGCGTCAAAGCCGTCATTGCTTTGGCCGATGGCGGAATGCGGGATGCCCTTTCGATTTTGGACCAAGTCCTCGCCTATTCCGGCAACCAGCTCCACGAGAAAGACGTCTTAGCTATTTATGGTTTGGCCTCCCTCGAAGAAAAGATCACCCTCTTGCAATCACTCAAGAGCGGCGACGTTTCCGCCGTCATCGCCCAAGCCGAGAATTTCATCTCGGGCGGCATCGATGTCCGGCGTTTGGTGAGCGACCTTATTTCCTTATTAAAAGATTTATTGATCTATGAGAAGACCGGCGATCCCTCTTTGATCGAAGACCTTTCGGAAGAGCAAGCCCAACTGCTCTCAAAGACGATCGGGCCCGCTTCCTGCAACGCCATGATCACGACTTTGCTCTCGGCTCAAAACGATTTCAAGAACGTGAGTGATGTCCGCAGCCTTTTCGAATTAACCCTCCTTCGTCTCTCGAGCACCGATACGCCCGAAGGCGATGAGACGATTCACGCGCCGATTAAGCCTCTGAAGAAAGAAGTCCACGTCGAGCCCGCCCCGGTGATCAAGAAGCCGGCCGAAGCCCCGAAAGCGGAAGCTCCGAAGCCCGTCGAAGAGAGCCAGCCTGCTCCGAAAGCGGAACCGGTTGAGGCGCCTAAGGCCGTAGAGAAACCCATCGTGGTTGAAGCTCCAGCCCCCAAAGAGGAGCCGAAAGCGGAACCTGTGCAGCCCCTCCCCGAGAAGAAAGCTGAAGTGAAAACTGAGGCCATCTTCGAAGCAAAGCCCACGCCGAAAGTTGAAATAACTCCGCAAAAGCCCGATGAAACGACTCCGCCGGATTGGCTTTTCGGAGACGACAAGGCTCAAGAGAAGGAAACCGAAGAGGCCCAGCCCGTTATCGAAAAACCAGCTCCGGAAAAGAAGTCAGCCCCCAAAGCTGGCCCGGCCTCTGAACCTGAAGACAAACCCGTTGATCGTCCCACCACGACCATCAATATTTCGAACATCCTGAAGCCTGGAATCGCCACCGAAGGCATGCAATTCGAACTCCCTGATGATGAAATCGTGAAGATCATGGTCCTCGCCGACAAGGCCCAGCGGACGTCCTTGGCGGGCAAGTGGCACCATTTCGCCGACCTCAAAGCCGATCCGAAAATCGGCGCCCTCGCTTCGCTCTTGAGCGATGGCCACCCCTTCTGCATCTGCAAAGACGCGATCATCCTTTCTTATAACTTCACCAAGCGGAAGAAGGAAGCCAACATCATGGCGAACCAACAGCCGCTTTCGGAACTCTTGGCCGAAGTCATCGGCCGACAGGTCTTCGTTTACGCGATTGATCGGATTGATGCGAACCGTCTCACGGCGGCGTTCTTCAATCTTCAACAGATCAATAAACTTCCAAGAAAACAGGAAGTTCAATTGAATTTGCCAATAGGAGGCAATAAATCATGAATCAGATGCAACAAATGTTAGCCCAGGCCCAGCGGATGCAGCGTGAGCTTCTCAAAGCCCACGAAGCCCTCGACGCCAAAGACTTCACCGTCAAAAAGGCCGGCATCGTCGAAGTGACCCTCAAGGGCAATAAGACCGTGAGCAAAGTCACGATCGATGCCTCGGCTTTAAGCGCCGACAACAAAGAAATGATCGAAGACACGATCGCGATGGCCATCAATGAGGCCCTCGATGAGATCAAAAAAGAATCCGACGCGATCGATGAGCGCGTCACCGGACAAAAAGGAGCGTTGCCGTTTTAATGAAGGAACTCCAAACCGTCACCGCTTTAATTGATTCGTTCTCGAAGCTGCCTGGCATCGGTGTCAAAAGCGCCGAACGGATGGCTTACGCGGTTTTGGCCATGCGCCAAGAAGACACTTTGGAATTCTCCAAAGCGATCGAAGCGGCGGCGAGCAAAGTTCATAAGTGCCCGGTCTGCGGGCTCTATACCGAAGGCGAGAAATGCGAGATTTGCCTTGATGAGACTCGGGACCACCACACCCTTTGCGTCGTGAGCGACGTCAAAGATGCTTTGGCGATTGAGAAGATGGGCAAATACCAAGGGATCTACCACGTCTTGGGCGGCGTGATTTCCGTCACCAAAGGCATCGGGGCAGAATCCCTGAGCATCGACAAATTGATCGCCCGGGTCAAAAACGAAGGCGTAAAAGAAGTCATTTTGGCCACCAACCCGACCCTCGATGGCGAGACGACCGCGTTATTCGTCGCCAAACTCCTCGAAGGACAAAATGTTTCCGTCACCCGCTTAGGCTATGGCCTACCGATGGGTGCCTCGCTCGATTACGCCGACTCTTTGACGCTGACGAAAGCCTTTGAGGGGAGAAAGAAGATCTAACCTATGTTCATCACGTTTGAAGGCGGAGAAGGCTCGGGCAAGAGCACCGCGATCCGCAAAATCGTCGCCGAACTCGAAAAAGAAGGACACGAGGTCGTTTTGACCCGCGAGCCGGGCGGCACCCCGATCAGCGAAGAAATCCGCAACGTCATCCTTGATAAAAAGAACACCGATATGGATCCGAGAACCGAGGCGCTCCTTTACGCCGCGAGTCGGAGACAGCATATCGTTCAGAAGATTCTGCCCGCCCTCAAGGAAGGCAAAATCGTGATCTGCGACCGTTACCTCGACTCTTCCCTCGCCTACCAAGGCGGAGCGAGAGGTCTTGGAATCGACAACGTTTTGAACGTGAATCTCTTTGCCACGGAAGGATTGGAGCCGGATTTGACGCTCCTTTTCGATATTAAACCCGAAGAAGGCTTAGCCCGCATCGCCGCGAATTCCGGACGCGAAGTGAACCGTCTTGATGCGGAGAAGCTTTCGTTCCATCGGGCCGTCCGTTCCGCTTTTTTGAGTTTGGCCAAGCGCTTTCCGAAACGCTATTTCATCATCGATGCCTCGAAGAGCCCCGATGAAGTCTACGAAGCTGCCTTAAAAGAGATCGAGGCTCGCCTCAACGCATGAAATTCGCTTCCTATCTCGAAACTAAACAGCCGCTGGTATGGAAGACCTTTTCGAATGCGATGCTCACCCATCGGCTTTCCCATGCCTATCTCCTTTCCGGCGAAGCGGGCGCACCCTTAAAAGAGACAGCCCTCTTCTTAGCTAAGTCGATCCTTTGCGATCATCCTTCACCCTTGGCCGATGAAGAATGCCTCACCTGCACCCGAATCGATCATAGGACCTATTCCGATTTCCTTTTGCTCGATGGCGAAGAGAACACGATCAAGAAAGAGGACGTCCAAGAAGTCCTCGGTGACTTCTCGAAGACCCCGCTCGAAGAAAAAGGGATCATGGTCTATATCATCCATCTCGTCGAGAACATGACCGTCGAGGCGGTGAATTCGCTTTTGAAATTCCTTGAGGAGCCGACCCCGAATACCTACGCCATCCTCACAACCGAGAACGAAGCGCGCCTTCTTCCGACCATCGTGAGCCGCTGCGAAAGCATGCGGATGCTCTTGGCCCCGCGGGATGAAGTCATCGCGGATGCCATTAGTCTCGGCGTCGAGAAAAAAGATGCCGAACTCCTCTCTTATTTCTGCAATAACGGCGAACTGATCGCCATCGAAGCGAAAGAAGACGGCTACGCCAACGCCAAGAAAGCCTTCGAGGCCTCCTTGAACGCTCTTGCGAAGACCCGAAGCGCCGCGATCTACGCCTTCGAGAAGAACATCATCCCGAACCTTGGGAAAAAAGAAGACACCCGCTACTACCTCGATATGCTTTCCTTGGCCTACAAGGATCTGCTCTCGCTCCAAGAAAAACGACCGATAATCCTGACCAGTTATGCTACACTATTGGAGCCGTTAAGCGAAAAGATGCCGCATTGCGCGGAATCGCTTCTCGAAATCATGAAGGGTCGAGGCCAATTGGACCTCAACCTCAATAGCGCTCTCTTGATCGATCATCTCGCTAATTTTCTCACGAAGGAGTAAAGCCTATGCAAATGGAAGAAGATTTGAGCCGGTATTTCATCGGCGTGAAATTCGATGGGGCTGGAAAGTCCTATTATTTCTCGACCGATATGGACGATCTCAAAGTCGGTGAGCAAGTCGTGGTCGAGACCGTGAGCGGCCTTGAGCTCGGCACCACCAGCACCTCGCTTATGCCGAGTGCCGCCTATTCCTCGAATTTGGATCTCAAGCCGATTCTTCGCCGCGCCAACGCCGACGACATCGCCGATTACAATATGGGCATCAAAGAAGCGGCCGAAGCCATGGATGCGACCCGACAGAAAGTCGCCGAGCTTGGCTTACCGATGAATCTCATCGCCGCGAGTTATACTCTCGATGGCGAGCGGGTGACGATCACCTATACCTCGGAGAACCGGGTTGATTTCCGGGAGCTCCTTCACGTTTTGGCTCCGATTCTCCGCTGCCGGATCGAACTTCGGCAAATCGCTTCGCGCGACAAGGCGAAGATGGTCGGCGGACTCGGCATCTGCGGTCTTCCGCTTTGCTGCTCGACCTTCCTCAATCAGTTCGATGGCATCTCAATCTCTCGCGCCAAAAACCAAATGCTCACGCTCAACATCCCGAAGCTTTCGGGCGCGTGTGGCAAACTCATTTGCTGCCTGCTTTATGAAGATGATCTTTATACCGAAGCCAAGAAAGACTTCCCGCGGATCGGCACCGTCATCCACGATAATGGCGTCGACTATACCGTTGAAACCTATAACGTCCTTTCCCGTTCAGTCAAACTCTCGAACGCCGAAGGCTATGAATTCGTTTCGCTCGATGATTACAAATCGATGGCGGATAAATCCTTCCACGCGACGCCGAACGCCCCGAGGAAAGCCTGAGGCAAAAGATGATCGTCCGCGAGAATAACTACGAAGGGAAATCGCCCCTTCTTTATTTGGTCGCGACCCCGATCGGAAACCTTTCGGAATTCCCGCCCCGCGCGGTTGATATCTTGAAGTCGATGGACTACGTCGCTTGCGAGGACACCCGCAATTCCGGGCTGCTTTTGCAGAGATTTTCGATCGATAAGCCCCTGATCTCTTGCCACGAGCATAACGAAGAGACGGCCGCCGACAAGATCGTCGCCCTCCTCAAGAGTGGCAAGAAAGTCGCCTACGTTTCCGATGCCGGTTATCCGGTCGTTTCCGATCCGGGAAACCGCCTGGCGGAACGCTGCATCGCCGCCGGGATCAAAGTCGCGGTCATCAATGGCCCCAGCGCCGGGATCTGCGCCCTCGTCGGAAGCGGTCTTCCCGCCGATCATTTCTATTTCCATGGTTTCTTAAGCGCCAAGCCAACCGAACGCAAGGCGGAGCTCCAAAATCTCGTGAGCCTTCCTTATACCCTGATTTTCTATGAGGCACCCCACCGGATCAAAGACATGCTTCAAGACGCCGCTCTGATCCTCGGGAAGGACAGGAAAGCCTGCCTTTCGCGCGAGCTCACGAAAGCCCACGAGGAATATATTCGAGGCACTCTGGGCGAGATCGCCGAACTCGATGAAACGACATTACTCGGCGAGATGGTTCTCGTCGTCGAAGGGGCCAAGCCCGTTCAAAAAGAATGGAGCGATGACGAAATCGCTTCTTTGCTCAAAGGCAAGCTCAAGGACGAATCGATGAAGGACGCCGTCAAAGACGTGGCTCAAGAAAACGCGATTCCAAAGAACCGCGTTTACCAAATTTCGTTAACCCTTAAGGCGCGTTAGGTTTATGGAGCGAGTCTTCCTCGTCCTTTTTCTTTTTGAAGTTCCGCCAATCGAACGGTTTCTTTTCAAGGGTAATCCCCATCGCCTTATAGGTCTTTTTGATGTCTCGCAAGAAGACGATCCCCTCAAAGAGGGCGTACATCCCGAAGCCCGCCATGGCGAGGAGGGCGCCTTCCTTCAGGTATTTGGTCTGATAGAAGAAATGGTAGGAGGTCTTGCCTTTCGGCGCGACGAAGCCAACGAATCCCCCATCGAGTTTGTAGGTCTTGAGGTGGGTCGAATTGCCCGCTTCATCGGTGGCAATCACCCGCCAGCCCACATCGTAGCCAAGCGAGGTCACGACCAAGCGCTTCGCATCGTAATTGCTCTCGCAGGTGAAATTGTCGGTCCAATGTTTGACGTTGGTGAGGGCGTTATCCTTCACTTCTTTGATCTGGGCATCATAGACGCTCCGCTCCATCTTGTAGAGCCGGATATCCGCAGGCAAAGTGGCGGTCGCCGAATACGAGGGCTCCGAGCAGAAAACGATATAGCGGACCCTTCCTTTCGGGTAGAAGCCAAAGAGCTTACCCGTCCACTGGCCCCCGCTCGTGGTGTAATGGTAAATCATGTTGTAGTCATAGCAAAGGAGCTGATTCGTCTTCACGTTGCCTTCGCTATCGAGGGCATCGCCGATCATATAAATCCGAGTGGGCTGACCCGAATACCACATCATGAAGTAAGCGCCGCCGATCTCGTCATTGAAGGCGCCGCCATCATTGCCATAAGGATAATAAACGAACTTGTCGAAGTCCGGGGTGTAAGAGCCGTAGTTCTTGTAGGTCGTCTCCGTCACCTTGCTCGGGTCGATGAACATCGAGGCCGGCCCATTCTCATCGAAATAGGTGAAGTTGGTCGTCAGGACCTTGCCTGAATAATTCACGGCAGTCATCCGGCTCACGCTTTGGATATCCGCGATCGGGGTGTTATAAGAGTCATACGCCGTTGGGAGTTCGTCTTTGACCGTCAGCGATTCGTTCGCCAAGGATTGAACATCATCGTTTTGAATGATCGCGCCGTTGAGGTAAAGGCCTTCGTTCCGAAGAATCTCGGATCCCCCATCGGTGGTATAGCTCGAATAGAAACGGTCTTCGTTATGAATCGTGCTCGTCCCGGCGGAATAAAGAAGGTCCGAGTTCACCGCGTGCCCAATCATCGTCGAGGTCTCATCCCCCACATTCGGATTGCGGTAGATCCAATAACGGCTGTTCGCGCTCTCGGCGACTCGGGTCGAGCCAAATGGAACGTTATCGGCGACGTTGTTCCATCCTTCGGGCGAATAACTGTCTTTTTGAATTCCGTAATACTTCATGCTGAGGGCGGTATCGAATCCCAGCCGTTTATTGCCATAGTAAGCGGACCAGCTCACGCCATAATACGAGGAAGAGTAGATCGATGTCGCGCCGGTGGAGTTGCTCGTGATGTGCGAATAACGGGCGAGCTGAGCGACATCGAAGTTATAGAGCGAATGGAAGGTTGAGGTGCCGTTGTAACCGAAGCAATTCTGGCCATTGTCTGCCGAGTTTTGGGTATCGACGTAGGAACGGAAATACGAGGAATCCGAAGAGTTGATGCTCGCGAATTGATCCGTTAAGGTTTGGACGTTGTCGGTCCCGCCGTTGAACCAATTCTGGTAAGACCAGGAAGAGCCATAGGCGAAGGAGCAGTTCCCGCAAACGATGAGCTCGACTGAGACAAGGCCGGTGAGGATCGCCCAGAAATAGGTTTTGTGCTGGAAGTAGAACATCACGACCGACTCGATGACCACGAGGGCAATCTGGTAATAGACGACCCAAAGGCAGGAATACATGAGGCCATTCTCATCGACGTAGCCTGGCACGGAATAACCGGGCTGAACATAGGTGTAGCCATTGGCCACGAAGGACTGCCCTTTGACCAAAATCACGGTCAAAACCCAGGTCAAAACAGTCAAGAAGAGCGAAACAAAGGATCCGACAGGGAGGACCCACTTCGGCTCTTCCTTGAGCCGGTCGAGCTCTTGGGCGCCATAGTAAATGATCTCCGGAACGAGGACGATGTACCAACGACCATAGCCGTCCCCAGTGAAGGCATAGAAGAAGAAATAAGCGAAGTTGGTGAAGAGCAAATAGCAGCAAAGGGCGAAGGCAACGAGATGGCTGACTTTCTTGCGCCGGATCGAGGAGACCAAGGCGGTGAAAAAGAGAATCAAAAACGGGGTATAAACGAAAAGCGAGGACGTCCAGGAATCATAATGGTTACTGGTGGTTCCCCGTAATAGAGGCGACCAGAGGTAGTTGACGGTCGGGAAGAAGAAAGCGGTCAAAGGCTGGATCTCGCGGGCGTTATTGCCGCCGACCTCTTGGAAGAGGAGGGCGAAGAAGCTCTTGAGATCGAATCCTTTGAGTGAAGTCTTGAGTTGGGCGAGATAAAGCGAGCCAATCGAGGTCGTCCGTCCCGAAAGGGTGCTCTCCCTTAACGAAGGGAAGAGAGCCCAGGCCGACAGCATAATCCCGATGGCGAATGACGCGATCCCGAGTCCAATCGCGGCCCAGTTCTCCTTGCCACTACGGCTCTTCATCGTCCAGAAGAAGCGCCACAAGGCATAGATCACGCCCCAAATGCAGGCCACGACGAGGAAGAAGAATGAGATGATCCCGAGGAAGAATAAGCCCCAAATCAGGCAAGAAGGCTTTCGCTCCTTCAGGACTTTCTCGACCCCGAGAAGAATGAGGGGGATCGTGAAGCACGTGCTGACGAAAGAAGGATAACCGACGAAGAAATTCAAATAGCCGCAGAAAGCGTAGGCCACGGCGCCAAGGCGCGAAGTGGTCTCCTGGCAGCCCATGTAGCGGAGATAGGCCCGCATCACGAGAGCCGAAACCGCGCATTTGACGATCGTCGCAGTCGCGAAAGTCTGGGGCACCCAAGAACGCGGGAAGATATAGCAAAGGGCTAAGAATGGATCGAAAAGACCATAGTAGGAATTCGAGCCGATATTGTCGGAACCCAAGAACGTCCCGGTTGCGTAAAGCTCGAAGTAACCGGTCTTGAAGAAGCCATGCCAGACGTCCCAATACTGGTAGGCGAAGTTGATATATTGCCAGGAATAGTCCCAACCATAAAGTTGGGTCATGCTATTCGTGAAAAGCGAATAGATCATCCACGCGACGCCAAGGAAGAAAACGAACCAGAAGAAATAGAAAAGGCTCTTCCAGTTAAATAACCACGGAGCCTTTTTCTTCACGCCGGCGGAAAAGGAAGCTTTCTCTTGCTTCGCGCGTAATTCCGATAAAGTTCCGCCTTCCGCCATGTAAGAATTTTACCCTATTTTGCTTCAGCGGGCGCAATTGGAGTGGGATCTGCGGGCTTTGCGCTATCGACGATGCCCACCACATCAGCCGCCGGGAAGCTGAAGGCAATGCCTTGGCCCTTGGTGTTGATGCCAACTTCTTTATAGATCGATTCAATGACTTTGTCCTTGATCGCTTTCGGAACCAGGATCATGACAATCTGCTTCTCAGGAGTGATGACCACGCCGAAGAATTTCTCGATGTCCTTATTGCCGGTTCCTCTCGCGGTCAAAATCGTGCCTCCGCGGGCGCCGGCTTTCTTAGCGGCATCCATGACGAGATCGGTGAAACCATCGTTCACGATGGCCATGACGACTTGGTAATCGTCCTTCTTGTTGATTGCTTCCACAGGCAAAACTCCTTTCCCCTCATTGAGGGTCCGCGTATTCGTCAAAAACTTATAAGAAGACACGCCGCAAAGCGAATCGACCGCGACGAGAACCGAGACGCCTTTGGCGAAATTCGAAACAGCGAAGCGCTCCTCGATTCCGGCTTTTACCCGGCCCCAGGACGAATCTTTGATCAAAGAGAAAACGACCTGTTTGCCGTTATTGCTCAAGCCAAAGACCTCGTAAAGATCGCTCGAAGCCGTCCCTTTTCCGTGGGAAGAGAAAGCGACCGAAGCGTTGTTATCCATCAGGATTTTGACGATGGCGCTGTCCTGACCTCCATTCACGATCGTGATCAAAAAGTCGAGCCGCTCAAGGGCGTGGGTCTCGTCATAAGCTTTTTTCTCCGTTGCCGGAGCCGTTTCTTTCTTGGGCTCGAGGAGAGGCTCAAGCGGTTTGACCAGTGGTTTTTTCGCAAAGAATTTCATTTGCTCGCCTCCGCAAAATGGATGACCTGAAGATCATCCGGTTCGATGAACTTCTCTTGAACTTTCTTGAGAATGATCGCCCGTTT
>DAIQMS010000006.1:35117-59073 GCA_036788815.1 Bacillota bacterium
GATCATCCGGTTCGATGAACTTCTCTTGAACTTTCTTGAGAATGATCGCCCGTTTAATCTCGGCGTAAAGACCCATGAGTTGGATGACGATAAGCGGCATCATCGCAATCATCGAAACGCAGCCGAACGCGTTTTGGAAAACATAGTTCGACATATAGCTTTGGGTTGCCGAAGAGGCGAAGACATCGGAAGCGGGGCCGCTGCCATAGGTCATATCCATCCCTGCCGCTTTGGCGTTCGCGTAGCCGGCGGCATACGTAAAGCCAATCGCGAAAGGCATGACAAAGGTCGAGGCCATCGGTCCGGAAGCAACGCCGCCGGAATCGAAAGCGATGGAGGTATAAATTTTAGGAACGACGAAAGTCAAAGCCAAAGCAATCACGTAGCCGGGTACCATGTACCAAAGAATGCTGAAGCCAAAGTGGGCCCGGACAATCGCTAAGGCAACGCCCCCGCCGATGGATAAGGCCATGACAAGCAAAACCTGCCGCGATTTGATCGTGCCTTCCGAGAGAGTCTCGATTTGCTGGACCAAAACGTGGACGGCCGGCTCGGCCAAAACGCCAAAGAGACCAAAGAGCCCACCGATCAAAACGGCGACCGGGAAGAATTCCGGATGGCCAGCTGCCCCCAGGGAGAATCCGAGTTCCTGAGCGACCGGAAGGAACCCCAAATTGACGGCCGATAAGAAAATCACGAGGCCAAGGTAGGCATAAATGAGGCCAATGAAAATCCCAACAACCTGCTTCCAACTCATCCGAACAAAGAGCCAATTGTAGATCAAGAAGAACACCGCCAAAGGCAAGATGGCAATCATGACATTCAGAAGCTCATTGAGGATAATCTGGCTTCCGCTTTGAACGATGACATTCCAGAAAACGCCCCAATCCGTTACGCCAACTAAGGCGCTGACATCCCACTTATAACTCAATTCATTGACCGGAAGGAAAAGCGACATGATCATCACGGTGATGATCGGGCCGACCGAGGCAAGAGCCGTCAAACCGAAAGCATCTTCTCCCGAACGCCCATTGGTGTTCTTCGACGCGGCTAAGCCCGCGCCAAAGGCGAGAATAAACGGAACGGTGACTGGGCCGGTGGTGACGCCGCCGGAATCGAAAGCGATCGGAAGGAAGAGCCCCTTCCCATCCTCGCTCATGAGCCCTGCCAAAGCGAAAACCAGGGCGTAAAAAGCCAAGAACATGACATTGAGATTCTGATTGAAAACGATGCGGATCACGCCGAAAACCACGAAAAGCCCGACCCCGACGCCGACAAAGATGATGAGCTGGGTTTCATCCCAGCCAATCTGGCTCGCCATAACCTTCAAATCCGGTTCCGCCACAGTGACGAGAACGCCGATGATGAACGTCATGAGGACGATCAGCCACATCTTCCGCTGCTTGAAAAGCGTCCCGCCGACAATCGTGCCGATTCGGGTCATCGAAAGGTCAGCGCCGGCGGTGAAAAGCGAAAGGCCAAGGCCGATAACGGCGGCGCACATTAAGAAGGCGACGAAAAACGGAGTGGTGAATTGATCGTCGATATGAACGAAATAGAGGACCGTGACGACGAGGACGATAGGGATGACGCTCAGATAGTTCTCGCCGATATGCTTCCAGATTCCGCGTCTAGCGTTTTGCTGGTTTTGTTTTTGCTGTTCGGTTAGTGCTTTCATCGTATCTCCCCCTTTCTAGCTTCTTATCCTGATCGGATTTGAAAAACATCTTTTTGAACTCCGGGGGCATCGGGGCATTGAGTTTGTACTCTTTGTTATTGAGCGGATTCTTGAAATCGAGCTCATACGCATGGAGGCCTAAGCGCCTCAATGGGTTGCTCGGCTCGCCATAACGATCGTCGCCGATCACGTAATGGCCGATGTTGCCGAGCTGAACCCGGATTTGGTTCTTGCGCCCGGTCTCGAGGTGAACATCCAAAAGGGCATAGCCGTTTTTGGCTGTGATTTTCTTGTAATGGGTAATCGCTAATTTGCCGTGCGAAGGATTGCGAACAATATAAACCTGGAAGGTCGAATCCTGGGCCAAATAGTCTTTGAGCGTGCCTTCATCCGGGATATCCATCCCTTCGACGATCGCGTAATAGCCGCGGTTCGTCACGATGTCGCTCCAGGCGTTTTGAAGCGCTTCGCGGACTTCCCATTTCTTGGCGAAAATGAGGACGCCCGACGTGTCTTCGTCCAACCGATGGACGATGAAAATGCGGTTGTTGCGGTCTTTCTGAGTCACGTAATCGCTCACGAGGCGGTAAGCGGTCCGTCCTTTTTCTCTTTCGGAAGGCGTTGAAAGAAGGCCGGAGGGTTTATTGATCGCGATGATGTCGTCATCTTCGTAAATGATGGGGAGATCGTGCCGTTCATGCTTGGTGATCCGGTCCCACGAGATCGTGACTTCGTCTTCCGGGTAAAGTTTATAAAAGAAAAGCGAGACCGGGGCTCCGCCGACGGCCACTTGGTGATTCGCGATGATGCGCTGAACGTTATGACGGCTCTGATTCGGAATCTTCTCGCAGCAAAAACTCAAGAGATCGGTTTCGTGATAGACGAGGTAGGTTTTGGTTCGGTTGGGGTCAACAAGTCCTCTTTTTGAGCGGTGGGCCTTCTTATCGTTTTTATTCATGCGTCTTTAATCTTATCAAAGTACTACTTTGATAGATACGATTTTAACGAAGGAAGGGCTTCCAAGGCATCGTTTTTTCCTAATTGCATCAGCTCGATAAGGATTTTCTTATCAGTTTCCGCGTGGCTGACCTTGGGGGCTTTCGAAGGATAAATCACAAAGAGACGTCCCTCTTTTTCGAGGCGCTCCATCTCGTCCATCTGGGCGTTATAGACCTCGGGGGATTGGGGATAAAGATCAAGGAAAGCCGGATAATCGTGGTACATCCGTTTGACCAAACGATTGGTGAGATGCTTGATCGGGCCTTTCCGGTAGCCCCGCGCCCGGGTGGCGATCACAATGACTTTGTCGCAGCCTTCCTCGAAAGCCTTCTCGTAACCGATTGGGCAAGCGATGCCCCCATCAAGATAAGGGATACCGAGGAACATCACCGGCTCACTCGTAAGGGGAAGCGCTCCGGTCGCAGCCAATGCGGTCGGGAGGAAGCCCGGCATCGTCTTGTCGAGGAAATCGGCTTTTCCCGTGAGGCAATTCGTGGCAACCACGAGGAATTTGCAGGGATTTTTCGCAAAAACATCAAAGGCAAAAGGCAGGATGCCATGGCCAATCTCATTCACGAGATGCTCATAGTTAAACATCGTCCGCTTTTTCGAGAAGATCTCGAACGGACGGAAGAACTCCTTGTCATCGCACATCAGGATCGTCTGCTTTTCAGCCCGATCCGTTTCTTTGGAGACGTAGTTGCAGCCCATGAGTCCGCCGCAAGAGGTTCCGATCACGACATCGGCCCAAATCTGGTTTTGCATCAAGACCGAAAGCGGACCCGCCGCATAGGTTCCGCGGGAACCCCCGCCTTGGATGCAAAGACCGATTTTAGCCATTCATGCTCCTCCGGAATTCATCGGCGACGATATCCCTTAGGCGGTAGTCGTCCCGTGAGATTTCCTTGAGATAAGAATAAGACTCTTTTTCCGAAACGTAAGAAATAATCATTACGTGATAGGTTGCCGTCGGGTCAATCGTCGCGGTGCTTCCATAGGTAAAGAGGTAACTATCTTTTTGCAAAGAGAGGACATATTCCCCCGTGCAAGAGCAAAAAACGTTGTCGTTATCAAAAGGCAAAGCGGCATAGACCTCGCCATAGGTGATCGGACCCGAGGGGATCTCAGCCCGAGCGCAGCCGGTGTTGACCGCCGCGAGGGCGAGGGCGCTATCCCATTTGGAATTGCAGTAATACTCAAACATCGCCTGAACGGCAAACTTCCCGATGTCATATTCGCTGAGGTTCCCTGCCGTCTGGCCCACCACTTCGTTTTTGATCGCCGCGTTCTTGCCATCGTAATAGCCAAAGAGCCCCAAGGTCATGGCTTCTTCATTCAAAGTGCTGAGCACTGAGAACGGCGTGGAATCGTGGCTTTGGTAAACGAACTTCCCATTCTCTAAGGCGAAACGAGCGTGCTGAACCGTCGTCCCATTCGCGGCACCTCTTAAATGGGGGATGCCATAGCTATCAACCGAGGAGGAATCCGAATGGACGTGACCGGCAAAAATCGCATCGATATTGTGGCAAAACGTGGTATCGAAATCACCATTATGAATCGAAAGAACGACCAAGGAACAGCCCTCTTCTTTCCGGAGCCGATCCGCTTCCGCGGAAACTAAAGTCGAATAGGCGTGATCAAAACTATAACCCGAAAGCGAGGAGACGGCAATCGAACTTTCGATCGGGCCGATTGCCCCGATGACTCCGATTTTATAGCCCCCACGACTCACGACCTTGGAAGGATCGGCCCAACTCGGCCGCTGACCATTCGGATCTTTGATGTTGATCCCCAAGAAAGGATAGTTCGCGGTCTTTGAATTTTTCTCAATCCATTCCGGCTTCCAATCGAATTCGTGGTTGCCGATCTCCATCGATTCGAATCCGGCGATGTTCATCCAATTGACCATCAGCTCGCCATGGGTCAAATTGCTGTCGGCGCTCCCCTGCCACATATCGCCCGAAGAAAGAAAGATGGTTGAATCCGGAGCTTCCCGTTCTTTTGAGAAGGCGAACTGGGAAAGGCGGGTAATACCCGTGTAGCGGGAGGAAGCCACTTCTTGGGCGGCGCCATGGGTATCGTTCAAAGAATAAAAGTCGAGGGTGGTGATCGGGGCGGGGGCTAAAGTCGAAGCGGCGCCGGTCAAGGTGATCGATTTGATCGTGAAAGAGCCGACAGGCGCATGAAGACTGAAATAGGAATTCAGCGTTTTGTCCGAATAGGAGAAAGAAGTTGATCCTGCGATCTCGTAAGCCCCATTCTCGGGCGAGGTGATCGGATAGGAAGAAGCCTTGCTCGTCAAATAGCCAAAATCGCTCGCGCGAACATAATCAACGGTGATACTCGTAAAGGAGGAAGCGATCGGAGCGCTGTTCGTGATATAGCCGCCTTGATTAAGGGTGAACCAACCCGAAGAGGAGCTGGCGCCGCCTTTGATTTCGAAATGAATTCCCTCTTTCTCGAACGAGGCTTCGCCATTCTCAAACGTCAAAGAATTGGTGCTATCGAGGACCATTTCCCCTTGCAAATCCCCCTTAGAAGAAGGGATTGAAGATACGGTCGAAGACGAAGAGACCGTTGTGGCGCAGGCACTTAAAACGAGGAGCGGCAATAGGCTGAAGAGATATCTTTTATTATTCATCCAAAAGTATTATAAACGACCGCCTAGAAATTGATAATGCCGTACCCCTCAAGCACAATCAAGATCGCAAGAGTGCACAAGACAACCCCGCCCAAAACCTCGGCCACTTCATAGCGCCCTTTGAGGAGCCGGGAAATCTGTTTGCCCGCAAATAAGCCAATTAAGGAAACGAGGAAGGTCATCAAGCCGATGATGGCAAAAGCAATGTAGGCTTGATATTCCGCGGTCGTGTGGACGTTCGCTTGAATCGTTACGCCAACGACCATCGCGTCGATCGAATCAGCGACGCCCTGGAAAAGAACGTAGCGGTAGCTGAATTCCAAAGGTTTCTTCTCTTCGGGTTTCACCATGCCCCGAATGCCTTCGATCAGCATCTTGCCTCCGATGAAGGTCAGCAAAACGAAAGCGATCCAGTGATCGTAGTCATCGAACCAAGTGATGTATTTTTGACCCAATAAGCCGATCAAATGGCCAACGAGCGGGAAAAGGAACTGGCCCATCGCGAAGACGCCAGCGATAAAGAAATATTTCTTTTTGCTGATGCCCTGAAAGCAAAGTCCATCCGTGATCGCGAGGGCCAAGCAGTCCATGGCTAGCGCGATGCCGTAGATGAAGGAAAGCCAAATCCAATCCATAAAGTCGTGGGGATAGTATAAAATAAAAGGCAGAAATGAAAAAGAAAAAGTTTAATCCAATGTATATCTTCCCGATCATTCTGGGGGTTATCGCGGTTGTTTCGCTGGTTTTGATTATTGTTTTTGCCAATATCGGTTAAACAAAAAGAATCGTTCCCTCGCGTCGAAGGAGCGATCCTTATCTTTTTATTTCTTCGAAGCATCTAAGCGGATAAGCGGCTCATAGAGATCGACCCGCCGATCCCGATAGACGCCCCAGCCCTGCCGTTCCTTGGCAATTGAGCCGAGGTCAAACTCCGCGATGCGGAAGCCTTCTTCTTCGCGGTCCATTTCAGCAGCGAGTTCCCCGTGCTGATCGGCGATAAAGGAGGAACCATAGAACTTCATCGAGGAGTTCCCGGCTTTCTCCACGCCAACGCGGTTCGAGGCCAACACCGGAAGGATGTTCGCGGCCGCATGGCCTTTCATCACGTTCCGCCAATGATCTTTGCTATCCTTCGGAAGGACCGGTTCGGAGCCAATCGCCGTCGGATAGACAACGAGTTCCGCACCTTTAAGCGCAAGGATGCGCGCGGTCTCCGGGAACCATTGGTCCCAGCAAATCGCAACGCCTAAACGTCCGATCGCGGTATCAAAGACCATAAACCCGGTATCGCCCGGCGTGAAATAGAACTTCTCTTCGTAGCATTCCCCTGTCGGGATATGGCTCTTGCGGTAGATCCCCAAAAGGGTGCCATTCGAATCGATGACGCCCAGCGAATTGAAGAAGCAATTGCCCGCCTTCTCGAAAAACGAGATCGGAAGGACGACGTGATACTTCTTAGCAACCGCTTCGAAATGCTTCAAGGTCTTGCTCGAGGCACGATCTTCGGCTAAGCCGAAGTTGTCATAGTTCTCGACTTGACAGAAGTAATGACCCTCAAAAAGCTCAGGAAGCAAAACCAATTGGGCGCCTTTTGAGGTGGCTTTTGCAATCAAAGAGTCGGCTTTTGCAAGGTTTTCGTCATAGACCTCGCTCATCGAAAATTGGGTGATGGCTACTTTGATAGACATGGCTTACTCCTCCTTCTCGGGGATCTGCATAGTGATGCAATGGATATTGCCCCCGCCTAAAAGTATCTCACGGCTCAGCACTTGGTGAACCGTCTTGTTCGGATAGAGCTCTTGGATCGTCTTGAGGGCCAAGGCGTCTTCTTTCACGCCGAAGGCGGGCAAGATGATGAAGTCTTTGCCTTGGTAATAGTTGACGTAAGAGGCAGCCAATCTCCGGCCGGCTTCACGTTTATCCAAGGTCGAGGCATTGTTGATGAGACCTTTGGTATCGCTCGGGGTGAGGTAGAGGGCTGGCGAAGGAAGCATGAGCTTATGGATCACAAGCTTCCGCCCTTTGGCGTCCACCGCTTCGGCCAGAGCTTCATAAGTCGCTTGGCAATAGGCGTACTGGGGATCGTTTTGGTCCTCGGTCCAAGCCATGACGACTTCGCCCGGCTTCACGAAACTGACCATATTGTCGACATGTTCGTCGGTCTCGTCCTGATAGATGCCGTGCGGCACCCAAATAACCTTTTCAACGCCGAGATAATCGCGGAGGACTTCCTCGATTTCAGCTTTCCGGAAGGTCGGATTACGGCCTTTCGAAAGAAGGCAGGCCTCGGTCGTGATGAGCGTTCCTTCGCCATCGACGGCGATGCTTCCGCCTTCCAAAACGAAGTTCGGAAGGTAATAGGAAAGAAGCTTCATCCGTTTGCTGACCACCGCGGCCAACCGGTCATCGTCTTTGTAGTTCCGATAAAGGCCATCAAAGCTTCCGCCCCAGGCATTGAAGCGGAAATCAACGGAGCGAATGGATTTGCCGTTTGTCACGAAGAGAGCCATGTTATCGCGGGCCCAAGCATCGTTATAGCGAATCGAAATCGGCTCGACGTTCGGAATCATCCGGAACGACGGGGCGAGTTTCTTATAAAGCGAGGGGTTGATGCCAACCACGACTTTTTCATGCTGAGCAATCGCCTTGATGACGTTGGTGAAAGCTTCTTGAGCCGGCACCGCTTTCTCGCGCCAAGTATCCTGACGGTACGGCATGAGCATGACAGTCGCTTCGTGGGCCAAACCTTCGAAAGGAAGGTGATAGCCGTCGGCGGTTGGGAGGGTCTTGCGGTTTTCGTAATAATCCTGAAGCCGCTTCTCGTAGAGCGGGAAACGATTCCAATGGGTAGTATCCACCACCTCGTATTGGTTTTCGTAGCCCGAAAGGAGCTTGATGCCGATATCTTGGTAGTGTTTGACCCGTTCGACGAGTTCTTTGGTCCAGACCTCGCCCGGAACGATGAGCGGAATGCCTGGCGGATACATCATGACTTGCTCTTTCGAAATCGCGCCATCGCATTCTTCAACCGGCACGACTTTGCCCGGCGCGTGGAAAGCGACCCGCGGGCGGAGAAGCATGTACGGGAAGGAATTGTCGAAATGGTGATCCGGATAGGTGATATCGGGATGGTAATGGTCCTTCGAGATGTCGCGAAGGGCGGCTAAAAGATGCTCAACGTGCTCAGGTTTGGTGCCAATCGCGAAGATCCCCAAAACCGCATAGGTCTCGGCGAGCTCCATCATGATGTCGTACTTTTCTTTGAGAAGATGGTAGAGCTGGAAGCCATCGATATCGAGATGGTCGAGTCCGATGACGAGTTTGCTTTCGTCGTAGTTATAAGAGCCATGGGCAAGAAAATGCTCGCGGCCTTCATCGATGAAGCCAGGGATCTTGTGGATCTCTTGGCGGGCGTAAGCGGCGAGTTCGTAGGTTCGTTCCATCGCTTCGGCCCCTTCTTTGGAGGCCATATAACTCCGGGCAGCGTCAATCGAGGCGATCAATAAGCCCGAAGGCGAGGTGGTGTTGATGATGTTGAGCGACTTCTGAACATCGGCACGGCTGAAGAGGGTGGTGTGCATAAGAAGCACCGAGCTCTGAGTCAAAGAACCGACCGTCTTGTGGAAGGAAGCCGAAGACATATCGGCGCCGGCCGCCATCGCGGAAATCGGGCAATGTTTGCATTCGAAGTAATAATGGGCGCCATGGGCTTCGTCGCAAAGGACGGCCATATGATGCTCGTGAGCAAGTTTAACGATATCTTCAAGCGGACCAACCGAGCCAAAATAGGTCGGGTTGATCACGAAGACCGCTTTGGCGGACGGGTTCTTGAGAATCGCTTTGCGCCAATCCTCCAGCGAGGGCTGGTTAGCGATTTCGAGGTCGTTATCGATCTCTGGCATGACGTAAACTGGGACCGCGCCGGAAAGGATGAGACCGTTGATGATCGACTTATGGACGTTGCGAGGAAGCAGAATCTTCTCACCCGCTTTGACGGCGGTAAGAAGCATTGCGATGATGCCGCTTGAGGTGCCGTTGATGAGGAAGAAGGCCTCATCGGCGCCGCAGGCATCCGCCAATAAACGCTCGGATTCGAGGATGACTTCGTGCGGTTTCGCCAAATTGTCGAGACCCAAAGGAGCATTCACGTCGCAACGATAGACTTCGTGCCCGAAGAGTTCGGTAGCGGCATTCGTGATGTTGCCCATGTGATGACCGGGAACATCGAAAGGTGAAACGTCTTCGCTGACGTACTTTTTGAGGGCGTCCACGTAGGGCGTCTTGCTTTGATCCAATTTTGCCATAATGCGATTAGTAGTTTACACGTTTACGGAGTAAAAGGAAGGATAAAGAAAAGGGCCTAAGGCCCTTTGGCACGCTCCATCGAAGAAAACGTTTATTTGCTTGATAAGATCGTTTTGAAGATCAAGCGAATGTCGTCTTCGTCCATGAAGGGGTAATAACTGTCGAGGTCGACATCCTTGAGTTTGCCGCTTGCGAACTCTTGGGCCAATTTATGGAAGGCCTCGTCGCTCACGAATGGGGCGTATTTCTTCGCTTCCGGATCATGAGACTCCATCTTTTTGAGGAAGGCCTCGTCGATGGCGTCATCCTCAAGAAACGGCAAGAGATCCTCAAAGCACAATCCGTCAAAGGATCCCCCTTCTGCAAGGATTTTTTGTGAAATCAAGGTGATGTCGTCATCTTCGAGAAAGGGAAGCGTCTTTCGTAAATTAATCTCCGGCGCGCCATCCTTGAGCGCTTCCTTTACCAGTGAAGAAAGACCCTCGTCACTCGCGAAAGGATAGCAGCGTGAAACGTCATTCCCTTTTTTGAAGCCTTCGACCATCATCTGATCGACATCTTCATCCTCGACGAAAGGAAGGAGGTCGTTGAGGGTCACGCCTTGATAAACCCCATCGGCGCTTTCGGAGATTTTCTTCGCCAAATCCGAAAGTTCGTCGTCATCGAGAAACGGCAGGGTGTGTTTGAGATTCATCAGCGTTTTCCTCCTTTCGTCAAATAGCGTACTTCATCGGGGCTTAGCTTATCTTTGAAGTCGATGAGGGGCGTCCTGATCTTCCCCTCCTCGACTGCCTTAAGGAGCCGCATCCTCTCGCTTCCGGTCGAGTGGTAGAGCAAATTCCCGAAATCGAGTTTGAGGTTTCCGGCAATCACGGAGCGGACGATGTAATCCCGTTCGTGGCCTTCATAGGGGTCAAGCGGGTCAATCGTCGGTTTCTCATTGAGGCAAAGGATCGTTTCGAAAGGAACGGAAAAGACCTTGGAGAGCTCGATGACATTATCGATGCTCGGAGCGCTTTTGCCTGTCTCCCAAGCGCTCACGGCCTGACGGGATACCATCAGAATTTCCGCGAGTTTGTCTTGGGAAAGAGCGGCCTCAACGCGCAAGGCCGATATTTTCTTCCCAATGGAAACGAGATCAATCATAAATTCTTATTATTAGCATAGTCTTCTTTCCAAAGATCTTCGATGTTTTGCGGCATGTCATAAGCCGAGTAAGAAAACGGATTCTTGATTGAGACCGCGTCGCGCATCTCCCGTTCGACTTGGCGCAAAATTTCTTTTTTGTTCATGGCTTTTGCCCTCCGACACGACCATCTTAAAAAAGAAAAAGCCCCTTGTAACGCAAGGGGTGATTGCGAAACCAAGAATTGCCGCTACTTGACGAGATTGAAATGGCGAAGGCCTTGCAAAACCCCGTTATCCCAAACGGGGGTGGTCACAAAGGAAGCGTGCTTCTTCACTTCGTCCTTGCCATTTCCCATGCAGACGAATTGGCCAACCGCATCAGCCAAAGAGATGTCCTGAAGATCATCGCCAAAGCCCAAAGACTCTTCTTTCTTGAAACCATAATGGCGGAGCACATCGATGACCGCCTCGCCCTTGAGGTGCATGACGGGCATCACGTCAACCGCGTAATCGAAATAGCGGGAATAAACCAGCTGCGGAAAAAGAGCTTTTATCTCCATATCCCACTTCTTGGCAGCGAAGAAATTGATTCCCACCACCTCTTCACCTTCGTAGTTTCCGCGAGCCGGCACAACTTCATGATAAAAGCCATAAAACGCCCTCGACGAATAGGTCTGGGGGAAGAGGAGCTTCCGCTCAATCGGCTCCACAAGTTCCATCGTAAGATTCCGAGCCTTGACCGCGGCGATGAATGCCACGATGTCTTCCTTTTTCATGAGGCTTTTGCGGAGATATTGCCCATCGGCATAGGCCACGCCGCCGGCGCTCGAGATATAACCATCCCAATTGATCCCGAGATCATTGGTCCCGAAACGGGCCATGCTATGGAACGGCCGAGCCGTGCATAAAACCACTTTGACCCCTTCTTTTTGAAGCGCCTTCACCGACGAAAGAGCGCTCTCGGGCCAGCAATGGTTCTTGTGGTCATAGAGGGTCCAGTCGATATCGAAGAAAACGATTTTAATAGAGGGATTCACGAAAGGGATTATACCCTAGAGAATAATCACCGTGCCATCTTCTTTTATTTCGAGCTGATCGCCGGTTTTAACACTCGCAAGGAAATCGGGTCCCAGCTGGTCGATCGCAATCAATTGCACCCCTTCCCAAACGTTGGAGAGAATGATGCCCGCGGCCGCCAAAGAGTCGACATGCTCGCTGAAGAGGAAGGCCGCCGGCGCGATGTGGCGGTTCGCCACGGTCTGAATGACCATGCCACCGGTGGTTGAACCGATCGTCTTCGGGAGGCAAAGCGCCTTGCCCGTCACGCCCTTGCCATAAAGATCGGGGTTATTCTGATCGGAGACGATGATGTCTTTGCAACTCTTCTTGAGGGCAGCCTTCTGAAAGCTCGCCAAGGTGTTCAGCCCTTGATGAGACACGACCGCTTCGCCCTTCCAGGCTCCTCCGAAGAGGACCCGTCCTTTGAAGCTCTTCATGTTATTTGCCCTCCTTGCCACTAATGATGCTGAGTGCTTCCACGTCCGTGTAATAACGGGACTCGGAATAAGTTCGTAATTTATTCGATGTCGTCATGATCCGATGGCGGTGGGTCAAAGGATTATCGACATACATGAGGGGGCAAATGCTCGAAAGATGGGCGCCGGTCTTCAGGAATTCCTGATATTTCGGACTCTTCTCAAACTCCGCCGCAACGGCAGGAGAGGTGGTGAAAACCGTATCGATCACCAGTTTCTTCTTGCCGGATTCTTGGAGCGCCTTCGTTAAGGCATCGGTCCAATCGTTCAGCTGTTTGATCGTGAGATGGGGGCAGCCAATGAAGCAGCGGTACGCCTTCTTGTCTTTCTTTTTCCACATAATCGGATAGGATGCTTTGACCCGTTCGATCTCCGCATCATCGATCACGTATTCTTTGGCATCGGCCTTGATCAAAGCCTCTCCTTGCTCCACCGCTTCCGGGGTGATCCCCGCGATGTGGTAAAGCCCAACCGCGCCATTGGAGGCCGTGGCAGCGCCGAAGTCCTTGAGGTAAGCGATCGTATCTTCGTCGGGCAACTTCTTCAAATAGTGATCGAGACCCATCACATAGGGAACGTCTTCCATGACTTTCATGCCGATCGCGCTTCCTAAGATTTGGGCTTCGGGACGCTTCGTGCATTTCACAATGACTTTCCAACTCGCCTTCCGGCCTTCATCGGTGAGAAAACCGAATTCCGGAGCGTACCCCAAGAGAGTTCCAAAAAGCTCGAGGACGCCGCTATTGCGGTTGCAACGGGCGCCCAAGACCGAGTTCGCGAAGACCACCGCCGAGCTTTCGGCCCAGCTCAGGATGTCCCCTTCTTTCGGGGTATTCCCCACTTCGGGAAGATAGCAGGTGCAAGTAAAACTGTCTTCGCTCTTCAAGCCGACTTTTGTGAGCTGATCCTCATAATGCTCTTGCTGGTTGTACATGATCTTCTTGAAGACCAACTTCTCGAGGAGATCGCACTTCACGTTCTTGAAATCCATCGGCCGAGGGTCGGCGGTGAAGCCACCATCGGCCTTAAGCCCGGCAGCGATCAAGGTGTCCATCATCGGGTAAATCGGGGTCAATAAGCCAATGCCGAAAGAGGTGACCAAATGGCCTTCTTTGTAGGTTAAGGGAACCAGGCGTTTCGCTCCGAAAGTGTCGCCGAAACGAACCAAGCACTCCATCATCTTGGCTTTCGTCTCGCCTTCCTTTCCCTCGAGAATGCCCCGCTCCTTCGGATCCAGCGTCATCTGAGGTTGATACATATTTTCTCCTTTGGGAGGAACTCTCCCGAAAACGAACAAAGAAAATTAAGAACGAAGCCCCGCGACGGTCTTGGCGAAGATTTCCTGAGAAAGGACGTTCATCGCCCGCATATCCCCGGCGTTGATCTTCACAATCTTTCGATCGAAGGTCACCAAGCCATTCAATTCTTCTTCGACGTCGCTTAGTTGGGTGAAGACCGCCAAAGAAAGTTTCTGTTTTTTAATGTTATTAATGATCCGTCTCCGATAGAGCCGAAGCACCGCGCTGTTATAGGAAGCAAACGAGCCGTAATAGCGGTAGCCGAAGGAGCGCTTCGAGAAATCGTGATGCTCGACTTTGAGAGAATAGCCCCCGAATTCGCTGAGGCCGAGAATCCGCTTATGGTCGTTCCGGAGATTGAGGAAGGTCCAGAAATAAATATGGTCGGAATCGAAATCGCCGCAGCCTTTGTCGTACCAGCCCGAGGCGGTATCGATGAGGCGGCTCGAATCCAAAGCCCGAAGCTTCTCGGTCATGAGGGCGCTGTCGAATTGGCCCCAGCCTTCGTTGAAAATCGTCCAGCCCATGAGGCAGCTGACGTTTTGGAGCCGATCGATTTCGCTCTTCATGTCGCTCAGGAATTGGTTGCGTGATTCTTCGATGAGACGACCCAGTTTCTTGTGGTCCGTATCCGAGATATCGAAATGGAAAATCGGCCGGGTGTGGATCAAGAAAGAAGAGTAACGCGAGCCCCCGTTCACGAAGTCTTGCATCACCAATAACCCCAGCCGATCGCAGATGGAATACCACCGCATCGGCTCAATAGTCGCGTGTTTCCGGACGAAATTGAACCCGCATTTCTTCAGGAGTTGGAGATCGAAAAGAATCGCGGCGTCCGAGGGTGGGGTCATCCCGCTTTCGGGCCAATAGCCTTGATCGAGTACGCCCGTGAGGAAATAAGGTTTGTTATTGAGGGCGAAGAAGTAATAATCGCCGATTTTGACTTTGGTGAACTTCCGCATCGCGAAGTAGGAACGGACCGTGTCATAGCCGGCCGTGAAGACCAACTCATAGAGGTTTGGCTCTTCAGGCGTCCAGGGATAGAAACTGTAATTGAAATCAAGCACGCATTCGCCCGAGGGGTCGAAAGTGCCTCTCGCCACGAGCTGTCCGTGGTAATAGGCCTCGACGTTCGCGAAGGCCTTGTTGCCGACGAATTCCGCTTCGATCTTGAGCTCTTGCTTATCGAAATCCGGTTCGAGTTTGATGCTCTTGATATAGCCATCATCCGGCACATTTTCGAGCCAAACGCTCTGCCAAATCCCGCTCGTCGGCGTATACCAAACGCCCCCCGGTTCGTTCGACTGTTTTCCACGCGGGAAAATCGAGGAATCGGTATCGTCTTGAGCCGTCACTTCAACCACGTTGGTCTTATTGAGATAAGAAACGTGAACCGCGATTGGAGTGTAGCCGCTCACGTGATGGGCGACGAACCGCCCATTGAAATAGACATCGCAGATCTGATCGACCGCATCGAGGTGCAAAATCGCGTCATGGCCGACATAAGAATCCGGCACCTCAAAGCATTTCCGATAGTGCATGAAGTCGCCCGCGTGGATATGAATCCCGACTCCGCTTAGAGAGGTCTCCGGGGCGAAAGGAACCAGAATTTTTTGTTTGTAATCATCGGTCTTTCGGGCATCTTTGGTAATCGCAAAATCCCAAGGCCCATTGAGCGAGACGAAAGAGTCGCGTTGGAAAAGAGGATTCGGGTGTTCGGGCAAAGGATGCTCATGCGAGATCTTCTCACCGAATTCGCTTGTGAAGGTTTTCATCGGGTATATTTTAAGTTTCCCGGGCATAAAATGCTACAATAAGCCCCGAAGGGAAAACCTTAATGAACCTCGAAAAAATCCGTGCGATCCTCCAAGCCAAACATGCGGATGCTTGGATCATCGTCGATTATGAAAACCGCAATCCGATGACCACCGCCTTCCTCGGTAACAAGATGCTGACACGGAAAATCTTCCTGGTCATCCCGCAAAACGAAAAACCCTATCTCATCACCCACGCCATCGACACCGTTTTTTTGAGCGATGCTGAAACCGCGAAGAATTTCGATCTCCGCGTCTACCACACCTGGCAAGAGATGCTCGAGCTCGAGAAGACTTCGTTTAAAGGATATAAGAAGGTCTTAATGGATATCTCTGAGAAGGGTTTGCTCCCCCGGGTTTCCCTCGCCGACTTCGGCTCGGTCGATTACATTCGTTCCTTGGGTCTCGCTGTCGATTCTTCAGCCGATATCCTTCAAAGCTTCTCCGCCGCCTATAGCGAACGGGCTCACCAGCTCCAGCTCAAAGCCTGCGCGATTACCTTAAAGATCAAGGATGAAGCCTTTGCCAAAATCAAAGAGGACATCCTCAAGAAGAACCTCTCGGACGAATACGAGATCCAGCAGTTCATCTGCCGGCGCTTCCACGAGAATGGCATGGTCTATGATGACCCGGCGATCGTCGCGATTGGCCGGACGGCGAATAACCCCCACTATGGGCCGACGAAGGAAATCCATTCGATCATTCACCGGGGTGATTTGGTCTTGATTGATATGTGGGCCAAACTCGATGATCCCGAAGGCGTTTATGCCGACATCACCTGGATGGGTTATGTGGGCGATGTCATCCCAAAAATATTTTCAGATCGCTTCTCGATTGTGAAAAAAGCTCGCGATTCAGCCATTGCCTTTTTGCAGAAAGAGCTCCCGCATCGGAGCGTTGAAGGCTATGAAGTCGATGATGCCGCCCGCAAAGTCATTGAGGACGCGGGCTATGGCCAATACTTCATTCACCGGACCGGACACAACATCGCGGTCGATGTCTCGCCCCATGGGCCGGGTGCCAACATGGATGATTATGAGTCTCACGACACCCGCGAACTCATCGATCACACCTCATTCTCGATCGAGCCAGGGATCTATGCCCCGGACTTCGGCGTCCGCAGCGAAACCAACGTCTTCGTCGATGGGCATAACCCAATCGTCGTCGCCGGCTTACAAGAAGAAATCATTCCGATTTTGAAATAAGGCTTTTCACCGCGTTCTTTTCCCGAAAGAAAACCGTCTCAAGGTTTCCCTCAAGACGGTCCTTTGGAAAGGCGACCGATTAGTTGAACTTCACGAGTTTATGGGCGAATTTGTAGTCTAATTTGACCGCCTTGACACCGGCCTTGCCTGGCATCGTGAGCGAGATGACGGCAAAGTGCCAACGAATAAAACGATAGAGACGGGGATTACCCTTTTTGCAATAGGCCCAGAAGCCATTCAGTTCCTCTTTAGCTTCGGGGGTTCCGTTTAAACGAGCGAAGGTGGGGACCATGACGAAATTCAGGATGAGATGGTGATACATTGCCTTGAAGAGCGGGCGATTCTCCTTGTGAATCTTCGTGAGATCCGCCGCATCAAAGATCTTTTCGCCATCGATGATGAAGTCTTTGTATTTCCGAATGCAGGTGTTGTTCTCCATCGACTGCCCTTCTCGGCCAATCAGATATTGGTAAAAATCGGCATCGACATAGTCTAATTTCTGGACGAAGGGCATCGGAGCGTAGATGAAATAATTGTCTTCATAAGAGGCGTGCTTCGGGCAATCGACCCCCGATTTGCGCAGGATTTCTGTCTTATACATCGCCGAGTGAAGCGTGATGTTCGAGCGATAACGGAAGGCGCGGATGTCTTTCCAACTCCCGCCCGTGCGATGGTGTTTGAAAAGATAACGATAGTCAATGACCTGACCACGATGATTCCGGCCTTGCCAATAAACGTAATTGGTTAAGTAAAGGTCAACCGTCCCTTGGTCTTTCTTGATCGCGCATAAAAGTTTTCTTAAAGCGGCTTCTTCGACCCAATCGTCGCTATCGAGAACTTTGAAATAGAGTCCTTTGGCTTCCCGAAGTCCGTGATTAATCCCTTCGCCATGCCCGCCATTAGGCTGGTGGATGGCGCGGATGAACGGATAGGTTTTGGCATAATCATCAGCGATCGCTCCGGTATCGTCCTTGGAGCCATCATCGATGATCAGCACTTCAATCTGATCGCCGAAAGACGTCAGACTGTCCACCGCATAATGAAGAAAGGGAGCCGAGTTATAGGCTGGGATGACGAAGGTGATGAGTTTTGGGGATTTTTCCATTCGTGATGCCTCCTTAAAGATCACGCTTTGTTTGCCTCGGCAGGAGCTTGCTCATTCGCTGGGGCCTGCCCCGCCGGGAAGATGATGCGGAAAATGAAGAAGAAGATGATCATCGAGATGCCGCCGGTAATGAAGGTCTTAAGAAGATCGGAAATTCCTTTGGGCCAACCCCAATAGAGCAAGAACGGATTGCAAATGCCCCAAACGGCGTTGACGAAGATCGAAATGGCGACCCAACCGATGAAATACCACATCGCCTGCCACCAGGGATTCCCGTGCGACTTGAAAGTGATGTTTCTTTGGAGGGGGAAGTTGATGCACTGAGCGGTGAAGACCGCGATTTCGAAGGCAAGGAAATTCCCTAAGCCACCGCCGATGACCGCTTTGGTAGGGTCGAGCGTGATGTTGTTATTGATGTCGCGCATCGGCTCATTGAAGATCGCCCAGTTCAAAGCGTTCCCCGCGGAGTCGGCGATTCCGAGCGGAACCGCTGGCCACACAAAGGGCTGCGAGCAAAGACTGGCGAAAACATAAGGAAGGAAGAGCATCACAAGATATTGCCAAATGGTGACGCCTTCCGAGAACACGATGAAATAGAAGACTTGATAGAGAAGCTTCGAGAAAGCGGGATGCGCAATCTCGAGTTTGCGCCACCAGTTCATATAGGCTTGATTCAAAGGCAATTGGCCGATGTTAAAGAAGAAACGGCCGATCTTGCCCGCCAAGTCATAACGTTTGCTATAAGCCTCCCCCTTGGCTTTGACTGCAGCGGCGTGCTTTGTTTGGTATTCAGCAAACTCTTTTTCAATCTGAGCCTTTCGCTCCGCTTGATAAGCTTTTTTCTCCTCGGGCGTCATCGCGGCGATTTTCGCCTTTTCCTCGGCTTTGGCCTTTTTCGCAGCAGCTTTGTCCGCTTGGACTTTTTCCTTAGCGGCCTTGGCGCGGGCGATTTTTTCTTCTTTCGCCTTTTGCTTTTCTTCCGGGGTTTCGTTTTTCAAAGCTTCGGCCCGGGCCTTCTCTTCCATCTCCGAGTGGTCCCGATCAGCCTTCTTTTCCATCCGATAACGGGTAATCGCGGCAATCTTCTCTTCGGTCGAAATCGCTTTGGCTTTATACCACATAAAACATTCCCTCCTTCAGGCGGCCTTCCCCTCTTGTTTGAGGAGTTTGGCTTCGGCTTTTCTTTGTTTCTTGAAGACGTGGCCTTCGTGGATGAAATGGTTTAACCCCTTCCAGAAATGGCCATTGCACATCAAGATCAACCCATCGAGTTGCTTCCAGCAGATCGCTCCGCCAGACATCCGCGACATATTGCGCATCGGATTCTCATAAACGCCCATCACGAGCGTGTTGGCATCCGCCCGATGCCCAATATGGCGAAGAAGATGGACGATGTGGCGAATCGCCCGCTCAAAGAAGCGGCCAAACCAACCTGGGGCGTATTTGAGATCGCAAACGGCCGTGCCATCGGTGACTTGAATCCGGTTGCGTTTGATATAAACCCGCGGATCATCGGGAATCGGATGACCGAGAATCGCTTCGAATTCCGGATCCTCAATCTCCCGAACCTTGCCGCTCATATAATGCGGAATCGCCGAGGTTTCATAAGGCGCCGGAGCATTCGTCCCCTCTTGCTGAATCTCGCCCGTTAAACGAATATCGAGGCTTGAGGCCCCCACTTCGATGCGATAAGTCCCTCCTTCGATCTCCCAGGCGTTGGTCTTGACGTTGAAATAACGGAACGTCTTATCATCGAAGGGGATGTCGACGTTTTTTTCCTCGCCCGACTTAAGCGTCACCTTCGCGAAACCTTTGAGTTCTCGGATCGGGCGCGGGAAAGAGGAATCCAACTTCCCTACATAAAGCTGGGCAATCTCCTTGCCCGCGACCGAACCGGTGTTCTTCAAAACAAAATGGACGCCTGCTTTATCGACTTGGAGATCGGAGTAGGCAAAACTGGTGTAACTAAGACCGAAACCAAACGGGAAGCGGACATCGATTCCCGCAGTTTCGAAGTAACGGTAACCGATAAACAGTGATTCCCGGTATTGAACCTGAGGATCGCGCTTGCCGAAATGGTCGGCGCTCGGGACATCGGGATAGCCATAAGGATAGGTCTCCGCCAATTTGCCCGAGGGATTCACCTTGCCCGTCAAAACATTGAGCATGGCCTTGGCTCCGGCTTCGCCGCCGAGATAGCCATGGACCAACGCATCGACCCGGTCGACGAAGGAAAGCTCGACTGGCGAACCGCAATTGAGGATGACGACAATCGGTTTCCCCGTATGATAGAGGGCGCCAATCAGTTGCTTTTGGTTTTCGGGAAGGGCCATGTTCTTCCGGTCCAATCCTTCGGCCTCCGAAAACTCATCCAAACCGATGAAGACAAGAAGAACGTCCGCCTTATCGGCGAGATTCACCGCTTCTTTGATCAAATGATTCGAGAATTTCCCGTAGCGTTTGAAGCCGGCGGCATAGCCTACTGAATGGAGACCTGAATCTTTTAGACAAGAAAGAACGGAATCGAGATGAAGCGGATTCACAATGCTCGAACCGGCCCCTTGATAGCGAGGATTTTTCGCGAAATCGCCAATGATGGCGACTTTTGCGCCTTCTTTAAGCGGCAGAATCTTGTTCTTATTCTTAAGAAGGACAATGGAGCCCTCATCGACTTCCTGAGCGGTGAGGTGGTGCGCGGCCTTATCAAAAGTTTTCGGCGCGGAATTCACACTGGCAGAAGTTCTTAAAACGAGGTCGATCAGCCGATCAATCGCTTGATCTACCACTTCCATTTGAAGTTTGCCATCCTCAATGGCTTTCTTCACATCGAGATTCGTCTCGCCGCAGGTTGAAGGCATCTCTAATTCATTGGAGGCCAAAAGCCCTTTGACCCGATCATTGTCTCCGCCCCAATCCGTCACAACAACCCCTGCAAATCCCCATTCTTTTCTTAAAATGTCCTGCAAAAGATGCTTGTTTTCATTGCAATACGTCCCGTTGAGAAGGTTATAGGCGCTCATGACCGCGCCAGCGTTCCCTTCCTTGACCGCGATCTCAAAGGCGGTCAGATAGATCTCCCGCAAGGCCCGCTCATCGACGATTGAATCCGAAGCAAGGCGCCGCGTCTCTTGGTCGTTGCAGGCAAAATGCTTCACGCAGGAAACGATTCCATTCGACTGGACTCCGCGTATATACGACGCCGCGAGTTTGCCCGCGAGGTATGGATCTTCGGAGAAATACTCAAAATTCCGCCCACAGCGCGGATTCCGTTTCATGTTGATGCCAGGCCCAAGTAAGACGGAGGCCTTTGCGACCCTCGCTTCTTCCCCGATTGTCTCGCCAACTTGATAAAGAAGGTCCTTGTCCCAGCTATTCGCGCTTGAAGCGCTCGTCGGGAAGCAAGTTGCCGGAATCGAAGGATTAAGGCCTAATTGATCGGCTGCCGCAGCTTGCTTTCGCAAGCCGTTCGGACCATCGCTTAAGAAAATCGAAGGAAGTTTGACTTTGGCGATGTCTTTCGTCTCCCAGAAATTTTTGCCCGAAAGCAAAGAAACCTTTTCGTCTAAGGTCAACTTATCAATGATGTCTGCATGTTTGAGGAGCATAAGGTTCCCTCACTTTCTCCGAAGCGAATCGTCCATCGTTCTAGTGTGAGATTACCCCAAGATTCTTTGAGACAAACGTCAAACGACACAAAATGACAAAAAAACGGCACAAGTGGCGTTTTCTAAAGGGTTAAGCGCTTACTTATGCCGTTTTTCGGTGATGGCGATGAAGCTTATTTGAGCGTCTCGTAATAGTCGGATAAGCCATTCTCGGCGTTAAGATCCATCTTAAAGTTGGTCCGATAGCCCGGGATCACGGTGAACTTGAGTTGCTTCAGGCGTTCGGAGAGGTTATTGACCGCCTCACCGCTCCAACCATAATCGCCGAAGGCCGAGGCTTTCTTGCCTTGGCCAACCGTCCAGTAAACGTTGCTGAGGATGTCATAGAAGAGACAAATCGCATCGCCCACCAACGTCGGCGAGCCGAGCATCACAAGGCCCGAAGAATAAATCGATTTGATGATCTCGCCCTTGAGCTTGCCATAATTGAGGGCATCGATTTCGTAATAAGAAACCTTCTTCCCGTCTTTTTCAAAACGATCGCGGAGATATTCCGCCATCTTGCGGGTATAACCATAAGCCGAAGCGAAGACGATCGTCACGTGATTCGGATCGTTGACCGGCAGCATCGAATTGGCGAGATCCCGGTAGGTCTGGATTTGTTCTTTGATCGCTTCATCCACCACTGGCCCGTGCCCCGGGCAAATCATATCGATATCGAGGGCATCAACCCGATCACAAGCCTGTTTCACGTAGCTCGCGAACGGCCCCATGATGTGCTCATAGTAATAAACCAAGGCTTTGTGATAGGCCTTCTTGTCCGGTTCCTTCGAAAGCAAGATCGCATCGCTTGCGTAGTGGGCGCCGAAGGCATCGCAAGAAACCAAGACCTTCAGTTCTTTGATATAGGTGAACATGACATCCGGCCAATGGAGCATGAGCCCCGAGACGAACTGGAAGTGATAGCCGAAGAGCTCCATCGTGGCACCCGGGACCATCTTGACCTCATTGAGCGGAAGCCGAGTGATCTTCTCCAAATTCATGAGAGCCCCCGGGCTGGCGACGATCTTGATCGCCGGATTGAGGGTCAAAAGCTTCTCAATCGCGCCGGAATGATCCGGTTCGGTGTGAGTGACGAAGAGGTATTTGATCTCTTCAATCTTGACCAGCTTCTTCAAATTTTCGATGTATTCGTCTTCGTAACGGCCTTTGTTGCCTTCGAAGACAATCGCGCCTTCTGGCGTTTTGAGAAGATACGAGTTATAGGAAGTCCCATAATCCGTCAAGACCGCGACATCGAAGACCTTCAGGGCATGATCGACGACCCCGACGTAATAGAAGTTCTTTTTGAGCTCAATGCATTTCATGAAAATTACCTCGCCGTTCATTATAGCGGAATCGAAAGGGGATTGAGGCAAAGACACCACGAAAAAAGGGGTCCGAAGACCCCCTCTTTTGCACCAACTCCTTTATTGGATAGGAATGAGGTGCTCGTTTTCGCTTGCCTTCTTAACCTCTTTCGGGAAGCTAAGAGCGAGAACGCCGTCGGTGTAAGAAGCCTTGACGGACTTCTCATCAATGTCGCCGACGTAATAGGAACGGGAAGCCACGCCGCTGAAGCGTTCGCGATGGATATAGTTGCCCTTCTTATCCTTTTCATTCATCTCGCGATCTTCCTTAACGTTGACCGTGAGATAGCCATCGGCGAAGGAGATGCCAATGTCCTTTTTATTGACACCGGGAATCTCCACTTCCATTAAATAGGAATTGCCTTCGTCTTTCACATCGGTCTTCATATCGAGATTGCGGAAGCCGCGCGGTTCAGGAAGGCTCTCCCCCGCCAACAGATCGAATAACGGATCCATCAAGAATCCCTGGTTCATCAACTCCAACGAATTTTTCATAAGTTCAATCCTCCTGTTTTTAGCACTCTTTTCTTTTTGTGCTAAATATATATTAATACATGTTTTAGCACTGTCAAGTTTTCTCTGCTAATTTTTCATGATGAAAATAATAAGTACGATATTATCTAACTATTTTTGTTTATCAATTTTTAGTTTTCTTTTTGGATATCCTCCATCTTTTTTAAAATGATTTGTTTCAGAAAACGAAAGTCTAGGACATAAATAGGCCTTCTTCCTGAAGCGAGAAAGTAGCCATAGATCTCTTGGTCGATCACCCGGCTTAGGTGGCTGGCAATCTCCTCCAAACTACGATCCTGCTCATAGGGGCTACCCCCTTCGAGATGGGGCAGACATTCTTCCCTATTCTTTAAGGCTCGCATGCGCGCGTAAGAAGCTTCAACATTCTTGAGAATGGTTGACGCCTTCCAATGGCCCTTGATCTGAAAGGCATAAGGCTCTAGTGCCTCCCGGATGGCCTCCTCACTAAACTCTCGGAATTCCTCGAGACCAGATTCATAAACGTTTTGATTCATAACCCTCCTACTTATCCATAGACAATTTCCGTTCCTTCTTGCCCTACAACTTTGTAAAATATTGCTCATGGAACAATCTTTAGTGAAATCGGTCGAGACGGAACTCAACGGAAATGGGAATGCTTTGGCCAAGATGCTGAACTCTCTAGCCATGGTGAAAGAGGCGCTTGGGGAAAACGCCTGGGTTGGCCTCTATGTTTACCAAG
>DAIQMS010000007.1:0-45996 GCA_036788815.1 Bacillota bacterium
TTTTGGCTTAAAAAGGCTGGGAAAAAGAAGAAGGACTTCTTAGAATAGGATCATGGAAGAACAGCCCGGGAAACATTCTCTCTTTTGAAACGATTAAAACGACAGTCGTTTCGTTAGCCAAGAGTTTTCCAAAGAACGGTTTTGAAGCCCTTTATCTTTTTGGCTCTTATTCACAGAATGAGGCAACCGAGGAAAGCGATGTCGATATTCTGGTTTATTCAGGCAAGGTCCTTGATTATTTCGCTTTGGGCCGGCTTAATGAGACCTTGCGCGAGGAATTCGGCAAAAGCGTGGACACCTCCGTTGCCACTTCGATGCCCGCAAAAATTTTAGCGAATGCCGAAAGGGATAAAATCCTGCTCTATCGACCCGGCGAAGAAGAGGGCTGAGATGCCTCCTACTTTGCCCTTTTTCATCTTTTTGGGGTATCCGTTTCCGGAGTATGGTAAAATTCTTCTTGCGCAAGGGGAAAACCCTTGTATAGTGTCCTCGCGGACATCCGCAAAAGGAGATAAAAACTATGCCAGGTTGGTTAATTGCCATCATTGTTGTCGCCGTTATTCTCGTCATCGTCGTCGTTTCAATTCTCTCGTGGTGGATTTCCGCCGCGAACCGTTTACGGAGAGAGCAAGTCAAGATCGATGAGGCCGCTTCGGGCATCGATGTTGCCTTAACGAAGAGATTCGACCTCCTCACCAAGGAAGTCGCGGTCGTGAAGGGCTATGCGAAACACGAATCCGAAACCTTGACCAACGTCATTTCGATGCGGCAGCCGGGCGCCAATGCCTCCATGAAGGAAAAGGCCGAGTTCAGCAATCAAGTCAGCAAAGCCTTCGATTCGATCAACGTCGTGAGCGAAGCCTATCCGGATCTCAAGGCCAACACCAACTTCATGTCGCTCCAGAATCAGATTGGCGAAGTCGAAGAGCAGCTTCAGGCTTCGCGCCGGGTCTACAATTCGAACGTCAGCACCTATAACCAAGAGATCATCGTCTTCCCGACCTCGATCATCGCTCGGCACTATGCCTTCGCGAAGCGTGACTTCTTCGAGGCAGAGGAAGCCAAGCGCCAAGACGTCAAGATTGAGTTCTAAAGTCGATCCTCGTGAGGCTGCCTCAACGGCGGCCTCTTTCTTTTAAAGGAGAGTCCCTATGGCTGAAGCGATGCTCAAAGATCAAATCCCCGCCCTGGTGCAGAACCTTGAGGGCAAACGGGCTTTCGCCCGCAAGAAATACGTCACCTTGATGGCGATTGGGGTGCCTTGCCTTATCGTGGCGATCCTTTTCGGGGCCCTGATGGTGATTCTCAACTGGACGAACGGGAATGGGGCGCTTCTTTTCATTCCGGTCATCCTCGGCATCGGTGGCGTCATCTGCATCGTGGTGGGCAGCTATTACCGCCATAACTATTCCTCGAACGCTTATACGCTTTTGGTGAACACGGTCGACCAGACCTTGTTTCCGAAAGCCCTCAAAGACCCGAACCGGGGCATGATCCTGAGCGTGCTTCTTAAGCCGGGCTTCTTCGCCTCGCCGGATCGTTATTATGGCAAGAACTACAAAACGGCCACCTATGATGGCATCTCTTTTGAGCAAGCCGGTTACGACCTCCAGCGCCGCGAGAGCCATACCGACAGCAAGGGCAACACCTATTACACCTACGAAACCTACGCCAAAGGAACCATGTATCGTTTCGCCTATGACCGCAATTTCGCCGCGATCGTCAAAGTCCTCGAGAAGAGCGGCATCCTTTCCTTCGGGAGCGGTGGCCTCAAGAAAGTCGAGACCGAGTACATCGCCTTCAACAAGAAATTCCAGGTCCTCACGAGCGACGAGACGCTCGTGTTCTATCTTTTGACCCCGCAGATCCAGGAGAAGATCCTCGACCTCGAAGGCAAATTCAAAGGCAAGTTCTACATGGCCTTCATCGGGGACGAGCTTTTCATCGCCGTCAACGATTCCGACACGTCGATTGAGATCCCGTTCAAACAGCCGATCACCGTGGAGACGCTCACCCCGGTTATCGAATGCTTGGCTATTCCCGCCGTCTTCATTACCCTTTTGGGGCTCAACAAGAGCAAATTCCAGAAGGATGCCGGAACCATGGTTCAGGGCTGAGTTTCCTAAGAAAACGGCAAGGAGGGCAGAAGCCCTCCTTTTTTGTTTTACCGATTTCATCCCGAAAATAGCAGTATCGGTGCGCTTTTACCAATTTATCGGTAATTCGCTAAGCCTTTTGCGCTCCTTTTGTCGTTGCCACGGCCGTTTTTCCTGTCTAAAATGATGGTGCACGTGTGCGCGATTTTTTGATCGGGCACAGGAGGAAAAACATGGCCATTCAACAAGAAGCGCGGAAAGGAATCATTGCGATTTGCGCCGCGCACAAAAAGGAGCCGTCTCCTTTGATGCCGATTCTCGAAGAGATTCAGAAGAAATACGGCTACATCCCTCTCGAAGTCCAGGAGCTCGTTTCCCAAGAAACGGGGATCCCGGTCGCCGAGATCTATGGTGTTGTCACGTTCTATAACTTTTTCTCGCTTACCCCGAAAGGCAAGTACGTGATCGGCGTTTGCCTTGGCACGGCTTGCTATGTCAAGAACAGCCAGGCAATCATCGATAAGTTCGAAACAATCCTTGGGATCGAGCCGGGCCAAACCACCGCGGATGGCCTCTTCACGATCGAAGCGATTCGCTGCATGGGCGCCTGCGCCCTTGCTCCGGCGGTTTCCGTGAATGGCAAAGTCTATCCGCAGATGACCGTCGATGGCGTCAGCAAAGTCGTCGATGAGTATAAAGCCAAGGAGGTCAACGCCTAATGGATAAGATCGAATCGCTTGATGCCCTCCAGAAGGACATCGACACCTGCTCGAAAGCCTTTGATGCGAAAATCAAAGGGCTCGGCAAGAAACGGGCCGTCATGGTTTGCGGGGGAACCGGTTGCTTAGCCAACGATTCCGACGCGATCCTCCACGAGCTCGAGAAGCAAATCAAAGAAAAAGGCCTCTCCGAAAAGGTCAGCGTCAACCACGTCGGCTGCTTTGGCTTCTGCAGCCAAGGCCCGTTCGTGAAGATCTTCCCGGAAGACACGCTCTATCATAAGGTCAAGCTCAGCGATGTCTCGCACATCGTCGATGACGATCTCATCGGCGGCAAGATCTGCGAGGATCTCCTTTACGTCGACCCGGTCACCCATGAGAAGGTGGTCCGCCAAGACGATATCAACTTCTACAAGAAACAAAAACGCATCTCGCTCCATGGCTGCTCTTTGATCAACCCGGATCTCCTCGAGGAGAGCTTGGGCTACGATGGCTTCAAGGCCCTCAAGAAGGTCTTGACCTCGATGAAGCCGCAACAGGTCATCGATGAAGTGTTGGCCTCGGGCATCCGCGGACGCGGTGGCGCTGGCTTCCCCACCGGGAAGAAATGGCAATTCGCCGCGAACCAAGTCGCCGATCAGAAATACATCGTCTGCAATGGCGATGAAGGCGACCCGGGCGCGTTCATGGACCGCTCGATTCTCGAGGGCAACCCCTTCGAGGTCATCGAAGGCATGATGATCGCCGGCTACGCCTTTGGCGCGAGCCAAGGCTACTTCTATGTCCGCGCCGAATATCCGGTCGCGGTGGAGCGCTTGCTCCGCGCGATGGACGATATGCGGAAGGTCGGACTCCTTGGCGACCATATTCTCGGAACCGATTTCAGCTTCGATGTGCACCTCCGCGAAGGCGCTGGCGCGTTCGTCTGCGGCGAAGAGACCGCGCTTCTCAACTCGATTGAGGGCAAGCGTGGCATGCCGCGTCCGCGTCCTCCTTTCCCGGCCATCAAAGGTCTTTGGGGCAAGCCGACCTGCGTCAATAACGTCGAGACGCTCGCTCAGATCCCTTACATCATTCGCGTTGGCGCAGCCGAATACGCCAAAGTGGGAACCCAAGGCAGTAAAGGCACGAAGGTCTTCGCCCTCGGTGGCAAGATCAACAACGTCGGCCTCGTCGAAGTTCCGATGGGCACGACGTTAAGAACGCTTATTTTCGATATCGGCGGCGGCATTCCGAATGGCAAGAAGTTCAAGGCCATTCAGACCGGCGGCCCTTCCGGCGGTTGCTTAACCGAGGAAGACCTCGACACCCCGATTGATTACGATACCTTGATCGCTCGCGGCTCGATGATGGGCTCGGGCGGCGCGATCGTCATGGATGAAGATAACTGCATGGTGGATGTTGCCCACTTCTACATGGACTTCATCTGCTCCGAAAGCTGTGGCAAATGCTCGCCATGCCGAATCGGCACGAAGCGCCTTTTGGAGATGCTCACCAAAGTCACGAATGGCAATGGCACCGAGCAGACCCTCAAGGATATGGAAACCTTGGCGACGGTCATCAAAGGCGGCTCGCTCTGCGCCCTTGGCCAGACCGCGGCCAACCCGATTCTTTCGACCATGAAGAAATTCCCGGACGAGTACCACGCGCACGTCGTCGATAAGAAGTGCCCGGCCCACGTCTGCAAGAAGCTCATGCAGTATTGGATCGATCCGGCGCTTTGCAAGAAGTGCTCCAAGTGCGCCCGGAATTGCCCGGTGAGCTGCATTTCAGGCGTTCCTGGCAAAGAAGCGTACGTCATTAACCAAGCGAAGTGCATCAAGTGCGGCACCTGTATGGCAGGCTGCCCCTTCCATGCCATTTCCAAACGCTAAAGGAGAAAGAACATGGATCAAGTCAATATCAAAATCGAAGGCCATGTCTATAGCGTCGACAAGAACCTCACCGTTCTTGAAGCCGCTCGTCAATGTGGCTACAAGATTCCGTCTTTGTGCTATTTCAACCATGGCCAGTGCTCGTTAGCCTCCTGCCGTGTCTGCCTCGTCGAAATCCGGACCGCCAGGGGTGGCAAGCTCTTTGCCTCCTGCGTCTATCCGGTGAGCGATGTGCCCGCCGAGAAGGGATTCGAGATCTTCATCTCCTCCCCGATGGCGGTCCAAGCCCGCAAAGCCTCGGTTGAGCTTTTGCTTTCGAACCACTCGAAGGATTGCCAGACCTGCGTCAAAAACGGCCAGTGCGAACTCCTTCATGTCGCCAACGTGACCGGCGCCGAAAGCGGCAAGTACATGGGCGAAATCACCCCGACGACCGTCGATATGGTGGCCCCGGGCATCGTCCGCGACACCGCGAAGTGCATTCTTTGCGGACGCTGCATCGAGAAGTGCAAATCGGCGCAAGGCATCGGCATCCTTGGCTTTGAGAAGCGTGGCTTCCAGACCATCGTTGGCCCGGCCAATAACCGCAGCTTCGCCGAAGTCCCGTGCTTACAGTGCGGCCAATGCATCGAAGTCTGCCCGACCGGCGCTCTCGCTGAGCACCGCGAGATCAATAAAGTCGACGAAGCGATGGCTTCAGGCAAATACGTGATCGTCCAAACCGCTCCGGCGGTGAGGGCTGCGATCGCCGAAGAGTTCGGCAAGATGCCGGGCGAAGAGAATGGCGAAGGCAAAATGGTCGCCGCGCTCCATCGGCTGGGCTTTGCTCGGGTCTTTGACGTCAATTTCGGCGCCGATTTGACCATCACCGAAGAAGCGCAGGAACTCGTGAACCGCATTACGAAGAAGACGGCTCCGCTCCCGCAGATCACTTCCTGCTCGCCAGGCTGGATCAACTACATGGAATTCTTCTATAGCGATCTCATCCCGCACGTGTCGACCTGCAAGTCGCCGCACGAGATGCAAGGCGCGATCACCAAGAGTTATTTCGCCAAGGCCCATAACCTCGATCCGAAGAACGTCTACGTGGTCTCGATCATGCCGTGCACCGCGAAGAAGTACGAAAAAGAACGGCCGCAGAATGCGGCGGTGGAACATCTCCCCGACGTCGATGCGGTTCTTACGACCCGTGAGCTCGCGGTCATGATCAAACGGGCTGGTCTTATCTGGGACAGCCTCCCCGAAGAGAAGTTCGATGACGATCTCCTTGGCGAATACACCGGTGCCGGAGCGATCTTCGGCGTCACGGGCGGCGTCATGGAAGCGGCCTTACGTACCGCTTACCACACCCTCAATGGCAAGGAGCACGATCCGATCGAATTCAAAGCGGTCCGTGGCTTCGAAGCCGTCAAGGAAGCCGAAGTCGATATGGGCAAAGCCGGCAAGGTCAAAGTCGCTGTCACGAGCGGCATGGCCAATGCCAAACCATTACTCGATGCAGTCCGGGCGGGGAAGTCTCCCTACGCCTTCATCGAAATCATGTGCTGCCCGGGTGGCTGCATCAATGGCGGCGGTCAGCCGTTCGTCAAGCCGTCCCTCCTCACCAATGGCGATGAGTCGATCCTCGACACCTATCGCCAAAAACGGGCGGACATCCTCTACTCGATCGACGAGAAGAAGAGCGTTCGCCAGTCGCACAATAACCCCGACATCATCCGTCTTTATAAGGATTACCTCGGGGGCTACGGCTCCGAGAAAGCCGAAGAGCTCCTTCACACCTCTTACGTGAAGGATCGGGAACAGTTCCCGGTGAAGAAGTAGATCTGTTAAATTGGGGGATGGGAGACCATCCCCTTTTCTTTTGGCGTTTTTCGGGGCACAAAAGACGAATTGTTGTCTATAGATAAGAGGAGGGGTGTTTGGCATGAATATTGTATTCGCAACATTAAAAATATAAAATGATGTTGCAAACTATGGACTATCAAGAAACGATTTTGGCGATTCTCAAAGCAAACAAGGGCTTCGTCACCTCAGAGGATCTCCGAAAAAACGATGTGCCTTTCTACGCTTTCACTTATTTTGGTTCGCGGCACCCGCTTCATAAAGAAGCCAAAGGCTTTTATTCGGTGGATTCCTGGATCAAAGACGAATACTTTCTTTTCCAATATCGCTATCCGAAATATGTTTTTTCTTATCAAAGCGCTCTCTTTCTTTTCCACTTGAGCGATCGTTCTCCAGAACGCCTTGAGGTCAGCGGGCCCAAGAATTACCGGCCGCTCGGGAAGGCAAAGAGTGACGTCATCCGCCACGTCGTGAGGCAAGACGACTTTTATTCTCTGGGTATCGCAAACGTTCAAACGATTTATGGGAATATGGTAAGGGCTTATTCGCCTGAACGGACTCTGCTTGACCTCATTAAGCATCGGGACAGCCTTGACCCTGAGGTTTTCGTAAAAGCCTTGAAAGCGTTTCAAGCCCGAGGTGAAAAAAACATTCCTTTGCTCTTAGACTATGCCGAAAAGATGGGAATCAAGAAGAAAGTCTATGACCTTCTGGAAGTGAGCCAATAAGGATGAATAAGCAATCACTTCAAGCTCGAATCGATCGGTTGGTTCAGGAAGAAAACATCCGTCCGAACGATGCGCTTCGCTTCTATTTCTTTGATGAATTCATTAAGCGCCTATCCCTTTCTCCTTACAAAGAGAACTTCATCTTCAAGGGAGGGTTTTATCTTAGTTCCCTTTTGGGCATTGCCACCCGAGCAACGATGGATATCGATTTTCTTTTGCAAAAAGAACCTTCGCAAGAAGAGAATCTCGTTCAGATCATTAACACGATTTCTCAAATTGATCTCGCGGATGGAATTTCCTTTTCTTTCGTCTCGATATCCTCTATTCGGGAAGAAGACCCTTATGGCGGTTTTAACGTTGTCTTGCTAGGGAAGTTTTAGAACATCAAACAACCCATCTCAATCGATGTGGCAACAGGGGATCCCATTACGCCGAATGCCATTGTCTATTCCTACCAAACATTCTTCGAAAAAGAGACGGTGGATTGTTTAGCCTATAATTTGGAAACCGTTCTTGCCGAGAAACTTCAAACGATTTTTGCAAAAGGCGAATTGAATTCGCGATGCAAGGATTATTATGACGTCTATATTCTTTGGAAAAAGGAGCGGGGGGAATATCGATTTGCCGACGCTTAAAATGGCTTTCCAGAGGACTTGCGCTCACCGGAATACATCTTGGGATTTTCAAGGGTTGGGGAAAATAATCAATCGCATCGAAGCGAGCGAAGCCTTTGCTCTTCGTTGGATTGCTTATTCTCGTAAAAGAGAATATACCCAGAATCTCCCCTTGTCTTCTTGCCTAACCTCTCTTAAGGAAATCGCTTCTTTTTTGACGGACTAAACATCCTTTCGAAAAAAACGCTCTGACTTGCCTTTATCGAGAAAGTTCTCCTCGTGTTCCTTCTCGCGGACAGCGCCCCGCCCCAAAAAGAAAACCCTTGGGCTGAACCCAAAGGGCATGGGTTTCATTCCAAAGGCTTTTCGCTTATTTTTTAGTTGGAATTTTGAAGGCTTCGAGCCCACCATAGACGATTTGGCTTTCGGCCAAAAGACGATGCTCATTGCCAGGCACTTCGCTATAGATCACGTAGCGGGCGAAGCAGATGCTCTCGCGGCAAAGGAAGCGGAAGGCTTTCGCAAGATTAGTTTCCGCGGTCTTGGGGAAGAACTTGCTGAGCGCTTTGAGGAGCGGGGTGGGCACGATCGCCTCTTTTTCCTCTTGGGCCAAACTGACCCGCGGGAAAATTGAGGAATAGTTGAGCCAGAAGCCATTCCAGGAGGGGTGGCGGACTTGGAAGAGCATGAGATCGGCGAAGAAGGCGCTGAAACTCGTATCGGCCTCCGCGGCCTGGAGCGCGTAATCGAAAAGGAAGGACGAGAGATAAAGATCGGCGGCGTAAAGAAGCTTCGCCTTGCTCATATAACGCTCATAAAGGACGTATTCGCTCACGCCGCTCCGCTTGGCGACTTTGGCCGTTTGGAAAGCGTTCGGGAAGGCATTTCCGCCTTCTTCGATCGTGGCGAAAAGAATAGCTTTTTCGGTTTCGTCCATCAGCTGTTCCCTCCCATCTGCACGAAGGCTTTGAGGCCATAGAGGATCAAGCTTTCGCTTTGGGCGCGGTTAGCCAAAGTATCGCTTTGGGGGTCCTGAAGCACATAGCCGGCGAAATAAACGAGGTGGCGGAGGCAATAGGACCAGAGAAGGATGTTGTCTTCCTCAGGCCCGATTCCATAGCGTTTGAGAACATTCACGGAATCGGAAAGAACTTTGTTTCGATGGGTCACGCGGTCATCTTTTAACGGCCAGATATGGGGGACCCCATGGCCATAATGGAGAGTGAAAAGGGTATAGGAAGGCTCCGAAAGAAGATAATCGAGATAAGCGTTGAAGAAGCCATGGAGCGTCTTTTCTTTCTCGGCGAGGGACAAAGCCTCTTCCGAAAGGGCCTCATAGACTTTTTCGCCCGCCTGAGCCAAAAGATTCTCTTTGTTATCAAAAAGGACGTAGAGGGGGTAGGCCTGGGAGTGGATGTCTTCGGCGATCGCTTCCAGGGAGAAACTCCGATTCTCGTTTTCTTCCGCGCCAAAAATGATCGTTTGCTCGATCGCTTTGTCTCCTCAAGGCGTTTTGGGATTTCGAAACCATGGTTTCCTTTGACTCGGGATTAGATCAAATTCAAAAAGGAGAAAAGGCGCTAAACTCGTTTTTCAACTCTGTTCTTTAAGTTTAGATCTAAAACGTCGATAAAACATCAACGAAGGGATTTTGCTCTTTCGTGCAGGCGAGAAAGACAAGCGCGGGCGTTTGTTATAGAATATTCGCATTATGGTAGAAGCTTTGATTTTTGATTTGGATGGCACGCTCCTCGATACCCTCACGGATATCCGCCTCGCGGTGAACGAAGCGCTCAAAGAATGCGGTTTTGCCTATGCTTTCAGCAAGGCGGATTGCCATTCCCTCATCGGCAATGGAGCCGACGTTTTGGTCCATAAAGCCCTCAAAGATCAGGACACTCCCGAGAATTTCATTCGGCTCAAAAAAGCCTATATGCCGCTTTACGCCGCCAAACAAGAAGATCACACCAAGCCGTTCAATGGCGAAAAGGCGACCCTCAATTTCCTTCATCAGCGGGGGATCAAGCTCTTCGTCTGCTCGAATAAACCCGATGCCTTAGCCCAGAAAGTCGTCACCAAATACTATGGCGAGGATCTTTTCGAAGAGATCCGCGGGATCAAAGAGGGGGATGCCCCGAAACCCGATCCGACGATCGTGAATGGCCTCATCGCCCGCTATGGCCTCGATAAAAGCAAAACCGTTTTCGTCGGGGATTCCCTGCCGGATTTATTGACCGCCCAGAATGCCGCGCTTCCGCTTTGCTTATGCCTCTGGGGCTATGGTTTCTATAAACCGGAACTTCTTCAAGAAGCGAAATACGTGATCAAAAAGCCCAAGGAGCTGGCTCAATTCGCCTTATGAGACCGCGGCCCAAGATTCATTCCTTCCCGCTTCCGAGCGCCGCCGCGCTTCTTTTATGCTTGGCCGCCCTGATTTTCTCCCTTTGTTATGAGGATCCGAATTACGCCCAAACAGACGACTTCGCTTCGACCTATTGGTGGGGCGGGGCCTTTGGGATGCTGGCCATCATCGAATGCTCCATCGACCTCTTCGTATCACCGACCGATCAAAAACGCGATATCGATGGCTTCCTCACCTCGGCCTTGGAGTTTGCGCTTTTGATCATTGTCTTACAAAGTTATTTCAGCCATTATGCCGATACGGAAGGGACCTATCGGGCGCCCCGTTACGCGGCGATGATTGCTCTGATTCTGATCGCCGTTCTTTCCGCGACGTACAAAGTCTTGGATTTCACCCATCCGGATTTCTTCAAGGATCCGCTTCACGGGGATGAAGCCACCTTGCTTCTCACCGGCTTAGGCCAAATCCTTTTCGCGGCTTACCAATGGAGCAACAGCGTCACCCATAGCGCCCTTTATGGGGCCGATGGGATCGCGATGATTGTCAGTTTGATCTTGGGCTTGGGCTCCTTCCTTTACGCCCTTTATCTTTTCTCCAGCAAGAAAGCGCTTGGGGAAGAAGAAATGGTGCGCAATGGCCTTTATGTCGTAGCGGCCGGGCTCCTCGCGAGCCTTGTTACCCTCTTCATCGCCGTCGGGCTTTGGAATGAGAATTTGATCGCCTATCAGGTTTTCTATTGGGACGTCTTTTCGATGGTGGGCTACCTCCTCAGCTGCTCGGGCGGGGGCGGCTATCTCTTTTACGTCTACTATCGCTTAAGAAATTGAAAGGAAGCCTTAACGGGCTGTGGTAAAATTGATTTATGCATGAAGTGAAACTCTACAATTCTTTGGGCAACGCTTTAGAAACGTTCGTCCCGCTCGTCCCAGGCAAGGTCTCGATCTATTGCTGCGGGCCGACCGTCTATAACGATCCCCATATTGGCAACTTCCGCCCGGTCATCACTTTCGACGTCCTGCGCCGGCTTTTCATCCATTTAGGCTATGACGTCACATTCGTGAGCAACTACACCGATGTCGACGACAAGATCATCAAACGGGCCAAAGAGCTCGGCATCAGCGAAAAAGAACTGACCGAAGGGGTCATCGCCGAATACGCGAGGCTCGTCGATCAAATCGGCGCCCTCCAACCCGATGAGAAGCCCCGGCCGACCGTTTATATGCCTGAGATCATCAAATATGTCGGGGACCTCGTCGAGAAGGGCGCGGCCTACGTGGTCGATGGCGACGTTTATCTTAAAGTTCGCGATATCCCAGGCTATGGCGAGCTTTCGGGCAACACGATCGACTCGCTCGAAAGCGGAGCTCGGATCGATGTGAACGATAAGAAGAAGGATCCGCTTGATTTCGCCTTGTGGAAGAAAACAAGCGACGGGATCCAATGGGATAGTCCTTGGAGCAAGGGCCGGCCGGGCTGGCACACCGAGTGCTGCGTCATGATCGACTCGATCTTCCGGAAGCAAAATGGCTATATCGATATCCATGGCGGCGGTTTCGACCTCAAGTTCCCGCATCACGAGAACGAAATGGCCCAGGCCAAAGCCCATAACGGCAACAAATTGGCCCATTATTGGATTCATAACGGCTTCATCAACATCAACAACGAGAAGATGTCGAAATCCCTTGGGAACGTCATCTTGATGAAGGATGTGGTGGCCCAGTTCGGGGGCGGGGCGTTCCGCCTCATGCTTTTGGCCTCCCATTACCGGGCGCCGGCCTCCTTCAGCGAAGACACGATCAAAGAAGCCCAGGTGAAGTTTTCCCAGCTTCAAGAAGCGATCAAAAAGGCCGCGATCAGCCTTCAGCTCAATGGCGTGGCGGATCCGGAAGCTCTCAAGCCGCAAGACGAAAAGGCCTTCCTCGATGCGATTTGCGAGGATCTCAATACCCCGAACGCCCTTGCGGTGCTCTATGACGAGAACAAGTCGCTCAATCTGATCTTGCGAAGCCGGCCGCTCAATCTCGACGCTCTCAAAGAGAGCTACGCCCGTTTAAGGGCCTATGAATTCGTTTTGGGGCTTCCTCTTGCAATTCCCCATCTAAGCGAAGATGATATAAAGCTCCATCACGCCTACAATCAGGCGAAAGAGGAGAAAGATTTCGCGAAGAGCGACAGCTATCGTCAAGCGCTCATTGCGAAAGGTCTCTTCTAACGATAAGGAGTGGAGCGCGTTATGGATTCCCTCGACCAAATCATCGTCAACTGGTTCAACACCGGCTTTGGAGGCGCCTCTTACCCTTGGGCAGGCAACCTCGTTTTGGTGCTCGTCTCCCTTTTGGCGGCCGCCTTCTTTGCTGGCATCATCGGCTTCGAACGCGAATACCACGGGCATGCCGCCGGATTACGAACCCACCTTCTCGTCGCGGTGGGCAGCGCCCTGATCATGATTGTTTCGATCTATGGCTTTCCGACCGCGATCGGGGGCCAAACCTACAATCGTGACCCGGCCCGTTTGGCCGCTCAGGTGGTCACCGGCATCGGCTTTTTGGGCGCCGGCACCATCGTTCAGACCGGAACTGACGTGAAAGGATTGACGACCGCGACGACCATCTGGGTCGTGATGGCGATCGGCTTAGCTTGCGGCAGTGGGAACTTCATCGTGGCCGCGCTTGCGACCGCCCTCGCTTACGTTTGTCTCGTCATGATGCGCAAGGCCGAAAAGATGTTGGCCCGCCGCAATCCGATCGTCATGATCGTCATGCCTTCCGACAAACCGGTTTTGAAGGAAATTATCCTGATAGCAAACCGCTATTCCATCGCAATCCGTGATACGCAATCCGAGCTGGTTTCCTATCAGGAAAACTCGGCGATCCGGATCACGATGCGCTGCTCTTTCGCCACCCAAAGCTCGATCACGGCCTTCGTTGACGAAATCCGCTTTACGCTTCGGCCGCTCGAACTCAAAGTATCGACCGACGCCCAATAATGAATTGACGATAAGTCTTAATATAGAAGGTCAAAAAAAGATACTCAATGGATAAAAAAGAGCGCACAATCATTTACGGAAAAAATCCGATTCGATCTGCTTTGGGGGCCAAGCACATACAGACTCTTTATGTGAGTCGCCGGCTTCTGAACGATCCCTTGGTCGCTCTTGCCCGTTCTTCGCAAATTGATATTCAGCCCGTTGACGATCGCGAGTTAGATCATTTGACCGATTCCGGCGTCCACCAAGGATTCGCGGCTGTCGTTAAGCCTTATGGAACCTTTTCCCTTGACGAGTTGATTCGCCAAGCCCAAAAACCCTATCCGCTTATTTTGCTGCTTGATGGTATTGAGGATCCTCATAACCTCGGAGCGATTCTGCGGAGCGCCGATGCCTTTGGCGTCGATGGGGTCGTCCTCAAGAGTCATGATGAAGTTCAACTGAACGGAACGGTGGCCAAGGTCTCAACCGGGGCCATCGATTACGTCAAAGTTGCCGTCGTTTCTAACTTGTCGCAAGCCATGGAAAAACTCAAGGCTCAGGGCTACTGGATCGTTTCCAGTGATGGCAGCGCCCAACAGAGCTACGACGAAGTCGATTATGCTTGCCCGATTGGGCTCGTGGTCGGCTCCGAAGGCTTCGGCATCTCGCCTCTGCTTCTCAAAAGGTCCGATTTCGTGGTCAAAATCCCGATGTTCGGGCATGTTAATTCGCTGAACGCCTCCGTTGCGACCGCAATCTTCTTATCGGAGATTGCCCTCAAGCGCACTAAGCACAATACAAAATAGCTTCCCTAAACAAAGGGGCCTTAAAGGGGACTTGTTTTCTCATGACGATTGTTATCGACGAAGAACTCCTTCGCCGTTATCGCGGTGGCGATGACTCTTCGCTCAATGAGCTGATTCGCCGCTACTATCTGAACCGAGCCTATTACTATTTCTCCTGCCTGACGCCGAAATGGAAAAAGATCGGCGAAGGCGAATGCAATGCCGTTTTCTTCTCCACCTTGCTTGCCTGCGCGGATAACTACCGGTTCAATGAAACCAGCTTCCGCACTTACTTCCATCATGCGATCCGCAACAACCTTTATCGGCTCGAAGCGGAAGCGCTGCCCAAAGAGAGCCAAACGCCGCTTTCTTTAGCAGAGCCGGTGGGCGAAGAAGGCTCGACCCTCGAGGACTTCGTTTCCTCGAATGAGAGCGAGGATCCGCGTCACTATGTCAACTTCATCGAGAAGCTCGATGGCCTCGCGGAGATCCCAGCCCATCTTTCGGCTTTCGATCTCCGGGTGGCTTGCCTAAAACTTGATGACGAATCGCTCCAGAGCATCGCCGACCAGCTTCATTGCTCGATCAAGAAGGTCCGTCTTTCCGAGGAACGCTTCCTCCGGCTGGCCAAGCGTTACGTCACGCGCGGTCACTTGGATTGATCTTGCTTCCTAAGGCATCCCCGAGAGGGGGTGCCTTTTCGTTTGCCTTCCTTAGAAGGAAGAAACGCTTGACGAAAGAAGGGGCGAGGCCTATCATTCATACGCTGAGGATTGATAAGGTATGGGTAGGGAAAAAGTTTTTTTGATTTGCTCCGAGTGCCTCTCACGGAATTACACCGTGACGAAGCGCAAAGATGATCCGAACCGCCTTGAACTCAACAAGTTCTGCCCGCACTGCGGGAAGTACACGCTCCACAAAGAGAGCAAATGAAAGGAGAACCCCCAAATGACCCCTCCGCATAAATACATGAAGGAAGTCGTCAAGGAAGGCAAACGCGTCCGTTGGCCTGACCGTGAGACACTTTGGCCCGCGATTGGCGTCGTGATCGCCATTTCCGTCTTCGCCGCCATCTTCTTGGCCCTTGAGGATTTGACCGCCTACAATTTGATCCAGCAGTTGGAGAAAGCCTTTGGAGGAAAATAAAGCATGCCTGCACAGTTAGGAGAGAAGCAGTGGTACATCGTCACCACCTATTCCATGCACGAGGCCAAAACGGCCGACAATTTGAAGAAGCGCATTATCAGCATGAACATGCAGGACTACATCCTGCGCGTTCTGGTCGCTGAACAAGAAGTTCCGGTGCTCAAGGATGGGCTTCCGACCGGGAAGACCAAGACCAAGAACCTTTATCCGGGCTATATCTTCGTTGAGATGATCATGACCGATGATTCCTGGTACATCGTCCGTAACACCCCGGGTGTCACGGGCATTGCCGGATCCTCTGGCGGTGGCCAGAAGCCGACGCCGGTCACCCGCGAGGAGATCGAACCGGTCCTCAAGCGGATGGGCATGATCGATTCCTCGATGTACGATCGCTACAACGTTGGCGATTCCGTCAAGGTCATCCATGGACCGCTCGAAGGCACCGAAGGCAAGATCATCTCGATCAACAAAGAGACTGGCGAATGCCGCGTCGATACCGTCTTCTTCGGACGTTCGACTCCGGTCGATGTCGATTTCTCCGAGATCGAAAAGATCTGATATTCTCGAAACAAAAACCTCACTTTCGGAAGAAGGTGAGGTTTTCTTGTCTTCAGTTGTCGACACTTTGTAGACGACTCAGTTTCGGACGTCCTCTTTTTCTTTCTCGATCTCGACTTTCCCCTTTTCAACGACCTTCTGATCTTCGGGCAGCTTCTCTTTGTTATAAAGGCTGATGAAGGTCATGATCGACGGAACTAACGGCGCCAAGCAGAAGAGGAAGCGGCAGAAGGTCTGATAGGAGAACTCCATCCCGCCGTTGACTTGTTCCTCCATGATGTAGACGGTGAGAGAGGTTGCGGAGAAAAGAATAAGAAAGCTCATTCCGATATCGAGGGCGATCCGCCAATAGTTTTCCTTTTGGATCAAAGCGAGGCAAACGAGGAAACTGAGGAAGGCGGCGACCGGAATATAGGTGTCAACATTCATCATGACCCGGAGGGTAAGACTGTACTCCTCGGGCCAAGGGAACATATAGAGGATCGGGATTTCGAAAGTGGAGGGGATGAGCAAGGACAGCGAGACCAAAAGCCAGGCGAACGAATAGAGACTCCGAGCATTGGTCGCGGTTTTGGCCTTATAAATGAAGATGACGAAGAAAATCAAAGTGAAGGAAAGAATCAGTTCGGTGAACTCATCGGCCATCTCGAGGAGAATGCTGGCTTGGAGGGCGCCCGAATCGAGGGCGACGTTCGCGTTCTCGACCAAGATGAGGATCAAGAAGGAAACCGAGCAGAAAATATGGATCAGATCGTAAATGGCAAAACCGAGGGTATTGAGCCGGCGGTCTTCTTCGCTATGGGGTTTGTTATCCGCGTGATGGATGATGTCAGTCATGGTGTCACTATAACCCACCTTTTGCCCGCCTGCACTAGGGAAGCGATTGGTATCGCTTTCGGACCTTCGTTATTTTTTTCGATGAAAAGACTTGAAAAAGTTAACCAAAAGAACCTCAATAGAGGCACAAAAAAATGATCTTGGATTCAGAATTCGACGCCATCGCGTCTCCGCTCATCAATCAAGCGGAATATCAAAGCATGAAAAACTACCGCGCCCACGGGCAAGTGAGCGTTTATGACCATTCGCTTTTCGTGGCGGAGCGGGCCTATCTCTATGCGAAAAAACGCCATCTCGACCTGGATTATACGAGCCTCGTGAGAGGCGCTTTGCTCCACGATTACTATCTTTATGATTGGCACAAAAAGCACAAGGGGCATCGGCTCCATGGCTTTTGCCATCCGGCTTGGGCCCTCCATAATGCCTTGCTTGCTTACGATCTCAACCCGACCGAGCGCGACATCATCCGGAATCACATGTTCCCGCTCACGCTTTTCCATTGGCCTCATTCGAAAGAAGCGCGTCTCGTGAGCAAAATGGACCACAAAGAAGCTCGCGTCGAAATGCACGAACAACGGGTTCCGTCCCTTCAGGTCTTGGTTTTTCAGGAGCGATGATTCGCCCCCTTTCCTATATTTCCCAAACTCCTTTTCTCGTTCCTTTTGGCCTTTTGTTGTGTAAAATAAGTCAATCCATTCTTTACGGAGGGCGTTTTCATCAAAAACATTTGACGCGTTATTCTGGCTTCTTTGGTTCTGGCGAGCATCCCTTTATCGAGCTGTCAAAAGAACTCGATTTATGGGACGTACGCCTTTGAGATGGGCTCCCAAAAGGGGACTCACTTCGGGATATCCCTAACCCTGAGCGATACGATTTCCACTCCGGCGGAGCGGGTTTCGATCGCTTCGGAATACCAAGGCACTTATGCTTCGGATCTGGCGGAAGACGCCACGATCGTTCAGCGGCGCTTCACCTTTTCTTTTCAGAATGTTTCGGTGGCTTCCTCGGGGAGTTCAACCTCGGGCGATTCGTCCGCTTCTTCAAGCGAGAGCGCCTCTACTTCGGTAACGGCCTCGAGTTCGATCGTGGCCTCAAGCGCCTCTACGGAGGGCAGTGCTTCGGAAGGCACGGCCTCGTCAAGCGAAGAGGAGACTTCGACCGAAGACACCGGCACCACCAATATGGATATCAGCGCCGATAGGCTTTGGAGCTATTACGACGAAATGCCTGCCATGAGTTCGAGCATCCAGACGAGCTCCGCCACCGATGGGCGGGCGCTCCGGCTCGAGTTCACGAGCTTCCGGCAAAATAACGTCCAGGCGACGAGCGATACCCCGGCGGGTTATGACTTCTTCTTCCCAGCCCGTTTCACCAAAGCGATTTTCGATGTCACTTTAAAAGGCAAAATGGCGGTCATTCAGATCCCGGTTTCGAGCCAAGACCTTCTTCTTAAGGTTCTGGCCGTCCTGGGCGGCGGCGACGTGAGCGAGCTTGATGATATTCATCAGGTGAAGCTCGAACTGACCAAACAGGATTGATATGGATAACGCGGACGCACCGATCATTGAGGTTTCGCACCTCACGAAAGACTATGGCTATGGCCGCGGCGTTTTCGATGTCTCGATTTCCGTTCATAAAGGCGAATGCTATGGCTATCTGGGCCCCAATGGCGCGGGCAAATCGACGACGATTCGCCACATCATGGGCTTTTCGAAGCCCCAGCAGGGGAGCATCAAGATCTTCGGGATCGAAAGCTTCGGCCATACCGATGAGATCCTCGAGAAAGTGGGCTACCTCCCGGGCAAAGTCGCGCTTCCTAACGGCCTCACGGGCAATGAATTCTTGACGATGATGGGACAACTTCGGGGCGGCATCAATAAGCCGATGCTCGATTATCTGCTCCAGAAATTCGAACTCGATCCCTCCCAAGACACCAAACGGATGTCCTTGGGGGTCAAACGCAAATTGGCGGTCGTGGCCGCATTCATGAACGATCCGGATGTCCTCGTCCTCGATGAGCCGACCTCCGGGCTTGATCCGTTGATGCAGAAACGCTTCATTGATTTCGTTTTGGAGATGAAGGGGAAGGGCAAGACGATCTTGATCTCGAGCCACATCTTCAGCGAAGTCGACGCGATGTGCGACACGATCACGATCATCAAGGATGGCCATCACGTCTCGACGATCAAAGCCAGCGATTTCAAAAAACGGCGCCGTCAAAAAATACCGGCTCACCTTTGTCGATGAGGCGGAAAAGGCAGCCTTCATCAAAGCCAATTCGAACCATAAGATCACCGATGAGGCTGGTTTGCAGCTTCAGGCCGAAGTCGAAAAGACCCACCTCAACGAATTCTTCGAGACGATGTCGCATTATGCGATCGCCCGGTTCGAGGAAGTCACTTTCTCGCTCGAGCAGTATTTCATGTCCTTCTACAAGGAGAACAAATCTTTCGGCGGCTTAAAAGGAATCGAAGGGAACGCCCAACATGGAAAATGAACCTTTGGTAAAACTGGATCATCTGACGAAAGACTATGGCGAAGGCCGTGGCACTTTCGACATCAGTTTCGATATCCCGAAAGGCGCCGTCTATGGCTATTGCGGCCCCAATGGCGCGGGCAAGACCACGACGATCCGCCAAATGATGGGCTTCCTCAAGCCCGACAAAGGCAGCGCCACCCTCTTTGGCCTCGATAGCTGGAAGGATGCCGAAGAGATCAAAAAGCACGTCGGCTACATTCCGGGCGAAATCGCCTTCCCGGATGTCGATTCCGGCACGGATTTCCTCAAGATTCAAGCCGACATGATCGGGTTGACCGATATGTCGCGAGCCGATTACATCGTCAATAAAATGCAGCTCGATCCGACCGCGAAACTCAAGCGGATGAGCAAAGGCATGAAGCAGAAGATCTCCCTCGCCGTTTCTTTAATTCACAATCCGGATCTCATCATCTACGATGAGCCGACGAACGGGCTTGATCTCTCCGCTTCCAAAGTCGTGATCGATTTCCTTAAGGACGCGACCAAAGATGGGAAGACCATCCTCATTTCCTCGCATATTTTCGACATCATTGCCAAGACCTGCTCGAAAGTGGGCTTCTTGGTCGATGGGCATTTGGTTCAGGAAGAGGCGGTCAAAGATGCGGCCGGGCTTGAGAATTCGTTCTTCGCGGCCCTAGCCAAGGAGGGCAAATAATATGCGGTGCTTCGCGGTCATGAAAAAAAGAGCTGGTCCGAACCTTTACGGATATTCGGAGCATCGCTTCCTTGCTTGCGGTGCCGCTCATCCTGCTCCTCGTGATGTGGCTTTATTCCCGGAATGGCGCCACTCCGGCGACTTCTTCGCCGGCTTCGACCTCCTCGAGCACGACGGCCGCTTCTTCGAATTCCTTTTTGGCCGCCCTCTTGCCGATGATGATTTTGATGATGATCGCGAGCTCGGTCCAAGTCACCGTCCCCAACGCGATCGCGGGCGAGAAGGAACGCAAGACCCTCTCTGCCATCATGATGACGCCGATCAAGAAGTGGGAGTATCTCTTGGGCAAGGTGCTTGCCCTCGTGATCATTGGCTTCTTATCCGCCATCATCAGCTTCTGCATCATCGCGTTCGCGCTTCCGGCGCTCCTCGGCCTTTCTTCGGTCAGTTATTCGTTCGGCCAGTATATCATGCTCTTCCTTTTGACCTTCCTGACCGTTTTGTTCTCGACGATGGTCATGGTCAGCTGGTGCTTGGAAGCGAAGAGCCTTCGCGAAGCGATGGGGGACGCCTCGATCTTCGCGGTCGTGATGATGGTGGTTCCCTTCCTCACCCGCAACCTCGATCTCAGTGAAAATTGGGTTACTTTCGCCCCGCTCATCAACATTTCCGTTGCCTTCACCGATGTGGCCTCGGGCGTGGCGGTGGACGCGGGCAAGATGACGCTCATCCTTCTGATGACGTTTGTTTATTCGGCGCTCTTTTTCGCGAACGCCGTCTACGATTCCCGCAAGGAAGGCGTGCTTGCTTAAGCTCGATTTGATCGACTTAAAGGCTTGACTTAGGTCAGGCCTTTTTCTTTTTCTCTTGTAATATGAACAAACGTTCATATAATAGACGGTGTTGAATATGAAAGGAAATTCATATTATGTCCCAAATGCCCGATGAGAATACCCTCGATAAGATGGAGGACCTCCTCAATATTGCGTCCGATTGCACTCGGCTCAAGATCCTTTATGCGATTTCGGAGAATGAAGCCAACGTCTCCGAGATCGTCGTGGCGGTGGGGGCGAGCCAATCGCTGGTCTCGCACCAGCTTAAGGTTTTACGGAAGGCTCATCTCGTCGCGACCCATAAAGAAGGGCATAAGGTCTTTTATAAGTTGGCCGACGATCACGTCATGAAGCTCTTGGAGGTCGTCCACGAGCACGTGGAAGAGAAGTAGGATGGCCGAAGAAAAAGCCTGCGAATGCGAGGAAAATGAGGAAGAGCCTTTAACCAAAGGCCGTCTCATTCTTTTGCTTTCGCGACTTGCCGTGAGCGCTCTATTGGCCCTTCTTGCCTATTTCGTCTTCACCGAGAGCGCCTATGGACTCTGGGTGAACCTGAGCCTCAACATCGTAGCCTGGCTCATCTGCGCCTACGATTTGGTCTATGAAGGCTTTAAGAATACCCTCAAGAGCCACAATCCCTTCGATGAAAATACCTTGATGACGATCGCCTCGATTGGGGCGTTCTGCCTCCGTTTCTTCGGGAGCGACTACAACGAATTCGTCGAAGCGGTCATGGTGGTCTTCCTCTATCAGGTGGGCGAGCTCTTTGAGACGATCGCGACCGAAAAATCCCATGAAGCGATTAAAAACGCGGTCGGTTTACGGGCCGCCTACGCGAATAAGTTAGTAGGAAATGACCTCGTGAAAACGACGCCCGAAGCCCTCCAAATCGGCGATGTGGTCCTCGTGAAAGTCGGGGAGATCCTCCCCGGGGATGGGACGATCGTCGAAGGGGAAGGGGCGATTGATATGTCTTCCCTCACCGGCGAATCCTTGCCGATCGAGAAGAAGCTCGGCGACAAAGTCAATTCCGGGACGATCCTCAAAAGCGGATCCTTAAAAATCCAGATCGAAAAGACCTACGCCGATTCGACCGTGAGCAAGATTCTCTCGCTCGTCGAGAACAGTTCCAAGAGCAAATCCCACGCCGACCGCTTCATCACGAAGTTCGCCCGGATCTACACCCCGATCGTGGTGGGTCTTGCCGCGATTGTGGCTGTCGTGCCTCCTCTTTTCTTGGGGATCCACGATTCCGCGGTTTGGTTTCAATGGCTCTACCGGGCCATCTGCTTCCTCGTGATCTCTTGCCCTTGCGCCATCGTGATCTCGGTCCCCCTTGCCTACTTCTCGGGGATTGGCCTTGCGAGTAAGCATGGCGTCGTGATCAAAGGGGCCGCCTATTTCGATAAGCTCAATGACCTTGGCGTTTTGGTGAGCGACAAGACCGGAACCCTGACCTATGGGGACTTCCGGCTCACCAAAATCGTGCCGGTGGGGGTCGATGAAGGCGTCTTCGCTTCGTCCTTACGGGCTGCCGAATGCCGGAGCGATCACCCCTTGGCCAAAGCGATCGTGAAAGGGGCGAATGCGGGCGAAATCTCGGCAAAAGTGACCTCTTATAGCGAAATCGCGGGCAAAGGCGAGGAATGCGTCTACGAAGGCAAACACATTCTTTCAGGCCGAAAAGCCCTCTTCGACGAAAGAAAAATCACGGTGCCGGAGGTCGATGAAACCGGTTCGATCGTCTATCTTTCGATCGAGGGGAAATACGCGGGTTATGTGGTCCTCAATGACGTGGTGCGGAAGGAATCCCAAAGCCTGATCGAAGGCTGCAAGAAACTCGGGGTCAAGACGGTGATGCTGACCGGAGACAAAACCCGTTCGGCCGAAACGGTGGCCCACACGCTGGGGATCGAAGAGGTCCATAGCGAGCTTTTGCCTGAGCAAAAGACCAACCTTCTCAAAGAGGAGATCGACGATACCGACAAATCCGTGGCCTACATCGGCGATGGAATCAACGATGCCCCTTCCATCATTTTGGCCGATGTCGGGGTGGCGATGGGCGGCTGCGGGAGCGACATGGCGATCGATTCCGCCGATGTCGTGATCATGAATGACGATCCTTCGAAGATTGTGACTGCCCTTGCGATCGCGCGGGCCACGCGGCGCCGGGCGATCGAGGATATCGTGATTGCCCTCAGCGTGAAGCTCGCGATCATGATCTTGGCGATCGTTCTTCCGAAGATGCCCCTCATCATCGCGGTTTTGGCGGATACCGGCCTGACGATGGTCCTCGCGATTTACTCGCTTTTGCTCCTTTATAAACGGGTTCGTTTGTAAATAATGACGCGAGAAGCCGAAAGAATTTGCTTTCGGCTTTTTAGTTGCCTACAATGGCGGGGATTTCAAAGAAAGACGGGTGATAGACGGCAATGGAAAACACCTTAACGGACGACTGTAGCATTCGAATGGAGAAAGCCGTTTTCCTGCCGTCTATCGCTTAGCGCGGAGCGGTTTTCTCCTCACCCCATTTTTGGGAAGCGGAGGAACCGCGAATGAAGGATAAGAAAAATCAGAGAATTCCCCAAAAGACCGCGAAGTCTTTTGACGACGCCCGTTTTAAAACGGCATCGGAGTCTTCACTAGAGGATCTCTACAAAATCTTTAATTCCAGCTTTGACGGGCTTAACGACGAGCAAGTCGAAACGGCTCGGGACGAGCATGGCAAAAACATTGTCGTGAAGGGCAAGAAAAAGAGCGCCTGGGCGCGCTTTTTCCTCTCCTTCGCCAATCCATTCACCATCGTTCTTTTAATCTTGGCTGCCGTGAGTTTCGTGACCGATTATCTTTTAGCTGCCCCCGAGGATAAGAGCCCGACCGCGAGCATCATCATCGTCGTTTTGGTTTTGGTGAGCGGGGCGTTTCGCTTCTTCCAAGAGGAACGGAGCGGCAAGACGCTTGAGAAACTCTCCAATCTCGTTGAGACCACGACCGCGGTCCTCCGGGAAGCTCATTCCCAAGAGATCCCGCTCGATGAGGTGGTGGTTGGGGATGTCGTCACTTTCGCCGTCGGCGATTTGATCTCGGCCGATGTCCGGATCCTTTCGGCCAAGGACTTCTTCGTCTCCCAGAGCGCCCTTTCGGGCGAATCGGAGCCGGTTGAAAAGACGGTGGATCTCAAGCCGAACTATCAAGGGCTGAGCGATCGGAGCAATCTCGCTTTCTTAGGCTCCACCGTGGTTTCCGGGAGCGCCAAAGCCCTTGTGATCGCGGTTGGGAACGAAACGATGTATGGCTCGATTGCCTCCCGGAGCACCGGGCTAAAGAAAGAAAAGACCGCCTTCGATAAAGGGGTCGATTCGGTCAGCTGGCTTTTGGTCCGCTTCATGCTCGTCATGGTGCCGGCCGTCTTCCTGATCAACGGCTTCACCAAACATGACTGGCTCGAAGCCTTTCTTTTCGCGATTTCCGTCGCGGTGGGACTCACCCCGGAAATGCTGCCGATGATCGTGACCTCTTGCCTCGCCAAAGGGGCGATCACGATGGGCAAAAAGAAGGTCATCGTCAAGAACATCAACTCGATTCAGAACTTCGGCGCCATGGATATCCTTTGCACCGATAAAACGGGAACCTTGACCCAGGATCGAGTCGCTCTCGAAGACCATTTGAACGTCAATGGCGTCACCGATTACCGGGTGCTGCGCCACGCCTTCCTCAACTCGTATTACCAGACCGGGCTCAAGAATTTGATGGATCAATCCATCATCGCCAAAACCAAGGAACTCTCCGAAAGCTACCCCGGGCTCCAGAATCTCGACAAAATCTACACCAAAGTCGATGAGATCCCGTTTGATTTCGAGCGGAAAAGAATGTCGGTGGTGGTCAAAGACGCGACGGGCAAAACCCAGATGATCACCAAAGGCGCCCTCGAGGAGATCCTTTCGATCTGCGCCTTTTGCGAAGGCGATAACGGGGTGGTTCCCCTCGACGAAATGACCCTCAAGAAGGTGCGGGACATGGTCGCGGATTATTCGCGCCGGGGCTTCCGGGTCATCGCGGTCGCTCAGAAGAACAATCCTTCGGCCGTCGGGGCCTTCAGCGCCCTCGACGAAAAGGACATGGTGCTCATCGGTTATCTGATCTTCTTCGATCCGCCCAAAGAGAGCACCGCCCAAGCGCTCAAGCACCTCAAGGAATATGGGGTCACGACCAAAGTCTTGACGGGCGATTCCGCCGAAGTGGCCGAATATATTTTCAAATTGGTTGGTTTGCCCTTCACGGGCGTTCTTTTGGGCAAAGACGTTGAGGGGATGGATCAAAAATCGCTCGAAGAAGCGGTCGAAAAATGCAATCTCTTCGCCAAGCTTTCGCCCGAGGACAAGGCCCGGGTCGTCCAAGCCTTAAGGGCCAATGGCCACGTGGTTGGGTATATGGGCGACGGGATCAACGATGCTCCGGCCTTAAAAGCCGCCGATATCGGCATCTCGGTCGACACCGCGGTCGATATCGCGAAGGAAAGCGCCCACGTGATTCTCCTCGAAAAAGACCTCGAGGTGCTCGTCGATGGCATCATCGAAGGCCGCAAGACCTACGCGAACATGATCAAATACATCAAGATGACCGCCTCGAGTAACTTCGGCAACATCTTCTCGGAGCTTGCCGCAGCCGCCCTTTTGCCCTTCCTTCCGATGCTCCCGCTTCAGCTCCTTTTGCTCAACTTGATCTATGACTTCTCTTGCATCGCCATCCCCTTTGATAACGTCGATAAGGATTACCTCCAAAAACCTCGGAAATGGGATGCCTCTTCGCTGGGGCGCTTCATGCTTTGGATGGGGCCGACCAGCTCGATTTTCGACTGGCTCACCTACGCGATCATGTTCTTCGTGATCTGCCCGCTTTATGCCGGTGGGAAGTGGGGGAGCGCTGAGTGCGATAGCGCCCTATTCATCGCGCTTTTCCAGACGGGTTGGTTCGTCGAAAGCATGGCGAGCCAGTCGCTCGTCATCCATATGATCCGGAGCGATAAGATCCCCTTATTTCAGTCGCGGAGCTCCTGGCAATTATTCCTGGCGACGGGCTTAGCGGTGGCTCTCGCGATCGCCTTGCCCTTTATCCCGGGCGTTTCCACCAGTTTGGGTTTGGCGCCCCTTCCGGCGATGTACTTCGCTTACCTCGCTTTGGCGATCTTGCTCTATATGCTTCTCGCGACGTTCGCCAAGAATCTTTATAAGCGGCGGTTCGGGGAGGTGCTCTAAATGAAAATTGCTCTGAGCGAACTCGATTGGGGCTCCTTCGGAATGTGGCTCGGGATCATCGGGGGCATCCTGGCCCTCTTCTTGGCCGCCTTGATCATCCTGGCCTATCGTCATAAAAAGTAGCGTTTTCGCTCTTGAAATTGAAATTTTTGTATCCTGTATGCTTCCTTTTCAATCCCAAGAGAGCGAAAGGCGTTTTTTAATGGAGATAAGCTTTGAGCTCATTCAAAACCACGGACGAAATTTGTTGATCCATTTTCTCCATGTTTTTTACGCTGATTCCAAACGAAGCGGCCAAGGCGTGGCAATCGCCCAAAGTAGGATAGAGATTGCGGTGGACGCTCATTCCATGCATTAGTAGCGATCCGCACGGCGTCAAATCATAGGCGGGTGAAAGCCCATAGGATTGCTTTTTCTCATCGTAAAGAAAAGCGAAATTCTTTGCGTGATCGTCATTGTTTTGGGCGAGAACGTTGAAAACCATTCTCCGATAGACTTCTTCAAGCGCCCCGATGTCTTTCGTCAATTTCCAAGTCGCTGAGAAAAGATGACCATAATCCAATAAGCCACCCCCCAAAGGCACTTCGTAAAGCGAAGCTAAAGAAATCATGTGAATCCGTTCCCTGTTTGCCCGGTCGAAACGAAGCGAGGCGAAATAGCCGGGGCAACGCTCACTCTTAAAGAGGGTGAAAGAGGCAACATGGATACCGCATCGAGAAGCCGCTTGATTATAAACGTATTCGTCCTTCCCGAAGGAAAGGGGGTCCTGCGGCCCGGGGAATTTGACCAGATAATCCTTTCCGTTTTGGCGATAATGGATTTTGGGATGGGCCCCTCCGGCAGAGCCTCCTAACGCCGCGAGGAGATCCAGGGCAGCGCAATCTCTCTTTTCAATTAAAGCCAAACATTCCTCACGAGCTTCATCAAAAGAGACTTGGTCATCCAAAAGGTCTTCTTCTTTTTCGTGATAGCGTAAGGCGCCAAGCGCCCTTTCATCCAATAGAGCCAAACGAGCTAATGGATTTAGTTCGCTCGGGTTGATGCCCTTTTTCAAGAGCCATTGGTTTGTGACAAAGGACCCCCAGGAATCCGGCAAGGAATCATTGAAAACGCCGAAAAGAGAGGCCGGTGATTCTTTCTTTGGCAAGAAAATCCCCGGTTTGAGGGGCAACGAAAAAGGCGAAATCGAAAAGCCTTCTTTAAGCCAGCCTTCGGCATAAGCGAAACCGATCTTTCCCTCATGGTTCATCAAAAGGGTTCCGACGAGGCGCGAATGATAAAACACGTCCAATGACGTTGGATTTTTAACCACGAAGGAACTCCTCTTTGCTCAGGGGCGCGGTCTTTTCGAAAAGATGGGTAAAGTCTTCCAGACAATCCAAAACCGCGGCAAGATTGAGGAGCGAACGCAAGGAGATTTCGCCCGTTTGTTCAAAGCGCTGGAGCGAGCCGAGCGAAACTCCGCTTCGGCGGGCCAGTTCCTTTTGGCTGTAGTGCTGTTCTTTTCGTTTTTGCCGTTCTTGTTTGCGAATGGCTTCCATGGCATCGCCAAAGGTGGTGCCAAAGGAATAGGGATTTTCTTCTTGTTCCATACAACTAAAATATTAGTTATTTAATCGATTTTATGCAAATAATAATTAGCATATTAATTAAATCTATAGACTTTCATCTCTAGATACGTTGCTTTTTTCGGCAGCTTACTTACCCTGACCGAAAACGAAGATGCCCTGCTTAGACGGATTGGAACCTTTTTGTGCACGGTGAACAAAAAACCGAAGCCAAAAAGAATCGTTGCAATAGCCCTTGCCCGCGCGTATAGTATTTCACGTGCGCACAATGCGCATAGCGTGGAAGAGCCTTCTGACGAGGACCCAATTACCACTGCATGATTGTTCAAAAGGAGGACAACATGGGAAAGAAAATCGTCAAAGTCCTGAAAATGGAACTCCCCGGCGGGGAAGCCCATCCGGGACCAAAGCTCGCTTCGGCGGGTGTCCAAATGGCCAAGTTCTGCACCGACTTCAACGCGAAGACGGCGGACCGCAAAGGCCAGAACGTGCCGGTGATCATCACCGCGTACGAAGACAAGTCGTATGACTTCGTGATCAAGACCACCCCGGCGGCGGACTTGATTCTCAAAGCCGCGAACTTGAAGAAAGGCTCGGGCAATCCGAAGAAGATCGTCGGCCACATCTCACAAGCGCAGTGCGAGGAAATCGCGAAGTACAAGATGCCGGATCTCAATGCCAATGACGTTGAAGCCGCGAAGAAGATCATCGAAGGCAGTGCCCGTCAGATGGGCATCACCGTCGACAAGTAAGGAGGGCACACACCATGAAAAAGAATGGCAAAAAGTACGAAGCCGCCCTCAAGTTAATCGATACCACCAAACAGTATTCGCTCGAAGAGGCCGCTGCCCTTCTCAAGAAGACCAGCGTCACCAAATTCGATTCGACCATCGATGTGAGCTTCAAGCTCAACGTCGATCCGACTCAAGCCGATCAACTCATCCGCGGCACCTTGGTGCTCCCGCACGGGAACGGCAAGACCAAGAAAGTCCTCGCCCTTACGATGGGCAAGCAGGACGAAGCGAAGGCCGCTGGCGCGGACTTCGTCGGCGCGAAAGATATGCTCGAGAAGATCCAGAATGAAAACTGGTTCGGCTTCGATGTCATCGTCGCGACCCCGGATATGATGGGCGAACTCGGAAAGATGGGCCGTGTCCTCGGACCGAAAGGCTTAATGCCGAACCCGAAGAGTGGCACTGTCACGATGCAAATCGGACAAGCCGTCACCGAAATCAAGAAAGGCAAGATCTCCTATCGTGTTGATAAAGATGGGAACTTGAATATCTCGATCGCTCGTTGCTCCTTCGCCGATAAGGACATCGTGGATAACCTCCTCGCTGTCTGCGACGCGGTGGCCAAGAGCCGTCCGTCGACCGTCAAAGGCCTCTTCATCCAGTCCGCTGTGGTTCATACCACGATGGGCCCTGGCATCAAGATCACCTTCGACGCCCGCAACTAATCTGAGCCGATCCGTCTCACTTCGGTGAATTGCTTGCTATACCTAAGATCGCAACCGGCACGTGCCTTAATAATCCAGATTGCTGAGGTTCGCATTCACAATAGACCCACAAAGGAATATCAAGCTTCACATAGTCGCCAAAGAAAGGAGGAACATTGGAATGAACAAGGATGTTCTTCAAGCCAAGAAAGATTCCGTCAAGGAAATCACGGATGGCCTTAAGAATAGTTCGACCGTCGTGGTGGTCTCTTATCAGGGATTAACCGTCGCCGAACTTACGGAACTCCGTCGCAAACTCGCTGAGAAAAACGCGCACATGGGTGTTTACAAAAACACGCTTGTCGCCCGCGCTCTCAAGGATAACGGCGTGACTGTCGACGCGTCCTTCCTTCAGGGCCCGAACGCCTTCGTCTTCTCGAAAGACGTGAGCGCTGGCGCCGCCATCGTCAACAAGTTTGCCCGTATCCACGATAAACTCGTGGTTCGCGGAGGCTTCGTTGAGGGACAAGTGGTGGATGCCGAAGGCATGAAAGAAGTCGCCAAGATTCCGTCTAAAGAAGCGTTGCTCTCGATGTTCTGCATGGTTCTTAATGAACCCGTCGCTGGCTTTGCCAGAGCCGTCAAGTCGATCGCTGATAAGACGCCGGCCGCCGCTGCAGTTGCAGCTGCTGCTCCGGCAGCCAATTAATGGAGGAAAAATACCATGGCTGAAAAGTTAACCAACGCTCAGATCATCGACACCCTTAAACAGATGTCGGTTCTTGAGCTCAATGCTCTTGTGAAAGATGTCGAGAAGGAGTTCGGCGTCACTGCCGCTGCCCCGGTTGCCGCTGCTGCTGCTCCGGCCGAAGAAGAAGTCAAGAAGGGCCCGTCTGAGGTCAACCTCATTCTCAAGGGTCTTACCCCGAGCGCGAGCAAAGTCGCGGTCATCAAAGCCGTCCAGGCCATCACTGGTTTGGGCCTTATGGATGCCAAGAAGCTCGTTGATGCTGCGCCGAGCACCATCAAAGAGAAGATCAGCCCGGTCGAAGCCGAGAGCCACAAAAAGACTCTTGTCGATGCCGGCGCCGAAGTCGAAGTCAAGTAGTCTATCTTATCCGTTTTGAATGCCCTTCCCCGGGACTTCGTCGCCCTGGGGAGGGGATTTGGCTTTCTTAGGGAGGACGCGTTTCTATGCCCCAATACTTCGATAATGTCGAGGCGCTTGAGCATAAAGACATCACCGTGGAGTTCACACTCCAGGGCGAAAATTACTCTTTAAAAAGCGATAGAGGCGTCTTCAGTAAAGACAGCTTGGACGATGGCACGCGTTATTTGCTTGAAACCATCCTCCAAGCCGATCTTGGAACTAGCCTCCTCGATGTAGGCTGCGGCATAGGGCCAATCGGACTAATCCTTGCCAAAGCTGACCCGAAGCGTCACCTCACCTTGTGTGACGTGAATCTTCGCGCCCTCGAATTGGCGAAAGAAAATGCTGTGCGTTTGGGCGTTTCTTCCCAAGTCGAGATCATCACCAGCGACGTATACACCAACATCTCCCATCCTTATGACACGATAGTCTCGAACCCGCCCATTCGTGCGGGAAAAGCGGTCACTTACCGGATCTACGATGAGGCCCCAACCCATCTTCATGATGGGGGCAAGCTGATTATTGTGATCCGCCGTCAGCAAGGCGCCGAAAGCGTCTACGAGCATCTCTTATCCTTATTTAATAAGGTGGAGATTCTCTACCGTCACAAAGGCTATTACGTCATTGCCGCCACGAAAGAGGAGCACACCCTAAAATGAGTAAAGAACAAGAAGTCGTCGAATCCTACCGCAAAAAGTACGAAGGCAATGATGCCAAGTACGCGCCGACCATCGCGAGAAACGATCGTATCGATTTCTCCAAGATCAGCGGCGATACCCCGCTTCCTTATCTCGTTCAGATTCAAACCGAATCGTTTAAATGGTTCGTCGAGAAAGGCCTTGATGAAGTCCTCAAAGAGGTCTTCCCGATCGCCAACTACGCGAACACGGTTTTCATCGACTATGTGAATTGCCACTTCGAAGAGCCGGAATACGGCCCGCTCGAGTGCAAAGAAGGGGACCTTACTTATTCAAGCAAGCTCAAGGTTACCCTTCGTCTCCGGAATAAACAGACCGGCGAAATCAAGGAAGACAATGAGGTTTTCATGGGCGATGTCCCGATGATGACCGATTCCGGCACTTTCGTCGTCAATGGCGCGGAACGGGTCATCGTTTCGCAGATCGTCCGTTCGCCTGGCGCTTATTTCCAAGACACCGCCGATAAATCCGGCGTTCATACGTATAATGGCGAAATCATTCCGACCCGCGGCACTTGGCTCCAGTTTGAGAGCGATCTCAAAGGGGTTATGTGGGTCCGGATCGATCGGCAAAGAAAGATGCCGGCCACGATTCTCTTCAAGGCCTTAGGCATCGATAGCGAAAAAGCCATCACCGATCTCTTTGGCGATAGCGATTCGATGAAACTGACCTTGGCCAAAGATTCGGCCATTCATAACGGCACCGAAGCCTTGATCGATATCTTCAAGAAACTCAAGCCGGGCGAACCGATCACCCAAGACGGCGTCGTCAATTTCCTCGTTCAGAAGTTCTTCGATGACAAGCGTTATGACCTCGGCCGCGCTGGACGGTTTAAGTACAGCACGAAGCTCGGCGCCTATGACCGCTTGATCGGCCGCGTTTTGGCCGAGAACCTCGTGAGCGCCGATGGCGAGATCTTCACCAACAAGAACGGCGAAGCCTTCGTCAAGGATTACAAGCTCACCAAAGAAGACGTCCAGGAACTCCGCGACGCGGAATTCTTCGAGAAGGGCGCCCATCTCAAGAAAGTCAAAGTCAACGAAAAGCTTGACACCTATTCCAACGTCACTCTCGTCAAGGTTTACGCCAACGACAAGAAGGAAGACGGCGTCACGAACATCATCGGAACCGATCTCTCGCTCAATGGCGATGAGACCCATCCGTCGGTGTCCCGCGTCACGATCAGCGATATGATCGCCTGCTTCTCGTATTTCTGCAATATTCAAGAAGGCATCGGCCAAACCGATGATATCGATCACCTCGGTAACCGCCGGGTCCGCTGCGTCGGAGAATTGCTCCAGACTCAGTTCCGGATCGGTCTTACCAAGATGTCGAAGACGGTCCAGCAGAAGATGTCCATCACCGACCTCGACACCGCGAAACCGCAAGCCCTCGTCAACATCCGTCCGCTCACCAGCTCGATCCGCGAGTTCTTCGCCTCGAGCCAGCTTTCGCAATTCATGGATCAGACGAACCCGCTCGCCGAACTCACCAATAAGCGCCGTATCTCCGCTTTGGGCCCTGGCGGCTTGACCCGGGATCGCGCCTCGATGGAAGTCCGCGATGTTCACTACACCCACTATGGTCGTATCTGCCCGATCGAGACCCCAGAAGGTCAGAACATCGGTCTTATCAACAACCTTTCGACCTACGCGAAGATCAATCAATACGGATTCTTGCAGACCCCGTACCGTCTTGTCCTTCATAAGAAGGGCGACGATGGCAAGATGCATTACTACGTGAGCGATCGCGCCGAGTATCTCTCGGCCGATGACGAGCGCGGCCACTACATCGCCGAGGCCAACATTCACCTTTCGGCTCCGGAAGTCATCGATTTCGATGGCAATAAGGAGTCGGTCAAGGAAATCCTCGATGACGAAGTCGTCACCCGGCACGATGACGAGAACGCTCTTGCCAAGAAGGAACTCGTCGATTACGTCGACGTCTCCCCGAAGCAGATCGTCTCGATTGCGGCCGCTTGCATTCCGTTCTTGGAGAACGATGATAGCACTCGTGCTTTGATGGGCGCGAACATGCAGCGTCAGGCTCTCCCGTTACTCCGTCCGGAAATCGCTTATGTCGGAACCGGTCTTGAAGGCGTCATCGCCAAAGACTCGGGTTTGGCGGTGGTGGCCATCGCCGATGGCGAAGTCACGTACATGGACAGCGCCTCGATTGCCGTCAAAGAAGGCAAAGAGACCCGCACCTATCACCTCCAGAAGTTCGATCGCTCGAACCAGGGCACCTGCATCAACCAGACCCCGATCGTTCACGTGGGCGACAAGATCAAAGCCGGTCAGGTGATCGCCGATGGTCCGGCCATGAAGAATGGCGAGTTGGCCCTTGGCCACAACGTCCTGGTCGCCTATATGACCTGGCACGGATACAACTACGAAGACGCCGTCATCATGTCCGAACGCATGGTGAAGGATGACGTTTATACCTCGATTCACATCGAAGCCTATGACCTTGAGTGCCGCGAGACGAAACTCGGCAACGAAGAGATCACCCGCGACGTTCCGAACGTCAGCGAAGACGCCAAGACTTACCTCGACGAATCTGGCATTATCATCCCGGGCGCCGAAGTCAAGGAAGGCGATATTCTCGTGGGCAAAGTCACGCCGAAAGGCCAGACCGAGCCGACGCCGGAAGAAAAACTCCTGATGGCCATCTTCGCCGAGAAGACGAAGGATGGCAAGGACAGCTCTTTGCGCGTGCCGCATGGCGGCGCAGGCATCGTCCTCAAAGTGAAGATCTACACCCGCAAGAACAAAGATCCGCTCTCGCCGGGCGTCATCATGAAAGTCCGCGTCTACATCGTCCAGAAGAGAAAGATCTCCGAGGGCGATAAGATGTCCGGCCGCCATGGTAATAAGGGCGTTATCTCGAAGATTCTGCCGATTGAGGATATGCCGTTCCTTCCGGATGGCACCCCGATCGACGTGATGCTCTCCCCGATGGGCGTTCCTTCCCGTATGAACATCGGCCAGATCCTTGAAGTCCACCTTGGCCTCGCCTGCCGCAAACTCGGCATGCGCGTCGCCACGCCGGTCTTCGATGGCGTCTCGAACGATGAGATTTTCGATTTGATGAACAAAGCCGGCCTCTCGAGCGATGGCAAGACCGTCCTCTACGATGGCCAGACCGGCGAGCGTTTTGAAGAACGCATTTCCGTCGGCGTCCAGTACATGATCAAACTGGTCCACATGGTCGATGATAAACTCCACGCTCGCGCGACCGGGCCGTACAGCCTTGTCACCCAGCAGCCTTTGGGCGGCAAAGCCCAGAATGGCGGCCAGCGTTTCGGCGAAATGGAGGTTTGGGCTCTCGAAGCTTACGGAGCCGCCCACACTTTGCAGGAGATGCTCACCATCAAGAGCGACGACCGGGTCGGCCGGAGAAAGTGCTACGAAGCCATCATCAAGGGCTTCCCGATTCCGAAACCGGGCATGCCCGAAGCCTTCAAAGTCTTCACCAAGGAACTCAAAGGCCTTGGCATGGACGTCAAGCTTTACAACCACGAGGACGAAACCATCGATATGGACGCTCTCGCCAAAGAAGCCCTCATCGAAGAGCGGAAGGTCAATTCCGCGATCCGCAATCTCACTTCGCCGCGCGAAGATGAGAAACCCGACACCGTCGAGGTGTCGAATGAACAGGCGGAGGAAGAAGGCCTCTCCGTTGGCGTTGGGACTGGCGATAAGTCGGGCTCGGACGCTGAGTAAAGGAGGAAGAACAACATGTTTGATATCAATGAATTAGCCGCGATGCAGGTGGGTCTTGCTTCCCCGGACACCATCCGCAGCTGGAGCCATGGCGAGGTCACCAAGCCGGAGACCATCAACTATCGCTCCCAGAAGCCGGAGATGGGAGGTCTCTTCTGCGAAAAGATCTTCGGTCCGGCCAAAGACTACGAATGCCATTGCGGCAAGTACAAGAAGATCCGTTACCAAGGCATCACCTGCGAAAAGTGCGGTGTCGAGGTTATCTCGAAGGAGTGGAGACGCGAGCGCTTTGGCCACATTGAGCTCGTTTCGCCCTGCTCCCATATTTGGTATTTGAAGGGCATCCCTTCGCGGATGGGCTTGGTTTTGGATGTCTCCCCGAAGCAACTCGAGGAAGTCATCTACTTCGCCGCCCACATCGTTCTCAATCCGGGCACTTCGACCGTCCTGAAGTACAAAGACTTCTTGGATGAGCGCATCGCCCGCGTCGAGTTCGTCGACGCGATCAACGCCCTCAAGCCGCAGATTCCGGAAGGCAGCGCCGACGCTTTGAAGGCGGACGAGCTGATCCAGAAGATGCAGAATCCGGCCGAGACGTTCGATTTCTTCACCAACAGCGCGTTCATCAGCAAGTACACCGGCGCCGAATTCGGCGAGGGTGCCGCCGCCGTCAAACGCCTGCTTCATGAAGTCGATCTCGACAAAGAGTTCGAACAAATCGAGAAGGAAGTCAAGGAATTCAGCGGCCAGCGCCGGTTGAAGCTCACCAAGAGACTCGAAGTCATCGAGGCTTTCCGCGATTCGAAGCAGAAGCCGGAATGGATGGTTCTCGACGTGATCCCGGTGATCCCGCCCGATCTCCGTCCGATGCTCCAACTCGATGGCGGACGTTTCGCCGCGAGCGACCTCAACGATCTCTATCGCCGGGTCATTTCGCGCAACACCCGTCTCAAGAAGCTCATCGACATGAACGCCCCGTACGTCATCTTGATGAACGAAAAACGTATGCTTCAGGAGGCCGTCGATGCCCTCATCGACAACGGCCGCCGCAATAAGCCGGTCACCGGCCCTAGCGGCCGCCCGCTCAAGAGCTTGAGTTCTGGCTTAAAGGGCAAGCAAGGCCGTTTCCGGCAGAACTTGCTCGGCAAGCGTGTCGATTATTCCGGCCGTTCCGTCATCGCCGTCGGGCCGTCTCTTAAGATGTACCAATGCGGCCTTCCGCGCGAAATGGCGATTCAATTACTCCGTCCGTTCATCGCCGCTCTTCTCATCAAGAGAGGCTATGTGACCGCGCATAAGCAAGCCGATAAGATCATCGATCGCTACGACAGCGTCGTCTTCGATATCGTCGAAGAGATCATCAGCCAGCACCCGGTTCTCCTGAACCGCGCGCCGACTCTGCACCGCCTTGGCATCCAGGCCTTCCAGCCTGTCCTTGTCGATGGCCACGCCATTCGTCTCCACCCGATGGTCTGCCCGGGATTCAACGCCGACTTCGATGGCGACCAGATGGCCGTCCACGTACCGCTTGGGAAAGCGGCGCAGGAAGAAGCGCTTGATCTCATGCTCGCCTCGAACAACATCTTGGGCCCGAAGGATGGCAAACCGATCGTCATCCCGTCTCAGGATATGGTCGTCGGGAACTATTACTTGACCGAAGAGGAATCCCGCGAGGATTTCCTCAACCGCGCGAAACACCTCCGGAGCATCCAGATTCAGGATCCTTCCGAAAAGATCGCCAACGAAGATGCGGCCGCGAAATTCGAGGAATTCGCTTCGCTCGAAGGCAAGGTGTTCTCTTCCGTTCAGGAAGTCATCGATGCCTATGAGACGAAGTCGATCTCGATTCATAACCGCATCGCGATCCGCGCCACGAACATCCACAAAACCTTCGGCGATGATCTCACCAAGGATTCGCTTCCGACTTCGGTGAAGGACAAATACCTGATCACCACGGTCGGCAAGATTATCTTCAACGAGGTCTTCCCGGATGATTTCGTCTACATCAACGATGACCCGAAAGCCGATCAAAAGGCGATCGAGAGCTGGTTCGTTTCTTACGCCGACGTCGAAGCGTGGGCCCAGGCGAATAAGGTCAGCGAGGACAGCGATATCCTCAAAGCCTACATCGCCTCGCTCCCGCTCAAGACGCCGATCAAGAAGAAGCAGCTCGGAACGATCATCGACATGGTCTTCCACAAGTATGATATGAGCAATCCGACCTCGACCGAATTCGCCCCGTCGAAGACTTCCGCCATCCTCGATAAGATCAAGGACCAAGGCTTCAAGTATTCGACCGTCGCGGCCATCACCGTGGCGATCTCCGACATCAACGCCATCACCAACAAGGCCGCGATCGTCGAGAAAGGTCAGAAAGAAGTCGACAAAGTCGAAAAGATCTTCCATAAAGGCATGCTCTCCGATACCGAACGGCACCGGATGGTCATCGATACCTGGACCAAAGTCACCGACGAGGTCAAGGATGAGGTGGCTGGCGTCCTCAAGAAAGACAAGCTCAACCCGCTCGTTCAGATGTCCGACTCTGGCGCTCGTGGCTCGCTTGATAACTTCAAGCAGCTCATGGGCATGAAGGGCTGCGTCATGAACCCGAAGAACGAAGCGATCGAACTTCCGATCGTCTCCTCCTACCGTGAAGGTATGAAGGTGGCGGAATTCTTCATCAACACCCACGGCGCCCGTAAGGGTGGCGCGGATACCGCGCTTAAGACCGCAGACTCGGGCTATCTCACCCGCCGTCTCGTCGACGTCGCTCAAGACGTCGTCGTCCGCGAAGAGGATTGCCATTGCGATCACGGCTTCAAGGTCCGCGAGATCCGGGATACGGCTCGCGACACCGTCATTGTCAAACTCGAAGATCGCCTCTCGGGCCGCTTCTCGATGCACGACATCGTGAATCCGACCACGGGCGAAGTCATCGTCAAGGCCAACACCATGATCGATGACACTCAGGCGAAGGCCGTCGTCAAGGCCGGCATCAAGGAAGTCGAGATTCGCTCGCTCTTCACTTGCCAGACCAAGAATGGCGTTTGCCAACACTGCTATGGCCGCAACATGGCGACCGGACGCTTGGTCGAAGTCGGTGAGGCCGTCGGCATCATGGCCGCTCAGTCCATCGGCGAACCGGGCACTCAGTTAACGATGCGGGTCTTCCACACCGGCGGCATGGCCGGAACCGATATCACTCAAGGTCTTCCGCGTGTTCAGGAACTCGTCGAGTCGCGCAACCCGAAAGGCGAAGCGCTCATCAGCGAGATCGATGGCACGGTCAAGGAGATCAAGGATGACGGCAACGGCCGTTACATCGTCACCGTCGAGTCGTCGTCGAAGACCACCGAGGAGCAAAGCGCTCCCGAGGTCAAAGAATACACGACCGGCTATGGCGTTCGTCTCCGGGTCAAAGTCGGCGATCACGTCGAAAACGGCGGGAAGATCACCGAAGGCGCGATCAATCCGAAGCAGCTTCTTGAGGTTGCGGACGTCGAGAAAGTCGAAGTCTACATGATCAAGGAGATTCAGAAGGTCTACGCCGCTCAAGGTATCGGCATTTCCGATAAGCACCTTGAGGTCATCATCCGTCAGATGCTCCGCAAGATGGTCATCATCGATGGGGGCGACACCGACTTATTGCCGGGGACCCGCGTCGACATCGATCGTTTCACGCTCACGAACCAGGACGCTCTCATGAATGGGAAACGTCCGGCCCTCGCCCGTCCGCTCGTCTTGGGCATCACCAAGGCGGCCCTCGAAACCGAGAGCTTCCTCTCCGCTGCCTCCTTCCAGGAGACGACCCGGGTCCTTACCGACGCCGCCATCAAGGCGAAACGCGATAACCTCCACGGACTTAAGGAGAACGTCATCACCGGAAAATTGATTCCGGCCGGCACGGGACTCCTTACGGAAGACGAAGAGAACGCGAAGCTTGCCGCCTTTGACGTCTTGAGCAAGATGAAACAGGTGAAAGCCCAGTACATCGAAGCCCACGACCGCAAGGACGAGCTCGAGATTCCGGAAGAGAAGTAATATCCGATCTTCCAAGGGTCATCCCGAAAGGGGTGGCCCTTTTCTTGTTTCCTTTTCGAGGGAAGTGGGGATAATGGGAGCAGGGGACAGGAGAGATTTTTATGGCCAAAAAGAATGTTTCGGATTCCAAAGCGCTCGAAGGGAAAAAGGAACTCCTTCTCGCTCTTTCTGCTGCCCAGAAAGACATTGACGAAGGCCGAGTAAGCCCAGCGGAGCCATTCTTCGATGAGCTACGGAAGAAATACGGCCTCGCCAAAGCGGCGCGATGATTTTCGGTTAAGAAAGCATTTCTTGTCGTTTCGGGATTTTCGACTATAACAATCGTTAGGAAGCAAAAAAGATATGTTCTGCTCACATTGTGGAAAAGAGATTCCTTCGGATAGTCAGTATTGTCCCTATTGTGGGAGTAAAGTGACTCCGGAAACGGACGCCTCGGCGAATCCAACCGAAGAGAAGAAGCGCCCCGAAGACTATGAGGAGCAGTCATCTTATTCTTACAACAATGATCATCCTCTTTACGTGAATGATCAGACGACCCATACCTTCGCCATCCTGAGCCTCGTTTTCGGGGCCTTGGGCGGACTATTAGGCCCAATCTTTGCGATCCTCGTTCTTTCAAGGAAGCCCTCGAACCAAGACAAGGCGATGGCGATCGTTTCTTTATCCGTCACCCTCTTCTGGTTCATCCTCGGGATCGTTTACGCGGTTTTGATCGCCGAAGGCAAAGTGCCGAATCCTTATGCCGCGGAAGCGGTGGCTCGGTTTGTCCTTCCATTCCTTTTGCCTTTAAAATAAGCGAATAGAGCCGATGAATTGCCCCTTTAGGGTGGGGCAATTGATTTTTCTATGGGTTAGAGGATAATCGTAACCGCTCCAATAGAGCACCCTATGTTCTGCCATCATTGCGGACGACAAATTGACGATAACGACCGCTTTTGTCCCTATTGCGGGGCCAAAAACGAAAGCGATTCCCTTCCGGAAACGGAACGGGGGATCAAACCGTACGACGCCCCCGAGGTCATCGATGATCGCGGAGCGCATATCCTCGGCATTCTTTCGATCGTCTTCGGGGTTCTCTCCTTGGGCACTTTAGGGCTCATTCTGGGCATCATCGGCGTGACGATGGCGAAGAAAGTCGATAACCGGATCCTCAACATCGTCGGGATCATCGTCTCGATCTTTATGTTGATCTTGGCCGCTCTCACGTACTCGCGTTATCAAACGAATTAAGGATTCTTAGAAAAATAAAGAAGGCGCTTCGGCGCCTTTTTTCATTTTGAGGGGCACGAATCGCCAAAATCTGCCTATGGATAAGTGGAGGGTCAACCTCGGAAGGAGAACAAAATGGTATATTAGTTTATTAAAAGACACCAAAATGGTATATTTAAAATATAAGATATACCAAATTGGCAGGAGAACGCAGGATGGATCTCAAAAGTCTACGAGAAGAGAAGCGTCTGACCCAAAAAGAAGCGGCCAAACTTGTTGGCTTGCCTTTTCGGACCTACCAAAACTACGAATATGGTATCGTGCCTCTGACCACGTTCAGCGGCAAAGCGATTGTCCATTCCCTCGAAACTTATTGCCCCTACGCGGAAGACAAGGGCATCTGGCCGCAAAGTGATTTGATTGCGGTGGCGAAGACGGTTCTTTCTTCTTACTCGAATGAAGATATTTCCTTCGCTTATCTTTTTGGCTCCTACGCCAAAGGGAAGGCGACGGCAAAATCCGACGTCGATCTTCTTGTCGATGGCTCCTTGAGTGGCCTCCGTTTCTTTGCCCTTCAAAGTCAGCTGGAGAAAGCCTTCGCAAAGAAAGTGGATTTACTTCGGCTTCAAGACCTCAAAAACAATTTGCCCTTCGTCAGCGAGATTATGAAAACAGGAATACGAATTTATGGATAAAGTTAAAAACGACCGATACTATGTCGAACAAATCGTTCGCGATATTGATTGGATCCTTGCGGATTCCAAGCATGCGCGTTTTTCCGACCTCGAGGAGAACGATCCCTTTTTGGATGCGATTGGCTTCCGGCTCAATTCGATTCGGGAATCCGCGAAAGGCCTCTCTTCGGATTTCGTCTCCTCCCATCCCACAATCGATTTCAATACCCTTGTCTCCTTCCGGAATGCGATCACGCACAACTACGAATCGATTGACATGAGCGCCTATCGCGAGTTGGTGAAAAAGGATTTGCCTGAAATTCGGAAGATTCTTTTAGCTTACCTCGATTAATCTTTATCGATTGAGGCGGAAAGTCCTTATCTTTGGTTCCCGCGCTTTTTTCTTAGGCCGATTTTGAAAAAAACACTTGAACCTCGCCCGTCGGCTTCTATCATCAAACGCGGGAGTTTTCTCTCATTAACAACATTAAAGGAAAAGGGGATTGTGATCATGAAATGCACAAATTGCGGAAAAGAGATCGCCGACGGTTCGAAATTCTGCCCTTATTGCGGGGCGAATTTGAATGACGTGAAAGAAGTGGTGAAGCCAGAGGTTGTGGGGGATGGCGACGCCAAGAAGGCTGACGAAACGAAGAAAACGGATGCGGCAGGGGCCACTTCGGGCACGGCGAAGCACTCGCCTGCCTGGGTTTTGGCGCTCCTCAGCATCATCCTCGGAGCCCTCGGCTCGGGACTGGTCGGACTCATCCTTGGCATCATCGCGCTTTGCGAGAAACCGACGGAAAACGAAAAGACGATGGCGATCGTCGGAATCATCATCTCGGTCTGCTTGGGCTGGATCTGGTGGGGCGTCCGGGTTTGGGTCCGTTAAAGCGGGACTTCAAAACGGCGTTTAAAACGTTTTTATTTTCCTGTTGACAATCCCCTTAAGAGGCGTGTATAGTTTCGCTCGGACGTAAGGAAATGGCGTTTTTGCCATTTTCATTACGAACAAGATTGACACACTGGGAAACGTGTGTATCAAAGGCAAAGGAGAAAAAAGTCAAAATGCCAACAATCAACCAACTGGTAAGACAGGGAAGAACGACTGCTGCGAAGAAGTCGAAGACCCCGGCTCTTGGCCACAGATGGAACAACCTCACCAAGAAGGCCACGAATCAGCCTTCCGCTCAGAAACGCGGTGTTTGCACCCGTGTCGGAACGATGACCCCGAAGAAACCGAACTCGGCTCTTCGGAAATACGCTCGTGTTCGCTTATCGAACGGCTATGAAGTCACTGCCTACATCGGCGGCGAAGGCCATAACCTTCAGGAACACTCGACCGTGATGATTCGCGGTGGCCGTGTCAAGGATCTCCCTGGCGTTCGGTACCACATCATTCGCGGCTGCCTCGATTGCGCGGGTATCGAAGCCCGGCGTCAGGGCCGCAGCCAGTACGGGACCAAGAGACCGGCCCCGGCGGCAAAGTAAGGAAAGGGAAATAAACTATGTCACGCAAATTAAAGCATGAGAAGCGGGATGTTCTTCCCGATCCAGTCTACAATTCGAAGCTCGTCACTCGTTTGATCAACAAGGTCATGTACGATGGCAAGAGAGGCACCTCTCAGACCATCATCTACGATTCCTTCAAGATCATCGAAGATAAGACCAAGAAGCCGGCCATCGATGTCTTCGCTACCGCGATCAACAACATCATGCCGGAAGTCGAGTTGAAGGTTCGCCGTATCGGCGCCGCCAACTATCAGGTCCCGGTCGAGGTCACTCCGGAAAGAAAGCAGACCTTAGGCTTACGCTGGCTCGTCACCTACGCCCGTCTCCGCAATGAGAAGACGATGGAAGAGAAATTGGCTGGCGAGATCATCGATGCCGCGAATGGCACCGGCAACGCTGTCAAGAAGAAGGAAGATGTCCACAAGATGGCGGAAGCCAACAAGGCTTACGCGCACTACCGCTGGTAAAGGAGGAACCTAAATGGCCAACGACGAAAAAATGATTGAAGAGACCGCTACCTACGATCTCCCACATACTCGCAACATCGGCATTATGGCGCACATCGACGCGGGCAAAACCACGACGACGGAGCGAATCCTCTATTACACCGGACGTACCCATAAAATCGGCAACATCGATGAGGGCACGACTGTCATGGACTGGATGGAAGAGGAGCAGGAGCGTGGCATCACCATCACTTCCTCCGCGACCACTTGCTTCTGGAAGGGTTACCGCATCAACATCATCGACACCCCGGGGCACGTCGACTTCACCGTTGAAGTCGAGCGCTCGCTTCGTGTTCTCGATGGCGCGGTCACCGTCCTCGATTCCAAAAACGGCGTTGAGCCGCAGACGGAAACCGTTTGGAGACAAGCCGATAAGTACAATGTTCCGCGTATTATCTTCTGCAATAAGATGGACGCCATCGGCGCCGACTTCGAGATGTGCTTAGGCACGATCAAAGAGAAGTTGGGCGTCGCTCACGCCGCCATCCAATACCCGATCGGCAAAGAGAGTGGCTTCATCGGTGAGTGCGATCTCATCAAGATGAAGGCTTACACCTACACCGCCGATAAGGATCAGCCCCCGGTCGAGGGCGAAATCCCGGCCGAACTTCTTGAGAAATGCAAGAAGTATCGGGCCGAACTTCTTGAGAAGCTCGCCAACTACGATGATGACCTCATGATGAAAGTCCTCGGCGGCGAAGAGCCGACGGTCGACGAAATCAAGAAGGCCCTCCGCAAGGCGACCCTCACCGCGAAGTTCTTCCCGGTGATGTGCGGCACCGCGTTCAAGAACAAGGGCGTTCAGCTCTTGCTCGATGCTGTCCTTGATTACCTCCCGTCCCCGCTCGATATTCCGGGCGAGAAGGGCGAACTCAATGGCCAGCCGTATGTCTGCAAAATCACCGACGATGCCCCGTTCGTGGGACTCGCCTTCAAGATTGCCACCGATCCGTTCATTGGCCGTTTGGCCTATGTCCGTGTCTACCAGGGCGTCTTGAAATCCGGCTCTTATGTCCTTAACTCGTCCCGCGGGACCACTGAGCGTATCGCTCGCTTGGTCCTCATGCACGCCAACCACCGCCAAGAGGTTACTGTCCTCCACGCTGGCGAAATCGGCGCGATCGTGGGCCTTAAGGATACGACCACCGGCGATTCGCTCACCGATCCGTCTCAACCCGTCGTTCTGGAAAGACTTGTCTTCCCGGAACCGGTCTTGGAAGAAGCGGTGGAGCCGAAGACCAAAGCCGATATGGAAAAGATGGAGGTCGCTTTGACCAAGTTGGCCGAAGAAGACCCGACCTTCCGCGTTCATACCAATAACGAAACCGGCCAAACCATCATCGGCGGCGTCGGCGAACTTCAGCTCGATGTCCTTGTGGAGCGCATGCGCCGCGAGTTCTCGGTCGAAGTCAACGTTGGCAAACCGCAAGTCAACTACCGCGAAACGATTAAAGGCTCGGGCGAAACCGAAGGCCGTTACATCAAGCAGACCGGTGGCCATGGTCAATACGGTGACGTATGGATTCGCTTCGAACCGAACCCGGGCAAAGGCTTCGAATTCGTCGATGCCGTTGTCGGTGGCTCCGTTCCGAAGGAGTTCATCAAGCCGACTCAGCAAGGCCTTGAAGAAGCGCTTAACCGCGGCCTCATCGCCGGCTATCCGGTCATCGACATCAAGTGCACCCTGTTCGATGGGTCCTACCACGAGGTCGATAGCTCCGAAGCGGCTTATAAGATTGCGGCTTCCTTGGCCCTTAAGGCAGCGGCGGCGAAATGCCAGCCGGTCGTCCTTGAGCCGATCATGAAAGTCGACGTGACGACGCCGGAACAATATTACGGCGATGTCATCGGCGATATCTCGCGCCGGAGAGGCGTGATCAACGAAGAGACCCAGCGCGGAAACGCCAAGGTCATCTCCTGCCACGTTCCGCTCGCCGAGATGTTCGGTTATGTCACTGACCTTCGCTCTTTGACGCAAGGACGTGGCAACTTCACCATGACGTTCGATCATTATGGCGAGACCCCGCGTTACGTCCAAGACAACATCGTCAAGAATTCCAACATGTCGATGCGCTAACGCTTACCGATAGGTAAAGTGTTGCGAAGTCGAAACCGATAGACTATCATTTATTCGCCCGTTTCTAAGCAAACCATTTTTGGAGGAAATTACAAATGGCAAAAGAGAAATTCAACCGTGACCGTGTCCACGTTAACGTTGGCACCATCGGCCACGTCGACCATGGCAAGACCACTCTTACCGCGGCCATCATGCACGTCCTTTCGATGAAGGGCATGGCGAAAGACGTCGGTTATGCCGGCGTTGATAGCACCCCTGAAGAGAAGGCTCGTGGCATCACGATCAACACCGCCCACATGGAGTACGAGACCGAAAAGCGTCACTACGCTCACGTCGACTGCCCGGGGCACGCTGACTATGTCAAGAACATGATCACTGGCGCCGCCCAAATGGATGGCGCAATCCTCGTCGTTTCCGCCGCCGATGGCGTTATGCCGCAGACCCGCGAGCACGTCTTACTTGCTCGTCAGGTTGGCGTTCCTTACATCATCGTCTTCCTCAACAAGACCGATATGGTCGATGATCCTGAGCTCATTGATATCGTCGAGATGGATGTCCGTGATCTTCTTACGAAGTACGGCTTCCCGGGCGATAAGACTCCGGTCATTCGCGGCAGCGCCAAGCTCGCCGGCGAAGCGAAGTCGGTCGATGATCCGGCCTGCAAGCCGATCTTCGAGCTTCTCAACACCCTCGATACTTACATTCCGGATCCGGTCCGTGCCAACGATAAGCCGTTCTTGATGCCGATCGAAGACGTCATGACCATCTCTGGCCGTGGCACCGTCGTCACCGGCCGTGTGGAACGCGGCATGGTCAAGATCAACGACGAAGTCGAAATCGTCGGCATTCGTCCGACCCAGAAGACCGTCGTCACTGGTCTTGAAATGTTCCGTAAGACTCTTGATTTCGCGCAAGGCGGCGATAACATCGGCGCTCTGCTCCGTGGAATCACCCACGATCAGGTTGAGCGTGGCCAGGTTCTTGCGAAGCCGGGATCGATCGTCCCGCACGACAAGTTCACCGCGACCGTCTACATCCTTACCAAGGATGAGGGTGGCCGTCATACCGCTTTCTTAAACGGCTATCGTCCGCAATTCTTCTTCCGGACCACCGATATCACCGGCAGCATCACGCTTCCGACTGACGTCCAGATGGTTATGCCGGGCGACCACGTGACCTTCACGGTCGAGTTGATCCACCCCGTCGCTCTCGAGCAGGGCACCAAGTTCTCCATCCGTGAGGGTGGCAAGACTGTCGGCGCCGGCACCGTCAGCGAGATTCTCCACTAATTGGGGATTCCTTCTTAAAAGAAACAAGCCTCAGCGCAAGCTGGGGCTTTTCTTTAGCCCTGCGTCTTCTTTTTCTTTTAAAAAGAAAGGCCGATAAAATGACGAGTTTTTTGTCCCCTTGGCACAAGGGGTATGAAGGAAACAAAAAATCTCTTTTCGTGTCCGCGAATCGTGAATATAATCATAGCCGTGAAAAAGAAAGGATTTCTTTTCCTTATCCCGTCTTTGGCCCTTGTGGGGGTTCCTTTTTTATATCCTAAAGCCGGGCGATGATCCGTCCGCCTTATCGCTGGAGTAA
>DAIQMS010000008.1:0-43108 GCA_036788815.1 Bacillota bacterium
ATTAATAGGATGTTTGAAAAAAGGCAATAACCATGAAAAAGAAGACTTTTATTCTTTCGGCGATTTTGAACGGATTGGTTATCGTTACGGAGATTTTTGCTCTTCTCGATGCTTATTTGGGTTTCTATCCTGCGGGGTCTCAGAAGATGGGGTTGGTCGATTACTTCGATCATTACACCAACCTAAGTAATATTTTGCTTCTCGTGGCTGCGATCATCACCCTTGTTGCCAGCGTTGTTGCCTATAAGAATAAGAAGGAAGCGCCTCTTTGGGTTACGGCGATCAATTTCATTGCCACCGTCAGCGTTTTGACCACTTTTATTGTGGTCATGACGCTTTTGCTTCCCCAAACCGGCGTTTCGATCCTCGCCTGGCCGACCTTCTTGTTCCTTCATGCGATTGACCCGGTTTTAGCCTTTCTTGCTTTTGCGTTTATCGAAGTCACGCCGGAGCTTAAAAAGAAGCAGGCTTGGCTCTGCCTGATTCCGCTTGTGCTCTATGCTGGGGTCGTTGCTCCGTTGGCCTCGCTTGGCAAAATCGACGATCCTTATGCCATGATTCACCTACTTGATGTCACCTCCGCGCCGGCGCTTGAGATCACCTGGAAGTGGTGCGCGATTTTCTTTGGAACATTCGTCGTTGGCTTCTTGCTCCTTTGGTTACGCCAGGCGGTGGCTCACCTCTTGGTGAAGCCGGAAGCGGAAGCGCCAAAGGAAGATAACAGCTGGAAAGAAGAAAAGAAAGAAGAGCCGGCTCCGGCTCAGGAAGATCGTGGTCCGCAAGCCACTCCGAGTCATGAAGTTGCGGCGGATGATGTTGTTGTCGTTCAGGATGAAGAAGGCTCCGAAGAGGCCGAGGAAGCCGAAGAAGCCAAAGAGGAAGAGGAAGAAAAGAAGACCAACCCGACGGGTTATATGAATCGTCCGCGGGTTTACCACATCGCGAAACAAGATACGACGGGCAAATGGCAGGTTCGTCTTGCCACTGGTCAGAAAGCCATCAAGCTCTTCGACACCCAAGAAGAAGCGATCAACTACGCCAAAGGCTTGGTAAAGAGCCAAGGCGGCAGCATCCGCGTCCACTCGCTCAAAGGCAAGACGCGGAAGGAATAACCCCTTTCGGAATTGTTTCGATTTTGGAACCAACGGCCTCGTCAATGCCGTTGGTTTTTGTTTCAAGTATAATGTCCCTATGAGCAACGTTATCGTGGCCCTCGCGACCGCTCCTTTAAAATCGGCGTTAGCCCTCATCCGCTGTTCGGGAGATGGCGTTTTCGAGATGACCGATGAGATCTTCTCCAAGAAGATTTCCGGCATCAAGGAAAAGCAGATTTTCTTGGGCAAAATGATGGATAACGGGGAGATGATCGACCTCGTTGAGGTTTTGGCTTATCCGGGTCCCAAAACCATGACGGGCGAAGACGTGGTCGAAATCTCGTGCCATGGCAGCCTTCTTATCGCCAACGAAATCATTGCCTCTTACCTCAAGCGCGGCGCCACTTATGCCACCCGGGGCGAATTCTCTTCTCGGGCGTTCTTCAATGGCAAAATGGACCTCGTCGAAGCCGAGGCCGTGAATGACCTCATTAACGCGACGACCAAAGAGGCCAAGAACCTTTCACTCCTTTCTTTGGAGGGTTCGACCAGCAAACTGGTTGCCCCGTTAAAGAAAGACATCGCCGATCTTCTCTCACTCGTTGAAGTGAACATCGATTACCCTGAATATACCGACATCGAGCAAGCCAACGAAGAAAAGATTTCTTCTTCGATTGATACCCTCCGGAAGGAAGTCGCCTTGCTCATCGAGGGCGGCGAAGAAGGCAAGATCGTCAAAGAGGGTCTCAAAGTCGCGATCGTCGGCGAGCCAAACGTGGGGAAGTCTTCCTTGCTCAACGCGATGCTCAATGAAGAAAAAGCCATTGTCAGCGATATCCCAGGCACGACCCGCGACGTGGTCGAAGGCGAGATTTCGCTCAAAGGGATCGCCCTTCATCTTTTGGACACAGCCGGTATTCGCGAGAATGCTGGATCGATCGAGGAAATGGGGATCAAACGAAGCGAAAAGACAATTCAGGATGCCGATGTGGTGATCCTGGTTGCCGATGCCCAAAAAGGTTTGAGCGATGAGGATCGGCGGATCCAGTCCCTTGCCAAGGACAAGATTCTGATCACGGTTTATAACAAAGAGGACCTCATCAAGAACAAAGAGAGCGGCAAGCTTTATATCTCCGCCCTCAAGAAAGACATCCAGCCTCTCTTGGATCGAATCTATACCGAACTCGGTTTAAGTGATGACGCCTTCAAAAACCCGAGTCTCAATAACGCCCGACAGCTCGGTTTGCTTCGGAAGATTGATAGTTGCCTTTTGGATGCCCAAAACGATTGCAAGGCCCATCAGCCGATCGACCTTGTCTCGGTAAATTTGATGGCGGCCTATAACGCCGCCCGCGAGATGTTAGGAGAAGACACGACCTTGGATCTCACCGACGAGATCTTCTCTCGTTTCTGCGTGGGGAAATAACGATGTTGGATAGCCATTGCCATTTAAACGACGACAAGCTTTTCCCTGAAAGGGGGAAAGCGATCGCCGAAGCGAAAGCCGCCGGGGTAACGCTTTTCCTTTGCGTGGGCTGGGATGTCGAGAGTTCTAAGAAAGCCCTGCAAATCGCGCACGAATTCCCTGAAGTCTACGCCGCGGTGGGCATTCATCCGGAGAACCTTGAAGGGGTTAGCGAAGACTCACTCAAAGAAATCGAAACGCTTGCCCAGGACCCGAAGGTCGTTGCGATTGGGGAGATCGGGCTCGACTATCATTGGTACAAAGAAGAGAAAGATCGGAATAACCAAAAAGAGTGGTTCCTCAAAGAGATTGATCTCGCCAACCGTTTAGGTCTTCCGGTTTCGATCCACGCGCGGGACGCCATCCAAGATACCTTCGATATTTTGAAAGCCCACCCCGTTCTTAAGGCCGGGAACATGCATTGCTATTCTGGGCCGACGGAGATAATGCCTCTTTTTGCCAAACTTGGATTCTATTTCGGCTTTGATGGCCCGATCACCTACAAGAATTCCCAAGTCCCGAAAGCCAATGTTCAATCTTGCCCTTTCGATCGCTTATTAAGCGAAACGGATTCGCCTTATTTGGCTCCTGTACCTTTCCGGGGCGAGGCTAATTCCCCGAAGCATATTGCCGAAATCGTCCAAATGATGGCGTTTTTGCGGGGCGTTGATTCAAAAACCGTGGAAAACCAAGTCCTTTTGAACTTCAGAAAACTCTTTCACGTGGAGCAATAAACATGGAAAAATATCCCGCTTTAATTGTGGTTGAAGGCAAGACTGATAAAGACCTTATCGCGAGTTTTTTGGATGCGGATGTTGTCACGACAAATGGATCAGAAGTTTCACGTGAAACCATTGATTTCATTAAAAAGGCGGCGGAATTGCGGACCGTCGTTGTTTTGACGGATCCCGATGCGCCGGGTAAACGGATCCGGGATCTTCTCGATGAGCACATCCCAGGGCTTCTTCATGCCTTCATTCCTAAGGAGAAGGCAATCAAACATCACAAAGTCGGTGTGGCAGAGTCCTCGAAAGACGTCATCTTGGAAGCGCTCCATAATTTAGTTCCTTCCAAGGCCCGTCCGGACTCCACCATCACGAGCGAAGATCTTTATGAGCTGGGCTTATTGGGCCAAGACGATTCCTCGACTCTCCGACATGAGGTTGAGCTTAAACTCCATTTGGGGCACACCAATGGGAAGTCGCTTCTAAAGCGTTGCCAGGCTTTGGGATTAAGCCGTCAGGATTTGGAGGATGCCATCCATGGATGAGGAACATTATTTCGAGAAGATCGGCGAATATAAACTTTTGGCCAAGCATGAAGTGGGCCAGAACTTTCTGATCGATGCTTCCATCGCGAAGAAAATCGTCGCTTTAGCCGAACTTCAGCCTGGCGATAAAGCCCTTGAGATCGGTTCTGGCGCTGGCTCGCTTTCCTATTTCATCGCCCAAAGCGAAGCGGAGAGCGATCTAATCGATATCGACGAAGCCTTGGTTTTGAAGCTCCAAAACGATTTCAGCGGCCAAAAGAACGTCCACCCAGAGATGGGGAACATCATGCGATTTGACCTTGCCCCTTATAACAAGATCATTGGCAATCTTCCGTATTACATCACGTCGGGGATCCTCGAGCGGGTTTTGCTCACCGCCTCTAATGCCGCATTAGCGGTTTTGATGGTTCAAAAAGAAGTCGTCGCCCGGCTAAGCGCCCCCGTTGGCGATGAGGATTACGGGCCGCTTCCGATCTTACTTCGTTATCGGGCCGAATTCGTGAAGGGCTTCCTTGTCCCTCGGACTTCTTTCTCGCCCGCGCCCCACGTCGATTCCTCGGTGTTCGTTCTCCGTTTTAGGAAAGACACTTCGATGAAAGAGGCCCAAGCGCTCTATGAATTAACGAGCAAACTCTTCCTTCATCGGCGCAAGACGATCCTCAACAACCTCGAGACAGTGGTGAATGATCCTTTAAAAGCCAAGGCGATTCTCGAAAAAGCGGCGATTCGTTCCACTGAGCGGCCGGAAGATCTTTCTTTGGAGGATTATCGAAGACTCCTTTCTCAATTGTATTGAGAAACAATTCGAGTAAAATCTATAAGCACTTATGTTATTCCAAAAAAGCAGCCTATCCGTCAAATCGTACGCCAAAATCAACGTGTCTCTTCGTGTTCTTTCCAAACGGGCGGACAGCTACCACGAACTCGAGATGGTCAATCTGCCGCTCGAGCTTCACGATGTGATTGAGCTTGAGAAGATGCCCAATGCCGCCGATACGTTCATCACCTGCGATGATGTCGGCTTGTCGAATACCCGTCATAACCTCTGCGCCAAAGCGGTCGAGGCGATGCGGAATGAATTTGGCTTCAAAGAGAACTTCAATATCACGATCCATAAGGAGATTCCTTTCGCGGCAGGCTTGGGCGGTGGCTCATCGAATGCCGCGGCCGTCATGGTCTCGCTCGTGAATCTTCTCCATCTCAAAACGAATGCCGAGCAATTAAATCGGATCGGTTTATCGATCGGCGCCGACGTCCCGTTCTTCTTGGTGAATAAGCCCGCCTTAGTCACCGGGATTGGCGAGAAGCTTCAGAATGTGCCGGTGAAGAAGCAATATAACTGCTTGATCGTGAAACCCGTCAAAGGGCTCAGCACTACCGATGTTTTTGCGGCCGCCGAAGGATTCGAGCGGACCCCGATCGAAACCCAAGACGTTCTTAAGGCGTTGGCAAATGGCGATAACGCCCTCTTAGCCAAGAGCATTGGGAACGATCTTTTCTTGCCCGCGAACAGTCTACTTCCGGAAGTCGGAAAGATCGTCGCTTCGCTCAAAGCCGATGGCTTCACTCTTGTCAGCATGAGCGGATCAGGATCCTCCGTATTTGCTCTCTCCGATGATGCGAAATCCTTGGCAAAAGCCGCCCGAAAATATCTCGGACTCGGCTATATTGTTCGTTTGACCCGAACCATGATTTGATAAAGAAAGAAGGATAGATCATGAAAAAGTACGCCATCATTCTTGCCGCCGGAAAAGGCACCCGCATGAAGAGCAAGCGGGAGGATATCTCGAAAGTTTCGTTCCCGATTCTGGGACAGCCGCTTGTGAAATACGTGATCGAAGCGCTCAAGCCGATTGGCTTAGCGGAATTGATCGCCGTCATCGGTTTTGGCGGCGCCACCTCCGAAGCGATCGTGAAGAATGATGCCAAAGTCGTTTGGCAAAAAGAACAAAAAGGATCCGGTCATGCCGTGATGATGGCGGCTCCGCTTCTGGAAGGACAGGAAGGCGAGACGATTGTTTGCTGTGGCGATACTCCGCTTTTGACCACTGCGACGCTCCAAGCCCTCTTCGATGCTCATGAAAAAGACCATAATGCCCTCACGATCATGACCTCGATTCTCGAGGATCCGTTTGGCTATGGCCGCATCGTTAAGAAAGATGGCAACGTCCAGCGCATCGTCGAACAAAAAGATGCCAGCGAAGAGGAAAAGAAGATCAACGAAGTCAACGCCGGCGTTTATGTCTTCGATAACAAAGAGCTCTTCGAGGCCCTTCATCACATCACGACCAATAACGCCGCGGGTGAGTATTATCTGACCGATGTCATCGGCCTCTTCGTCAAGAAGGGACTTAAAGTTGGCTCCTTTGCCGTCAAAGACGTCGAAGAAACCTTAGGCGTGAATGATCGTTATCAATTGAGCATCGCTGCCCATATCATCCAGCTTCGCATCAATAAAGCTCTCATGATTTCTGGCGTGACGATCGAAGATCCGAATTCAACCTATATCGCTCCTGGCGTTAAAGTGGGTCAGGATACCGTGATTCGTCCGGGAACCTTCCTTATGGGGAACACCATGATCGGTGAGGGGAACATCATTGGTCCGAATGATTATTTCGAGAACGTGACGGTCGGCAACAACAACGAGATTATCTATTCGCACTTGGTCGACACCGTGGTTGGCAACGCGACCACCCTTGGGCCTTATCTCAGGACCCGCAAGAACGCGATCATCCACGACAAAGCCCACATCGGCAACTTCAACGAGCTCAAGAATGTGGAGTTTGGCGAAGGCAGCAAAGCGGCTCACCTTTCTTATCTTGGTGACGCCAAGATCGGAAGCGGCGTGAACATCGGCTGCGGCACCATCATCGCCAACTATGACGGCGTGAATAAGTTCCATAGCGACATCGGCGATAATGCCTTTGTCGGTTCGGGTTCGACCATCATCTCGCCGGTTAAAGTCGGGGCGGGAAGCTTCATCGCCGCCGGCAGCACGATCAATAAAGACATCGCGCCGGATGACATGGCGATCGCGAGAGCTCGTCAGGAAAATAAAGCGGGCTATGCAAAGGTCCTTCACGCGAAGGCCTTAGCGAAGAAAAACGCGAAATAGTCTCTCTTTTCAAAAGAATTAACGCGGCCCTTGACGAGCCGCGTTTTTCCTTTAGTAAAGAAAGGAATCTTTAAAATTTTTACAATAAAAAACATCAGCAAAACCTGTCTCTTTTTATCAAAAAGCCTTTCCTTCGCTCTTCTCATTCCTCAGGATTCGTGGAAAATAGTGAGCACTCTGAAAAAAGGTGCTACTCTAAAGCCAGAGGTACATAACCATGGATTGGATGGGCGTCTATGGCCACAACATCTTCATCGACGACTCGCTCGTCGGGTATATCTCCTCTAACGGGGAGGGTGGAGCAATCCTCTTTATTTCAGGCCACAAGTTCGCCGAAATGGACGAACAAGGGCAGATTTCCATCAACGGAACGCCGGTGGGCTACATTGATGACGGCGGCGATGTCTATCTGCATAACCGCTACGTGGGCGAAGTCGATGCGACGAATGATATTCGTTTCTATGGCGAAAAATTGAAGAGCTGATTTAGTGGACGATGTGAACCTGAATCGGAGGGAAAGGTCCTGACACCTGGAGCGCACGCGCTTCAGCGAGGATCTCCTCCTTTTCTTTAACCTTCGCATCCAAGGCCACCCTCGCTTCTTTTTCTTTGGCTTTCGTGATGCCTTTTTTCAGGCTGAGCGCCATAAAGATGATCGCAAGGACAAAGAAAAATCCGCCGATGATAAAAAGAGCGATCCCCGGTTCTTTAAGTCCGGGATAAGTATCCGATTCGGCAAAAGCAAGGATGGTGCAAACGAGCCCGCCCATGAAGCCGAAAAAGCCCAACATAAAGGGCAAAATCGCCAGCGTGAAGAAGAGATGCCCCATTTCTTTCTTGTGATTCAGGGCTTCCGCTTGGGCATTGAGATCCTTTTTGAAGGCGTCGTAACGTTCTTTTATGGCATTGATCTTCGCCAGGTTGGGCAAAGCGGTATCGCGTTTAAAATAAATATTTTGGAGGCCGTCGTAGGTCGAAGAGTCGTTGGGCGAAGGGGGTTCGCTCCAGGGGTTGGAGCTCCCGAAATCCTGAAAAGCGGCCGAATCGGGATAAATGGTTTGGTTGCCTTTGACCGTTTCTGGGGAAGGAGTGATCGGCGTTTCCTCAGGCTCATCAGGGTTCGCCGAAAGCCTTTTGAACTCCTCGCGTTTGATTCTTTGCCAGCCAAACGCCGAATAATCCTGAGCGAGGGCATTTGCATGATCAGGCAGCGTTTTCAGCTGAAGGATTTCGTAATGGATCATGCCTTCAGTCTATTCGCTTTTGTCCCAAGAAACTATGACAAGGGGTCTTTTTTGGCGGCGTTACTTGAAAATGGCTTCCCTTCCTCTATCATTATTTTATCGGCAAAGGATTCCCTTTCGCCCAACCCATGATCAAAAAAGAATATCGCAGCTTCGTCGTTCGGAATGGAACGGAAGATGCTGTCGCGGAATATCAACAAGTCTTCGGCTATCACCTTGTCAGCTGCTCCTACTCAATCAGCGGCGTCAAAATGATCTTTTCGCGCGATATCACTTCGCCAGTCTATCCGCTCTGGCGCCGGGAAGAGAAACTCCATTATCATTTCATCAACGATCAAAACGACATTCAAAAAGAGATTAATTACGTCCATCGGAAGGCCGCCTTCCCAAGCGTTGCCGCCCTCGTGTTTTGGCTTGTGATGCTCGCGAGTCTTGGCATCTTTCTTTGGATGATTCTCGTTGAACTCCAAATTGCTCCGGCGGTTGAAGGAAGCCGTTATTATTTCTGGGTCTCGCCCTTATCGTTTATCACCTGTTTGACGATCTATGTGATTTTGGTGGTCTCGCATCATAAGAAGTGGCGGCTTTTGAAGGCCGATCTCGAAAAAGACCGCTCCATCGTTGCCAAAATGGATCACGACTTCATGAATGATTTGGCGAAATCCAATAAAGTTCCGGACGTTCCTTTTGAAACGCTCCGCCAAATTGAAGTCAAAGACAAAATCGGCAATTACTCCGATGATGAGTGATTAAAAATCTCTTCGTGTTCGGACGATTTGAATGATCGAATAGATGATGCCGCCAAACATCAAGGCGGAATTCACCAAAGCGATATAAAAGGTGAAATCTTTGTTTTGGATGATGAAAGAATAGACGACGAAGGCAAAACTCCCGGCAAAAAGGAGGATGCAGAAGATAAGCCAGATGACCGGCTCCCGTTTTTCGCGTTTTCTTTCCGCGAGCGAGACCCCGCTGAGATCGGGCTTGGCCTTTTGAGGTTTAAGGGTCTCTTTAACCGGTTTTTCTCGTTCATAAAGACAAAGAGTGAAGGGCTGGTCTTTCGGAAGATCGTCCCCGGCGATATTCTGGAGGATCCGCTTATCCCGGCCCAGCATTTCCGAGGCTTCTTCGTAACTTACGCCCTCTTCGCTTTTTAAAATCCAGCCTTCTTGTAACAAGGATTCAGAAAGAGGACCTTCTTTTCCTTCAAGCGCGACGACCTTTTTGATTTCTTTTGCCACCTCTTTAGGATAATCGGTTTCCTCCAAAGAAAAAGAAAAAAGAGCAAGACAGCCCCTTAGGGCGCTCGCTCTTTCGTGTGATGCGGGTTAAAAAGAAGAATTAACGCTGCGAAGGATCTTCTTCTTGGTAATTCTGAGCAACGTCCAACTCAATGGCCTGTTCCTCATCATCATTCGAATAATCTTCATCGCTTCCAAGGAAGTTGTAGTTGTTGAATAATTTGTTGTCGTTCATAAGTTTGTTCTCCTTTTTGGATTGGCTCCCTCTCTTGGGAGCACATCACAATACAACGAAATATCGGTAATTGTAGGGTAGGCGATTGTGATAGCGTTTTCAGAAAGCGTTTACAATAAAAACATACGATAAATACTAATGTTTATTTTTAGTAAATAAAGCGCTTACAGACTTTTTACATAATTTCTCTTCTCTTTTTTCATCTTTTATGACACGAAAAACGAATAAAATAACGTCACAAACGATTTATATACTTAAAAGATTAGGAGGTATGGGATTATTTTAATAGATTACGAAGTTCTTTTATCGATAAAAGGCGGAGAGATAGTGGAGCGAGGATATCTTTAATTTCGTTCTTTTCTTCCTCGTCATATGTGACATAATCCGTTGCTTCTTTAAGGTAGCGGACCGTCTCGCCCGAACGGTCGATGATGGCGTTGGCGAGTTCTACGGCCGTTCCGATATCTTGTTTGGCCAGCCTTGAGAAAAGGAAGCGATGGCCTTCGAGGTCCTTGTTCGTCACTTCCGGGTCGACGTAATGGATGAGCTGGTTAAACGTCCGGCTATTTTCTCTCGAATCGGCGTCGTAAGGGAATCCTAAATCTCTTTGGGGTAATTCCATAAGCTTGGCTTGAATCATGAACGTCGGGGTTGATCCGCCAGAGGTCGGGTAGGTTTTGACCAATTCCTCGGCGCTTTGTCCGATCTCTTGAGCCATTTCCTTGAGGAGCAGCATGCTCATTTCGGCATCATCGCTCGATCGGTGCTCCGCATAGCTATCAAACGGAACGTTGAGGTCTTTAAGGGCGTCCTCCAAAGAGGGCGAGCGGTCCCATTCCCGGTAGATCCGATAGATTTCCTGAATGTCGTAGAATGTGAAATTCGGCATGGGTTTCTGGTAACGATGGCAATCGCTATAGAGGAAGCCGATATCGTTTTCGACCGCATAGCCAAAGACGACGGTGTCTTTGTCGGTGAGGAGCGACACGAGCGCTGGATAGAAAGCGTCGAATTTCGGGGCGTATTGAAAACGAACCGGCGTATAGGCAAGATCGATGCTGTTTTCCCCGATCCCCAGAACGTGGGGGTCGAATGGGGCATCCGGATTCATGATCAGGTCCTTTTTCTCAAGGACCTTAAAATCCGTGTCGGTGATCGTATAGCCAAAGGAGCAGATTTTCCCTTGGTGGTCATAGCAATTGGCGCATTCGCAATCAAAGAAAAGATATTTCACCTCTTTATTATGGCACAGGGTTCTTGGCGAAAGGGGGTCACTTTGCTTAACTTTTTCCCGAAAGTCTCTAAACTATGGGGGTTATGAAAGCAACATTGATCTTGATTGGCGGTGGGGAAATCGGTAACGGGGAGACCCGTCCGGTCGATGAAAAGGTTCGTTCTTACTCTTCGAAAGAGAACCCCCATCTTCTTTTCTTAGGGACCGCTTCAGGCGACCCGGAAAGCTATACGGAGGCCGTACGAAGCGTTTATGGAGAGCTTAGCTGCGAGGTCGAGCCCTTGAGCATCGCAAACGAAACGCCGAGCCCTGAGGACTTAAAAGAAGCCCTGGCGTGGGCCGATATGATGTATATCGGCGGCGGTAACACCAAAACGCTCATTAAGAGGCTTAAGGAGACGGGCCTCGATCAACTCCTTCTCAAGGCCTTAAACGAGCGCGAGAACTTCGTTTTGGCGGGTTTATCAGCGGGCGCAAGCTGCTGGTGCGAGGCTTCTTATGCCGATTGCGACATCATGGATGGAATCTCGGACAAGATGGTCTTCCTTTCGTGCTTGGGATATTTGCCTTATGTCTTTAATCCGCACGCCCAAGATCCCTCAAGGACAGCCTTTTTAGAGGACCTAAAATCTTTTCATTTCAAAACGGCTTATTCCTTGGAGAACGATACGGCGCTTATCATTCAGGGGAAGAAGGTCGTGGAGTTCTTCCGGGGATATGAAGACAAGCGTGGCTGGCGAATCACGAAGGATAAAAACGGTCGCTTGAAGAGCCAAGAATTATAAAGGAGTCCGATCAGCCATCGTTAGAGAGAAAACGATGGCTTTTTTCGTGGCTTGAAACGATAAAAAAGTCCGATGAAATCCAAAGAATATAGAGGCGAAGAATTTTGATTCTCTTTTGGATTTTTTCTTTCGATATTTATGTAACGCAAAATGCGTTATAATTGCATTACAAAAGTATCAAGGAGAAAAATCATAAATATGCCGAAGACAACAATGAATTTACGCCTTGATAGCCAATTAAAGAAAAAAGCCGAAAACGTTATTGATGAACTCGGAATCTCGATGAGCGCCGCAATCACCCTTTATTTGAAGGCAATCGTTCGGGAAAAAGGGATTCCGTTCCCCGTGACTTTGGAAGGCAAAAAGAAGACCCCTTCTTACCGGGCTAAAAGCGAGGAAGAAGAACCAGATTTGGAAGAGGATTCTCTCATTGATCAGGACTCCATTAAAAAGGCGATTGATAAGTTCTGAGACTATCCCCTTATAGGGCTTTTGTTTTAAAATAACACACGGAGAAAATTATGGAAAAAAGCAAGGTTTACTTTACCGATTTTCGGTCTCGTCCTGGCGATCCTTTAACCAACAAGCTTCGGCGGCTGATGATTGCTGCCGGAATTAAGACTATCGATTTTGATGGGAAGTTCGTTGCCATTAAGATGCATTTTGGCGAATTGGGCAACCTTTCTTATCTTCGCCCCAACTACGCGAAAGCCGTTGCGGATTTGGTCAAGGAATTAGGTGGCAAGCCCTTCTTGACCGATTGCAACACTCTTTACCCGGGATCCCGGAAAAATGCCTTGGAGCATCTCAGTTGTGCCCAATTGAACGGGTTTAACGAAACCACGACGGGCTGTCACGTGATCATCGGCGATGGTCTCAAAGGCACCGATGACGTTGCCGTTCCGGTTCATAATGGCGTCTATTGCAAGGAAGCCTATATCGGTCGCGCCATCATGGATGCGGATATCTTTATTTCTTTGACTCACTTCAAAGGCCACGAAGAAGCCGGCTTTGGCGGAACGATCAAAAACATCGGCATGGGCTGTGGTTCTCGGGCAGGCAAGTGCGATCAGCACGCTTCAGGGAAAACCCAAATCGACGAGAGTCTTTGCCGGGGATGCCGTAGTTGTGCGAAAGTTTGCGGAAGCGATGCGATCTTCTATCCGGATGGCAAAGCTCATATCGATTTAACCAAATGCAAGGGATGCGGTCGCTGCATTGCCGCGTGCCCCTTCGATGCGATTTCGCCGATTTCTTGGAACGCGAACGCCTTACTCGGCAAGAAGATGGCGGAGTATGCCATGGCGGTTACGTATGATCGTCCGTGCTTCCATATCTCACTCATCATGGATGTCTCGCCTTGGTGCGATTGCGGCGGCTTCAATGATGCCCCGATCGTTCCGGATGTCGGCATGCTCTGCTCATTCGATCCGGTTGCCCTCGATCAGGCCTGCGTTGACCTTTGTGACAAAGAAGAAAAAGACTATTTTGAGAACTCCCAGTTGGGCGATCACGTGAAAAAAGGCGCGAAACTCACTGGTCACGTCTTCCATGACGACGAACCCGAGACCGATCCGGATTCTGCCATTCTTCACGGCGAAGAAATCGGCTTAGGTTCCCGGAGCTATGAACTCATTTCCGTCAAGTAACGCCTCGGACCCCGTTCGCGCGGAGTCCGTCCATAAAATGATTGGCATCCTCCTCAAGGAAATGCCGGAATTTCGTTCCTATGCCGCTCAGGTATCCTCAGAGTATCCTTACCAGAGGATGCTTTTGCGCGGCCTCATGAATCTTCGACCCGCCAAGCCGCTCAATCCAGAATTCATTGCCTTGCAAGATCAGCTTCTCCAAGAGGAACTTGTTGAGAAAGGCGTGATCGATGTTTTGACTCTGCCTGGAACATCCTATCCGAAGATTGCCCTCTATCAAGGAGACATCACAAGGCTTAAGTGCGACGCGATCGTGAATGCCGCCAATAGCCAAATGCTGGGTTGCTTTGTTCCTGGCCATAAATGTATCGATAACGCCATCCATAGCGCAGCGGGTCTCCAACTTCGAGACGAATGCGCTACTTTGATGAGGAAACAAGGCCACGAAGAAACGACTGGCACGGCCCAACTCACCAAGGGGTATAACCTTCCCTGCCGTTATGTGATTCATACGGTTGGACCGATCGTTGAGATTCGCCCGACGTTAAAAGAAGAGGAACAATTGGCCTCTTGTTATCGTTCTTGTCTCACCCTTGCCGTTTCGCTTCAGCTTCGCTCCCTCGTTTTCCCGTGCATCTCGACCGGCGAATTCGGCTATCCTCATAAAGAAGCCGCGAAGATTGCGGTGGAGACGGTGGATGGCTTCATGGTCGAGCATTCCAACGCGCCGGTGGTTGTCTTCGATGCCTTCAAAGATGAGGATTATGCCATCTACAATGAATTACTTGGATAGTCTCTCCTTAGCTAAAAAGAAGATCGCCGAAGCGGATGCCATCCTTGTTGGGGCGGGCGCCGGGCTTTCAACGGCCGCGGGCCTTGTCTACGATGGCGAAGATTGGAAGAAGAACTTTGCCGATTTCATCGCCAAATACCATTTCCCGAATCTTTATTATGGGGGCTTTGGGCCTTTCGAATCCCCGGAAGAACAATGGGCCTATTGGAGCCGATTCATTTGGCTTGAACGTTATGCCCCGGGGCCGCTCCCGCTCTATGAGAAACTTCTGAGACTCATTGAGAAGAAGGATTATTTCGTCCTGACGACGAACGTGGATCATTGCTTCCAAAAGGCCGGCTTTGCCAAAGAGAGGCTTTTCTATACCCAAGGCGATTATGGGCTCTTCCAATGCAGCAAGCCTTGCCACTCCATGACCTATGACAACGAAGAGGCTATCAAAGCGATGCTCAAAGAGCAAAAAGATACGCAAATCCCCACTGGATTGATTCCAAAGTGCCCTGTTTGTGGGGGACCGATGAGCCTGAATCTCCGGGCGGATGACACCTTCGTTGAAGACCAAGGCTGGCATGACGCGGACGACCGTTATGAGCTTTTCTTGGCCAACAATTATGAGGATAAGGCCATCGTTTATCTTGAGCTTGGGGTCGGCGAAAATACGCCGGCGATCATCCAATATCCTTTCTGGCGTTTAGCGAGTAAAAACCCGAGGGCAACTTATATTCAGGCGAATCTTCGCAAAACAAACGTTCCGCTCTCGTTAGAGGAGCAGAGCATCTTTCTCACGGGCGATCTTAAGAAAACGATAGACGACCTTCTTTAATTATTAGTCGGTGTGGGTTTTGTTTCTTTCGCCGGGGGCGAACATTTTGTCGCTTTCTCGAAGCTCACGGATGACTTTGCAGGGGACCCCAGCCGCTAACGAGTGCGAGGGGATGTCGTGAGTGACGACGCTTCCGGCGCCGATCACCACATCGTCTCCGATCTTCACGCCTCCGCAGACGATAACGCCCGCGGCAAGCCAAACCCCGCTTCCGATCATGATGGGTTTTCCGTATTCAATGTTATAGAAGCCATCCGGGAATTGTTGTGGGTTTCTTTCTTCGGCTAATAGTGGGTGCATCGGTGCGGCGATGATCACGTCGGGTCCCAGCATGACGTTATCGCCGATCGTGATCGGGCAGATGTCATGGAATTTGCAGTCGTAATTGGCGTAAAAGTTATCGCCAATCGTGATGTTCGAACCATATTCGACGCGCAAGCCTTGCTCAAGCCAGGCATTCTTCCCGAGATGGGGGAAGATCTGGTAAAGGAGCTCGACCCGTTTCTTTTCTTCCGAAGGATGGAGGTGATTGAACTCATAAAGGAGTTCTTGTTCCTTCATCTTTTTGTCGTGGAGTTCGCTGATGGCGGAGTTATAAAGCTCGCCTTTGATCATCTTTTCGGTTTGTTTCATTGGTAGTGGACCTTCTTTTCTTCATATTGATCCCGCGCTTCGGGGATCGGGCCATCCGGGTGGCCGATGATAATGATATTAAAAGCGAGATGATTCAAAGGCATCCCGAGAATCTCGTGGACTTGTTTCTCTCGATCTTTTCCTGGATAGACGCCGCACCAGCAAGCGCCTAAGCCTAGATTCGTTGCCTCAAGAAGAATGTTCTCGGTTGCCGATGAAACATCTTCAATCCAATAATCGGCAGCGCCCATCGGCAAGAAATTCAGCCGATTCCCCGCGACCACGATCATAAGGGGGCTCGGGTATTTAGCGAAACCGACCTTATTGAGTTCTGCGATCTTCTCTGGATCTTGAACGACATAGAACTCCCAAGGTTTCTTATTGACGGCCGAAGGTCCGCTCATGGCGGCGTGCAAGAGTTTATCGATGTCTTCTTTGCTCACCGGTTCGTTCGTGAACTTCCGAACAGAACGGCGTTTGAGAAGGGCTTCTTCGAGATCCATGTTTTTACCTCGCCTCATTATAGAATGAAAGCGGTTTTTTGCTTGCGAAAAAACTTAAAAAGGCTAACATACTACCGCAACGTGCTGTTCGAAAGAACGTAAGTCCGGTTGACTACCGGAGGTATTTTCTTATGAATGATTCAAAAGTTTTGGGTGAAGGGAAGATCGGAAAGCTTCTTTTCCGTTATGCTTTGCCCTGTGTCTTATCCTTACTGATCAGTGCCCTCTACAACGTGGTGGATCAGCTCTTCATCGGCAACAGCGCGATCGGTTACAAAGGCAACGTCGCCACGACGATTGTCTTCCCGTTAACGATCTTGGCTCTCGCGCTCTCGCTCCTGATGGGCGATGGCGCCTCGGCTTTCCTTTCGCTTTGCCAAGGCGAGAAGAATACCGAAAAGGCAGGGAAAGCCATCGGCGCCACCCTCGGACTGACTTTTGTGGTCGGCGTCGTCTTCACCGTGATTTGTCTCGTTTGGATGGATCCGATTCTCGTTTTGATGGGCGCGACGGATTCTTCGCTCCCTTTGGCTCGGGAATATGGCCTCATCGTCATGGCGGGCGTCATCTTCAGCTTTTACACCAACGTCCTTAATCCGATTATCCGGAGCGATGGTTCGCCGATCTTCGCAATGATCGCTCAAGGGGCGGGCGCGGTGGCGAACATCATCTTGGATCCGGTGTTCATCTTCGTCTTCAATACAGGTCTTGCCGGCGCGGCCTATGCGACGATCATCGGCCAGGCTCTTTCGACAGCCCTCTCGGTTGGATATCTCTGCAAATCCAAGACATTTCATGTCAATTTCCGCTCGCTTTTCACGGGTTGGAACCTGCTAGGGAAAACCCTTCGGCTTGGGATTTCGAGCTTCTTCATTCAAATGTCGCTCGTCTTTGTGACGGTGGTTTCGAACTGGGTCCTGGCCAAGGAAGGTGCCTCAACGATTTATGGCGCCGACATCCCCGTCGCGGTCTTTGGCATTACCTATAAGGTGTTCACGATTGTGGTCAATATCCCCATCGGCATCGCTCTGGGTGGGCTTCCGATCATCGGTTACAACTACGGCGCAAAGAATTACGCCCGCTGCAAAAAGACCTATAACCTCGTCTTGATTTCGAGCTTGGTTGTCACCGTCCTCGCCACCGTTCTCTTTGAAGCGGATCCGATGCTCATCATCGCCCTCTTTGGCGGCGGCAGCGACGAGTACAACGACTTCGCGGTCAAATGCTTCCGGATCTATCTCTCGCTTCTCATTCTCACCGGACTTCAGAGGACCTCTTCGGTCTTCTTCCAAGCCCTTGGGAAACCGATTCAAGCGACGATCTTTTCGCTCGTCAGGGATCTCATGCTCCTGGTTCCTCTCACCATTATTCTTCCGATGTATCTCGGGATGGACGGCTTCTTCTATAGCGCCCCGATCGCCGATGGAATTGCCTTCTTGTTGACCCTCGGACTGACCGTTTTCGAATATCGTTTGCTCGATAAACAAGAGACGGCGGTCAAGCCTGCGCTCGCTGTTCTTCCGCAAGCCGGCGGCGAACGCTAATTGACTCGTAATTATAATTTACCCCGTTTCTGGAGCATTCCAGAGGCGGGGTTTTTTTCGATAAGAAAAGAGGCACCCCTTTCGGAATGCCTCCTCTTTAGGAGCAAATCGGATTACTTCTTCTTGCTGGCTTTTTTACCAGCAACGGCTCTCTCGTGGAGAATGTTCGCCTGGGCAGCAGCGAGTCTCGCAAGCGGGACACGGAACGGCGAGCAGGAAACATAGTCGAGGCCGGCATCATCATAGAAGTGGATGGAAGCCGGATCGCCGCCAGTCTCGCCACAAACACCGATAACGATGTCCGGACGGGTCTTACGGCCGCGTTCAACCGCGATCTTGACAAGTTCACCAACACCATCGACATCGACGGTTTGGAACGGATCGAACTCGTAGATCTTCTTGTCGTAGTAATACGGGAGGAATTGTCCCGCATCATCACGGCTGAAGCCTAAGGTCAACTGAGTGAGGTCGTTGGTGCCGAAGCTGAAGAACTCCGCATCTTTGGCAAGCTTGTCAGCCTGTAACGCGCCTCTCGGAATTTCGATCATGGTGCCCACATGGTACTTGAGCGTGTGGCCATCTTTCTTCATTTCGTTCTCGACAGCCTCAACCACGACCTGCTTGGCATAGCGAAGCTCTTTCTCTTCGCCAGTGAGCGGAATCATGATTTCCGGCTCGACATCATGGCCGAGATCCTTGCTGGCCTTGAGGGCAGCTTGGATGATGGCGGTAGCCTGCATCCGGTAGATTTCCGGATAGGCAACGCAGAGACGAACTCCGCGGAAGCCCATCATCGGGTTGGCCTGATGGAGCTGATTGATGCGATCGCGAACCTTCTGCTCATCGACACCGAGGGTCTTCGCGATTTCAGCGATCTTGGCATCCTCGTGGATATCCGGAAGGAATTCGTGGAGAGGCGGATCGAGTAAGCGGATGTTGACGTTGTACTTCGGGCACGACATATACATCGCGTAGAAGTCAGCGACCTGATACGGCCGTAACCGCTCAAGGGCGGCTTCGCGCTGCTCAGTGGTATCCGAAAGAATCATCGAACGCATATTGAGAATGCGATCTTCGGCGAAGAACATACGCTCAGTGCGGCAGAGACCGATGCCTTCGGCGCCGAACTTAGCGGCGTTCTCAGCATCCGTCGGGGTGTTGCAGTTCGCGCGGATCTTAAGTCTCCGATACTTGTCGGCCCAGGCCATCATCCGGCCAAAGTCTCCGCCAAGATCAGCTTCCTTCGTCGCGATAGCGCCTTCATAGACGCTGCCGGTATTGCCATCGACAGAGACCACATCCTTCTCGGTGTAGACCTTGCCATTGATGGTCATCGTCTTCTTCTCTTCGTCGATGATGGCGCCAGTGCAGCCAGCCGCGCAGCATTTGCCCATCGAACGGGCAACGACGGCGGCGTGGGAGGTCATACCACCGCGAGCGGTGATGATGGCTTCGGCGTTGACCATGCCGATGATATCCTCAGGCGAGGTTTCGGCACGGGCAAGAACGACCTTGCGTCCGGCATCCTTCTCGGCTTTCGCTTCTTCAGCGGTGAAGACGAGGTGGCCAGTTCCAGCACCAGGAGATGCCGGTAAGCCAACGATGACCGGAGTATGCTTCTTCAAATCGGCCGGATCAAAGGTCGGGTGGAGAAGGTCATTGAGTTGCTTCGGTTCGACGCGAAGGGTTGCTTCCTTCTCGTCGATCAAACCTTCATCAACAAGATCGCAGGCAATCTTGAGAGCCGAACGAGCGGTTCTCTTGCCGTTGCGGGTCTGTAAGAAATAGAGCTTGCCTTTTTCAACGGTGTACTCCATATCCTGCATATCATGGAAGTAATTTTCCATGCGCTTGATGGTCTCGATGAATTGCTTGTAGACGTCCGGCATACGAGCCTTGAGCTCGTCAATGTGTAACGGAGTACGAACACCGGCGACAACATCTTCGCCCTGGGCGTTCGGAAGGAATTCAGCGTAGATCTGCTTCTCGCCAGTCGACGGGTTGCGGGAGAAGGCGACACCCGTGCCGCTATCTTCGCCCATGTTTCCGAAGACCATCGTCTGGACGTTGACGGCAGTGCCCCACTCATAGGGGATACCATTCATCTGACGATACACGTTGGCGCGCGGGTTATCCCAGCTCCGGAAGACGGCAGCGACCGCTTCTTTGAGTTGGACATACGGATCAGTCGGGAAGTCTTCACCGAAGACGCCCTTGTAATATTTCTTGTAAGCAGCGACCAAGGTCTTTAATTGATCAACGGTGACCTGGGTATCGAGCTTGTAGCCATTCTTCTCTTTGATGTCATCGAGCATCTTATCCATCTCAGTTCTCGGATGGCCTTTGGCGATGTTCGTGAACATCAACATGAAACGGCGATAAGAATCGTAGGCGAAACGCTCATTGCCCGTGGCTTTGGCCAAGGCAAGGACGGAGTCATCATTCAAGCCGAGGTTCAAGATGGTGTCCATCATGCCCGGCATCGATTGACGAGCGCCGGAACGAACGGAGACCAAAAGCGGCATGCCATCTTTGGCGCCGAAGGTCTTGCCATCGACTTTTTCGACTTCGTGAAGATGTTTAACGATGTCTTCCCAGACAAAATCCGGAATCTTCTTGCCGGAATCGTAGTAGAGAGTGCAAGCTTCGGTCGTGATGGTGAAACCAGCCGGAATGTTGACGCCGGCGGCAGTCATCTCGCAGAGACCTGCGCCCTTGCCTCCAAGAATGTCCTTGCCGAGATGAGCGGCATGGGCTTCTTTGAAGGAGTAGACGTACTTCTTTTCTGCCATATTGTCCTCCTAATGACAATCGTTGGGACATTTAGAAAATGCCCTGACACGAAAACTATATCACGGAGCGCTTCTTCTTAGAAGAAGAACCCCTGAGAGAACGCAAAAGCGACCGAAAAAGGGAAAAATCGGGGACTTCGCTCTTTTTTAAATAAGGTAAAATAGAAATCAGTTTATGGAAGACCACGATCACCAAGTTATTAAAATCAATTCCGACACCTATCGGATTAACGAAGACGGCATTGTGAATGCCTATCTTCTTTTGGGCGAGAAAAAAGCGCTTCTCATCGATTCAGGACTCGGGGTTGGCAACATCCGCGAAGTGGTGGAGAGCCTCACGAAGCTCCCCGTTGAAGTGGCTTTGACCCATCTTCATTGCGATCATGCCGGCGGAAGGAATTGGTTCAGCTCGTTCGCTTATCATAAAAACGACAACAAAGGCATTCTCTATTTCTTAGCGAGCAATTTCGCGGGGCGCAGGCTCCTCAAGATGGAAGGCAAAGACTATAAGCTTTCGAAAAAGCCGCATTCGGCGAAACGAATGCTCTTCGACGATACCTGCGTCTTTGATCTTGGCGGACGATTGATTCGCGTCATGAACACCCCGGGGCATACCCCGGGCTCAACGGTCTATCTCGACGAGAAAGAAAGCTTGATGTTCACCGGCGACGAAGTCGAGCCGTGGCTTTGGCTTCAGCTTCCCGGTTCTTTAAGCGTCGAGAAATGGCTTCCGAACGCCAAGAAGATCCTTTCTTTGGCCGATCAATACACCCTCTATGGTGGCCACGATAATGGAGCGCTTCCGAAAGACGTGCTTCAAGAGTTGGTCTCGCGGGGTGAGGAGCTGGTGAACGGCGCCAAAGGCATCAAGGTCTCGCGCGGCGTCTTCGCCTATCCGGATAACGACTGGCAGAAGCATCCGGTGATTTGGTATCATAAAGTTAAATAACCCCTGCAAAAAGCCTTTAGAATAGAAAAAACGCTTGGATTCCTCCAGGCGTTTTCTTTCTTTACTTATTGATCTTGTACTCCGGCTTGAGGCCCGCCCGGGTCTCGAGGAACTTCCAGAAGATCTGCATCATCATGTGGTCGAAGCCCATGTGGAGGTCCTCCGTGATCTGCATGTCGTCCGCCGGGACGTGGAGCTGGAAGTCGGAGAGCTTCGCGAGCTTTCCGCCGTCGTAGCCGGTCATGCCGATCACCTGGCAGCCGACCTTCTTGGCGTACTCGACCGCCTTGATGACGTTGTGGGAGTTGCCGCTCCCGGAGATCGCGAGGACGAGGTCGCCCTTTTTGATTTTGTTCTCGAGCTGGTAATAGAAAATATCCTCGAAGGCCATGTCGTTCGCGACCGCCATCATGGTCGGGATGTTGTCGTTGAGGCAGACGAAGCGGAACCGCTTCTCCACGTTCGCGCAGGTGCCCTTGTTGAAGTCGCAGACCATGTGGGAGGCCGTGGCCGAAGAGCCGCCGTTTCCGAAGACGTAGATCGTCGCCTCTTTCTCGTAATGCTCGAGGAGGCAGTTCATCGCCTTATTGAGCTCTTCCACGTCGAGATCCTCGATCGTCTTGATCTCGCGGGCGTAATAATCTTTTATTTCTTTGGTGAAGTCTTCCATGTGTTCATTCCCCTTTGCTATTCTACCTTATTTCATTTCGAGAATCGTGGAAACCGCTTCGAGGAGACTCTTCGCGGTGAAAGTCGGCTGGGCTTCGGAGTATTTCTTGTCGTAATTCGGATCGCCGCAGGTGAGCAAAACGGTTCGGCAGCCGGCGTTGATGCCCGTTTGGACGTCTTGTTTGGTGTCGCCAATCATCCAGGACGAAGCAAAATCGATGTTGTAACGTTCCTGCGCTTGCTTCAAAAGGCCGATCTTCGGTTTGCGACACTCACAAACAATTTTGAGCTCTTTAACTTCGCCGGGATAACCCCCGTCAGGATGGTGGGGGCAGAAGAATAGATCGTTGAGATAGGCGCCTTGTTGGCCCAAAAGATCCGCCATCTTGTTGTGGATGTTCTGAAGTTCTTCGAAAGTGGTCTCGCCCCGGGCGACGACCGGTTGGTTGGTCACGCAGATCGCAAGATAGTCGGAGGCGTTGATTCGTTTGATGGATTCCGCGGCATCGTCTTGGAGGGTGAGCATCGAGGCTTTCGTCACGAAATCACCGAATTTATTAATCGTGCCATCGCGGTCGAGGAAGATGCATTTTTGCTTATGAAGAAGGTTCTTCTGGGCGATGATGCCCTTTTCGCAATCGGAGGTTACCGCGTAATAACGTTCGGGCGTGCCGCAATCCTTCACGTATTCGCTGCTCCGATAGGCGTAAGCGGAGCCTTCTTTCACAAAGTGGTCGAGGATGATTTTCTCGAAATCGACTTTGACCGCGCTCGTGAGGAAGTTGATGACTTTCTGGTTCACGACATAGAGCCCCGCGTTGGTCAGGTTCTCATAGAAATAGTTCCGGATGTTGTTCTTGCTGTCGATGCCGGTGATTTTACCCTCTTTATCAGCGATGATGAGGTCGCTATCGAAGGGATGGCCATTCGGGTGGACGAAGGCGGTGATCATCGCGTTCTTGCTATTGTGATAGCGGATGAAACGCTGCCAATCGATATCGAGCATCAAATCGCCAAAGAGCAAGACGAAATCCTCTTGGTAGCGTTTGCCTAAAAGATAGAGGGCGCCGCCGGTTCCTAAAGGCTCGGTCTCTTCGATGTAATGGATCCTCACCCCATAGCGCATTCCATCGCCAAAGGTGTTTTCGATGATGTCTTTTCCGCTGGCAGAAACAACGATGATAATCTCAAAAATGCCCGATTTGCGGAGATTTTCGATTTGCCACTGCAAAATAGGCTTCCCGCAGATTTCGACCATCGGCTTCGGGAGCGAATCTCCCGTGATGGCTTTTAGGCGCGTTCCCGCGCCGCCGGCTTGAATGAGTGCGATCATCGTTTTACTCCATGAAGATGATCGAGCAGCCCGCCTGGTCGAGCTCGAACGGCATCTCGGTGAGGCCCTTCAAAGCCGCCCGGACGCTCTTCTTTGCCTCTTCGCTCGGGACGTAGAAGAGGAGGAACCCGCCGCCGCCCGCGCCGAGGAGCTTGCCGCCGGTCGCGCCGGCCCTCATCCCCTTCTCGTAGGCCGCGTCGATCGCGGGGTTCGAGATCCCCTGGGCCAGCGATTTCTTGATCCCCCAGCTCTCGGCCAATACCGGCCCGAGGGCGTCGACGTCGTTGGCCTCCAGCCTGTCTTTGAGCTCGCGCGTCATCTGGCAGAGCCTCTTGGTGGACTCGATCTTGGCCGCGTCGCCCGCGAGGTTCCGCGTCTCGATCCCGAGGATCTGGTTGGCGTCCCTCACGTCGCCCGTGTAGAACATCAGAAGGCTGTTCTGGAGCCTCTGGTAGGATTCGTGCCTCATGATGACCGGCTCGATCCGGACGAAGCCGTCGGGGCAGAACTCATAGAATTTGAGCCCGCCGAAGGCCGCCGCGAACTGGTCCTGCTTGCCGATCGGGTTGCGGAGCTCGACGATCTCGACGTCGCAGGCCTCCTTCGCGATCTTGTAGGCGGAGGCGGAGCGCTCGTTCCAGGTGTAGAGGAGCTTCAATAGGGCGACGGTGAAAGAGGAGGATGAGCCTAGGCCCGTCCCCGAGGGGATGTCGGCCATCGAGGTGATCTCGATGCCCTTGGTCCCGAAGTCCGTCAGAACCTGGCGGAAGATGCGGTGCTCGATCTTGGCGGGGTCGGTGACGACCTCGGTCTTCGAGTATTTGAGGGTGATCGAGTCCTTGTTGAAGGCCTTGTTGATCGCCAGATAGACGTATTTCCGGATGCTCGTCGAAAGGACGCAGCCGCCGTATTTCTCGTAGAAAGACGGAATGTCGCTGCCCCCGCCGCAGAAACTCACGCGGAAGGGCGCCCTGGAGATGATCATTTCTTTATTCCTCTTTCTTTGCGCGCCTATTTTAGCACGTAGATAAGGCCATTCGTGCTAAAATTTCCCCGGGAGAGAAATATGGAAAAGGCAACGCCATTTATTCTAACGATTGATTTCGGCACGCAAAGCGTGCGGTGCGGTATCTTCGATCAAGAAGGCAATCTTTTGGCGATGGAGAAAGAAAAATACGAACCGGCGTATTTTTCCACGCTTCCGAACTATGCCGAACAAGATCCGAATTATTACTTTGAATGCCTTTCCAAATGCACGAATCGTTTGGCTCAATCCCAAGCTGAGCTTTTGAAGAAGGTGGCGGGCATTACCTTAACCTGCTTCCGCGACAGCGCGGTTCTCCTCGATAAAGATAAGAAGGTCATTCGCCCGATGATTCTTTGGCTCGACCAAAGAACCGCCGAATGCAAAAAGAAACTGCCGGCTTATCAAAGAGCGATTTTCCGTTTGATCGGCAAGGCGGATGCCATCTATTTCAACCGCAAACGGTCGGTTGGCAATTGGCTTGCTGAAAACGAACCTGAGAATTGGGCCAAGGTCGATAAATTCGTCAACGTCTCTACCTATTTCACTTACTTGCTGACGGGCGAGCTCAAGGATTCCGCCAGTAACCAATCCGGCCACTATCCGATCAACTATGCCAAACGGGTTTGGATGAAAGACCCGGAGAAAGACATCACTGGCCAGATTTTCAACCTCAAGAAGAGCATGCTTTGCACCCTCGTTCCCGAAGGACAGCCTTTGGGCAAGATCACAAAAGAAGCCAGCGCTAAGACAGGACTTCCCGAAGGACTTGTCCTTTATGCCTGCGGAAGCGATAAATCCTGCGATACCTTAGGCTTGGGTGTCATCGATGATCGGACGGCCGCCCTCAGCTACGGGACCGCTTCGAGCATTGAGACGACGAGAGTCAAATATACGGAATCCGAGCCATTTTTGCCGGGATTTCCGTCCTGTATCCCTGGTTATTACAACATGGATATCCAAATCTACCGCGGCTATTGGACGATCAATTGGTTCCTCAAAGAATTCGGCGGTCGCGAGGTTAATGGCACGATGCTCAACGAAACGACGGCCAAAGACTATAACGATGCGCTAAAACTCGTTCCACCCGGAAGCGATGGACTTGTGCTCCAGCCTTATTGGGGCCCGGGCCTTTCCCGTCCGTTGGCCAAAGGCGCGATCATCGGCTTCTCCGATGCGATCACCCGTGAGCATTTCTATCGGGCGATCATCGAAGGCATCGCCTATGCCCTCCGCGAAGGCTTGGAACATTTTGAGCATAAGACCCATCATCCGATTCCTTCGCTCCGCGTGAGTGGCGGCGGTTCGCAATCCGACGAGATCTGCCAAATCACCGCCGACGTCTTCGGCCGCGAGGCGAGCCGGGTTCAGACTTTCGAGACTTCGAGCCTCGGCGCCGCAATCTCAGGTTTCTTAGCCATCGGAACCTACAAATCGGCTCCCGAAGCAGTGGAGCATATGGTCCGGGTCAAAGACACCTTCAAGCCGAATCCGGAAGTCCATAAGAAATACGACTACCTTTATAAGAAAGCCTACAAGCAGATGTATCCTTCGCTCAAAGGGATCTACGAGAACATCAAGGATTTCAACAAAGCCCAGGAAAAAGAAGCTCGCTTAAAGAAGTAACGTCGATAAGGTATGAAAAAAGGCCCTTACAGGAATAGGGGCCTTTTGTTTTGGTCTTACTAAAACAGAATGAAGGGGATTAAGCGATATTCGACGCAGCAGCAAGGTAGAACGCGAGGAATGTCACAACAAATGTGATGACAACGAACACGTTCGTCAGAATCTTGGTCTTTAACATATCCCTTATCCCTCCCAGCGCCCTTATTATTATTAAGGAAAAAGGGTTCGTCAAACGGACAAGAGGGGGCGTTTCTTTACTTTTCGAAACCCACAAGGATCGGCAGGTTTTTCGTCATTGTTAAATAGCACTCACTTGATGAATTAAAAAAAGTGCCAACTCTTTTCTCGGCGCTAGTAACTGCTATTTTTTCGGCTTTTCTTCCTTTCAGTGAAAGCGCTTCCATACTCCTTACATCGATGAGGGCTCATTTTTCCAGAAAATAGCGGTCAATATTTTCTTAATAACGCAAACCCGGGAGCAAGCAGTCACTATTTTTCGCGATCAAAAACGGATACTCTTGCTTTGACAAAATAATAAAGCAGTTACTTTAAAAACGTGATTTTGGGCTATCTAAAATACAATTGTAAAATTTTCGCCTTTTTCGTCTAAATTTTCGTAGTTGTTAGATTTGCCGAATCTTCTTGCTTGCCAAGGAACTGTGAATTGTAGAGGTCGGCGTAGAAGCCTTTCTTTGCCATCAGTTCATTATGGGTGCCCATTTCGATGATCTTGCCTTGATTCATGACCAGAATGGCTTTGGCGTTTTTGATGGTCGATAAGCGGTGGGCGATGACGAAAGAGGTCCGATTGACCATGATGTCGTCCATCGCATCCTGAATCGCCTTCTCGGTGCGGGTATCGACGCTGGAGGTGGCTTCGTCGAGGATCATGATCTTCGGCTTCGAGCAAATCGCGCGGGCGATCGTGATGAGCTGGCGCTGGCCTTGGGAGATGTTGCTCCCATCCTCATTCAAAACGAAATCATAGCCGCCGGGCAAAGTGCCGATGAAGTGGTCGACCCGGGCCGCTTTGGCTGCTGCATAAACATCCTCATCGGTGGCTTCGTTATTGCCATAGCGGATGTTCTCGCGGATCGTGCCGTTATAAAGCCAGGTGTCCTGAAGGACCATGCCGATCGCGCCCCGAAGCGTCTTGCGGGCGTAATTCCTTGTATCGACGCCGTCGAGAAGAATCGTGCCTTTATCAATCTCATAGAAGCGCATGATCAAATTGACCAAGGTGGTCTTTCCAGCACCGGTCGGGCCGACGATGGCGACCGTTTCGCCTTGATGAACCGTAAGATTCATATCCTCAATGAGAGGCTTATCCGGAGTATAGGAGAAATAAACGTGGTCAAAGACGATATCCCCTTTGATGTTCTCCTCGCTTGTGATGCAATCCTTAGGATCAGGCATCTCTTCCGGGGCATCCAGAATGGCAAAGACCCGTTCGGTTGAAGCCATGACGGACTGGAAGGTAGTCGAGATCTGCCCCAGCATTTGGAACGGCTGGCCGATGATATTAAGGAACATCAGGAAGGCGACGAGAACGCCTAGGCTTTTCCCGTCGGCGTAGATCAAGCCAGATCCGACGGAGACCGCGACGAAGCTCACCTGCGAGATAAAGCGCATCGTCGGATAGATGAAGCCAGAAATCCATTGCGATTTCCGATCGGCTTCGGTCATTTCTTCGTTAATGGCGTCGAACTTCGCTTGGGCGGTTCCCTCCCGGTTAAAGACCTTGAGGAGTTTGTAGCCGTTATAGGCTTCTTCGATCTGGCCTTCGAGCACGCCGTACTTGGCCCGGTATTTTTTGAATTGGATTTGGCTGCGCTTGCCAATCAGCATGACGACCGCGGCCGTGACGGGAAGCGAAGCGATCACGATGAGAGCCAACTGCCAGCTCACGACGAGCATCGCGATGATGCAACCTAAAAGCATGACCACCGCCTGGATCACCTGTGACAGGATGCCATAGGTGTTATGACCGATGTTATCGACATCGTTCACCCCCGTTGAGAGGACATCGCCATAGCTCTTGCCATCGAAGAACGACAGCGGGAGTTTATCGAGTTTTCTCTTTAAGGCATTATCCAATTTGTACCCATAAGTCTTAGTGATCTTGATGCCGATGAATTCGCTGAGCCAGCTGCAGACGTTGCTCGAGGCAACCATGATAAAGAGGATTGCGAAGAGCTTCGAAAGGCCGCCCCAATCGATGATGAAGGTGTTCTCCGGGCTCGTGCTCACGTAGTCGGTGAGGCCATTCACGATCGTCTTCATGATCATCGGCTCAAGGACGTAGAGAACGCTCGAGGCAATAAGAAGAAGCGAAATGAAAATGATGAGCGGAAGCTGAGGCATAAACTCTTTGGCGAGTCGCTTGAATGCCGCTTTGGCGTTCTTGGCTTTGGGCATTTCTTTTTGACGGCCTGGCATTAACGCTCACCTCCGGAAGAAGCCATCGCCATAGTCTTGGCGATTTCCTCTTTATCTAATTGCGATTCGACGATCTCCTGATAGACCGGGCAGCTCTTCAGAAGGGCGGAATGGGTGCCTTGGCCTACGATCTTGCCCTCATCGAGGACGATGATCGTTTCGGCGTCGATGATGGTGGAGACCCGCTGAGCGACGATGATGATGGTGCTATTGCTGGTGTAGTCCCGAAGGGCTTTGCGGAGTTGGATATCAGTCTTGAAATCGAGGGCGCTGAAGGAATCGTCGAAGATATAGATCTCTGGTTTTCTCACCAAGGCGCGGGCGATCGCCAAACGCTGTTTTTGTCCGCCGGAGAAGTTCTTGCCATCTTGTTCCACTTCGAAATCGAGTCCACCCTCAAGGCTATCGGTGAATTCGCTCGCTTGGGCGACCCGCAAAGCCTCGCGGATCTCTTCGTCCGTCGCGTCTTCTTTGCCGAAGGCGATGTTCTCTCTTAAGGTGCCACGGAAAAGCTGGGCGGTTTGAGGGACAAACCCCAATTTTCCCCGCAAAACCCGCTTATCATAGTCACGAACATCGACATTATCGATGAGAACCTGACCCGCCGAAACATCATAGAAACGGGGGATGAGGCTGATGATGGTGCTCTTGCCTGATCCCGTTGAACCGATGATCGCGGTAGTCTTCCCTGGGGTCGCGGTAAAGGAGATTGCGCTCAAGGTTGGGGCGCTGGCTTTCGGGAAGGAGAAAGTGACTTCTTTGAATTCGACGACGCCGTTATTCTCTTCCGAGGTTTTCGGATGAGTCGGCTCGACAATCGGGTTGACGCTCGCGAAGACGGCGTTGATGCGTTTCGCGCAAGCGGTCGCGCGCGGAATAAGAATAAGGAGGAACATGAACATCATGAACGACTGCATCAGCTGCATCGCATATTGAGCGCTTGTGACGATGCCCGCGAAATCGATCGCTGCCCCGGTGGCCGGCGCGCCGTCATATTTGGCAAAGCCATAGACATAGATGCCGATATAGGTCGCATCGAAGCAGATGCCGATGATTGGGGAGCCGAAGCTCATGATCCGGTCAACCCGGATGCCGACATCCACGAGATTCTTGTTGGCTTTGTCGAAGCGGTTGAATTCCTTGTCTTCCTGGTTGAAAGCCCGAATGACCCGGACGCCTTTAAGCGACTCCCGGAGAACGGAAGTAAGCTTGTCCATTAACTCTTGAAGTTTCTTGAATAACGGGGTGGCCAAGACCAAAAGGACGGTAGCCACGACAATCAACACTGGGATGATGCAAGAGACGATTAAGGCAAGTTTCGGATCGTTCGTGAAAATCAAAACGATCGCGATCACGAGCGAAACCGGTGACATGATCATGATTCGCAAACCCATCTGAATCGAAAGCTGGGTCTGTTCGATGTCGTTCGTGGTTCGGGTGATCAAACTCGCGGTGCCGAAGTCGTAATATTCGCCGACCGACATACTGGTGACTTTTTTGAAGAGGCTGTGGCGGACGCTTTTGGCATAGAAGGCGCCGATCCGGCTCGTCATGATGGAGGTCGCGAAGGCGCAGATCAAGAAGCCGAAAGCAAAGGCGACCATGAAGCCGCCGATGATCCAGGTATCGGTTAAGGGGTTGCCGCTCGGGCTGATGAAATGAAGATTCCAGAGGTCGATCAAGGCCTTCATATCCTCGGTGTAGTTAGTCGGGTATTCCATGATCTTCGTGATGTTGCTCATGAGATTGGGAATGAGAAGGGCAAAGTAAGACTGGAGGCCCAAAAGAATCACGTCGATCAGGACGAGCCACCAGATGGGACGAAGATAATGAAGGAGTTTTCCCATGTTCGTTAATTATAGAGGTTGGACCTTCCCCGTCAATTTAGAAACAAAAAAGGCCCATTTCAACGGGCCTTATTGTTCCGAAAATAAACTATTTCTGGAAGATGCGCATGATCGATGCGCTCGTGATCGGGCAATACTTCTCGCTGCCCTCAACGATCCGGCGATACATGGCGCCGTTGCAGAAATCGACGAACATGTTGGCGATCTCGCAGGGATTTCCTTGGCGAACCGTTCCTTCTTTTTGACCTTGTTCGACCAATTTGATGAGCTTCGGGAAGGGATCATCGCCCAAAAGGGCTTCGTTATAGGTCGTCACCGTGTAGTGGCGGATGGTGCTGATGCGGCAGAAATAGGCAACCTCATCGGGTCCTGAGATGATCTTTTCGCAATAGTCGGCAAGCATCTTGAGCCCTTTGATTCCTCCGGCCGCGCTGGCGGCATCCTGAGGAATGAGATAATCCTTATACTTCTCTTCTTTGATTTTTACGAGAGCGTTGAAGACGTCCTCTTTGGAGCGGAAGTAGTGGTAGAAAAGTCCATGAGCACAGTTGGTGGAAAGCATGATATCGTCCACCGTCACGTCATCGAATCCTTTGATGGCGAATAACGTCAACGCCCGATCCAAAATTTTGCCCCGGCGATAATCGCGCAGCGCTTTGTTTTGTTCTTCACTTCTCGGCATAGCAAACCCCCCTCTAGGTTGGTTTTACTATAAAGCATTGACATCGAATATCAACTTAAACGCTTCATGAGTGAAAAACAGTTTGGTCGGCTTATTTTTTCTCTTCGGTTTCCTGAGGTTTTTCCGAGACTTCTTCCGTTTTGGCGTCCGGAGTCTGTTTCTTCACGACATTGCGACTGATCCAATAAAAGCCAATGAAGGCGAGCACGAAGAGAATCGGTCCGACGATATAGCCCCAAAGCGGGGTGGTTTGGTAAATGGTTTCCTGGGTGGTCGTATTATAAATATTCTGGTTGATGAACATTGAAACGACAGAGCCGATGATGAAGCCCAAAACGACCTGGAACGTCGGAACCCGCTTGGTCTCAAGGAGTTTCTTCATCGCCTTGGCCACAATGGCAAAGCCGATCAGAATTCCGATGCCTAAGCAAACGAGGTAGCCAAACCCGCTGGCGAGGCGGCTGGTGTCATGGAACATTGAAGGCGTAACGATGTTGCCTGAGGTGTCACGCTCCGAGATCACGATGGTGACGATCGGGGTATAAAGACCAAAGATATAAAGGATCATCGCGCCCGAGATGCCCGGGATCACACACGCGACCGCAGCAATGAAGCCTGCAACGAAGACCACGAGGTAGACCCACCAATAATTCCCGGCAAGGAAGTAGGCGTTGAGATCGAAGTTCCAATACCGGACGCTGATGTAAGAAAGGATGCCGATGCCCGTCGCTACAACAAAGCCAATCGCGATTAACGAAAGGCCTTTTGCGGAGATTTTTTCATTTTTGAGTTCTTTGGTGATCAAAGGATAGGAACCCAAAATCAAACCGGCGAAGAGGCAAGAGATCACAAACGGTGCGTAGTTATAGCCATAATGGACCGCTAAAAGAATCGCCACGGACGAGAGAACAAGACCCGTCAGCATCGGGAAGAGCGTGATCCACGATTGCTTGAAGTGTTTTCGCATCGAAGCAATCGCGTCGATAAGGTCGTCATAGATGCCGACAAGAACCGCCATCGTACCCGCGCTCACGCCAGGGATCATTCCTAAGCCCATTGAGCAAGATTTGACAAACGTTTTCCACCATTCTTTAAATTTCATGCCCACATTCTAAACGTTCCCTTTCCTTTTATCTATAAAAGGGTGGTAAACTCAATCCGCTATGAAAACACTGATCCTTTACACCTCCAAAACCGGCAACACCAAAACCTACGCCGAGGACATCGCCAAGCAAGTGAATGCTGATGTTGCTCCGCTCAAAGGTTTCCGTCTGAAAAAGATGGCGGACTACGACACGATCGTTTTCGGCGGTTGGGTCGAAGGCGGAACGATCAAAGGCCTTGATAAGTTCCTCGCCGAGTACCCGAAAATCGAAAAGAAGAACGTCATCGTCTTCTCGGTGGGGATGTCGATCCCGACCCCGGATGGCCGGAGTCTCATGATCGAACAGAATCTTTTGGACATGTACCACGTCCGTTATTACCAGTTCCGGGGGTCCTTCGATATGAAGAAGCTCCATTTCCCGTATAACTTCCTCATCATGAATTCGCTCAAGATGATGGCAAATGACGCCACCGCGACGGCGGATCAGAAGGCGCTATTGGGGATCAAAGATAACCCGATTATCGTTTATGACCGCGAGAAGGTCGACAAAGTCGTTTCCATCATCAACCAACTTTCGCTCGAGACGGTTTTGGCCAAAGAAGGCGCGAAATGAAGCTCTTTGTCGGTCTTGGCAATCCAGGCCGCGAATACGAAGGAACCCGCCACAACATGGGGTTCAAAACCTTGGGCAAATTCGCTGATCTGGTCCAAGGCGACTTTGACCGCGAGGATTTCAAAGGCGTTTTCGGCATTGTGAAAAATCCCTCGTTCAAAGAGCCGATCATCATTTGCAAACCCCAGACGTTCATGAATCTCTCCGGAACTTGCGTGAGCCCGTTAGCCAATTACTTTAAGATCCCGATCGATGATATCGTCGTCGTTTATGATGATATGGCGCTTCCGGAAGGGACGATTCGCCTCCGCGAGAGCGGTGCTTCGGGCGGCCACAAAGGCATGCAGAGCATCATCGAGCAGATGGGGAGCGACAAGATTCGCCGGATCCGGATCGGGATTGGTGAGCCCCCTCACGACAACCCGATCGATTATGTCCTCGGAAAGCCGACGGGCGACGATCTCGTTCACCTTGAGAATGCGACCGACAATGCCGCCAAGGCGTTACGGGACATCGAGTTACGAGACTTTGCTTATGCGATGTCGATCTACAACAGCAAAGTCGGTTAGGAGTTGAGCCTAGACGGACCTCTACGAAATTCTCAAAAACAGCACGCTGACCTCCCCCCTTCGGAACAAGAAGGGGCATTTGGTCGTGGACGATACGATCGGAACGGGCTTACTTTTCGCCTCGCTCTTCCATGAGGATCCCGAGAATTACGCGATCATCTCCAATAACCTTTATTCAGCCCAGAAGACTTATGAATTCCTTTTGAACTTCCTCAACGAAGACCAAGTGGTTTTCTTCCCGGCGGACGAACTTCTCCGTGCCGAAAGCCTTTCTTCCTCGCGCGAACTCATGGCTCAGCGGCTTTATGCGATGGGCCAGCTCCTGAAGCCCGGCAAGAAGATCTTGGTGACCCACCCGGCCGCCCTACTCCGTTATCTTCCTGACCCCCGAGAATTCAAAGCGGGCATCCTCAGCCTCAAAAAAGGGGGCAAAAACGACCTTGAAGATCTCAAGAGTCGTTTGGTGGAACTCGGTTATCGTCGGGTCAATAAGATTGATCAGTCGCTCGAATTCGCCTCGCGGGGCGATATCTTGGATATCTTCTCCGTCAACGAGACGATTCCGGTCCGGATTGAGTTCTTCGACGACGAGATCGAAACGATCAAAGAATTTGATATAGCAACCCAATCCTCCACCAAAGAAGTGGACTCGATCGACATCCTTCCTGCCAGTGACCTTTATCTCACCGATGAAGAAATGGCTTCTTTTGCCCATCGGCTCAAGGAACGGCTTGAGGAAGATGCGAAGACTCTCCCTCAGGATCCGGCCGACATCCTCAAAGAAAACACCGAACGGGACCTCGAGGATTTCGTGTCCCGGAATTATAAGCCCAGCCTTTATAAATACTTCGGCTTCGCCCTCAACAAGCCTTTCTCGATCATCGATTATTTCGATCCGGAAATCATTTTCATCCCGGGCAAAGAAGGCTTCGTTTCAGCAACCGATCTTTTGACAAATGAGGCTCATACCTATCTTTCGGAATTGCAGCTTCAGCGGCTTATTCCCTCGCATCTTGAGGAATACATGGAGCTTGCCGAAGCTCTCAAAGACTACCGGAAAGTCTTCTACGGATTGAAGTTTGCAACTGACCCCGCCGACACCTTTTTCACGGTTCGGGGCGTCGTCACGTCCGGGAATGGCATTGCCGCCCTCGTGCCGACCGTCGAGAGTTATCTCAAGAACGACAAGAAGGTCATCTTAGCCCTCAATGAACCACACCAACTCGAGACCGCCAAGAGCTTCCTCGACGAGGCCAAGATTCCTTATGAGATGGTCCAAGGTTTTGCTCTTCCTTCCGGGGCGTTAGGCATCTCTTCTTTGTCGTTGAACCAAGGCTTTGAAATCCCGGATTTAGGGGTCGTTTACCTCAGTTCTGCGGAGTTATTTGGCCATCGGATCGCCAATACCCGCTTCACCTCTCGCTTCAAAGACGCGACGATTCTCAAGAGCTATGAGGACCTCCGACCAGGGGATTATGTCGTTCACGAATATAACGGCATTGGCCAATTCATCGAAATCAAAACCCTCGAAGTCGAAGGGGTTCATCGCGATTACCTCCGAATCGCTTACGCCGGGAACGAGACCCTGTATGTGCCGTTGGAACAATTCCGACTAGTCCGCAAATACTCTGGCCGCGAAGGTTCGGTGCCGAAACTCTCCCATCTCACCGGGGGCGATTGGGCCAAAAAGAAAGCCCACATCAAGGAACGGGTCAACGAACTCGCTGACCGTTTGATTGCTCTTTATGGCCAACGGGCCAAACAAACCGGATTTGCCTTCCCACCTGATGATGAACTTCAGCAAAAATTCGAAGACGAATTCCCTTATCCTTTGACCGCCGATCAGGATCGTTCGCTCAAAGAGATCAAAGCGGATATGGAGAAGCCGGAGATCATGGATCGGCTCCTTTGCGGCGATGTCGGATTCGGCAAAACGGAGATTGCTTTCCGGGCTGCCTTCAAGGCGATTTCCGCCGGCAAGCAAGTCGCTCTTCTTTGCCCGACCACCCTTTTGGCAAGGCAGCATTACGAAGTCGCACTCGAGCGTTTCTCTTCTTTTGGCATCCACATCGCCATCTTCTCCCGTCTTATCCCCGAATCGATTCAGCGGTCCTCGATGAAAGCCGTGGCGGAGGGCAAAGTCGATTTGGTGATTGGCACCCATCGTCTTTTATCCAAAGAGATTGTTTTCAAGGATTTGGGTTTACTCATCGTCGATGAGGAGCAGCGCTTTGGCGTCGAGCAAAAAGAGAAGATCAAGGAACTCAAAACCAATGTCGACGTTCTGACCTTGACGGCGACCCCGATCCCCCGGACGATGCAGATGTCCCTCGTCGGGATCCGGCCCCTTTCGGAGATCAACACCGCTCCGGAATCCCGGATGCCGATTCAAACCTACGTGACGCCTTATAAAGAAGACGTTGTCTATGAGCTGATTCAGCGCGAACTTTCCCGGAATGGTCAAGTCTTTTATGTTCACAACAAAGTCATGAGCATCTACGCGACCGCGTCCAGGATCGCTCGGGCGATCCCCGATGCCAAGATCGGGGTGGTCCATGGCCAGATGGAGAAGGACGAAATCGAAGATGTCATGGCTAAATTCTATGATGCGGAACTCAATGTTTTGGTTTGCACATCGATCGTCGAAAACGGCATCGATATCCCGAACGCGAACATGCTGATCGTCGAAGACGCCGACACTTTCGGCTTGTCCCAGCTCTATCAAATCAAAGGCCGGGTTGGCCGGGGCGATCGGATCGCTTACGCCTACTTGATGTACAAGCCGCAGAAGAACATGAACGAAGATGCCCAAAAACGCCTTCAGGCGATTCAGGAATTCACCGAGCTCGGAAGCGGCTACAAGATCGCCCAACGCGACCTCATGATTCGGGGCGCCGGGGACATCCTCGGGGCCGAGCAAGCCGGTTTCATCGATACGGTGGGCCTCGATCTTTACATGAAACTTCTCAACGAGGCGATCGAAGAAAAGAAGACCGGCGTTCCTACTCCCGAGCCGAAGCCCAACAAACTCTTCAATATTGATGCCTACATTCCGAAGGATTACGCCGTCAGTAGCGACAAGATCGAACTCTACCAAGAGCTTGAGAACGTCAAAGACGAAAAAGAGCTTGCCGCCTATCAAAAGCATATGCGGGATGTCTATGGCCGTTTGCCTGAGGAAGTTAGCCTCCTCATTGCCAAGAAACGGATCGATCTTTTCACCTCGCAAGCGGAATTCCAAAGCGTGGAGGAATATGACACCTACGTCGATATTTTGATGAGCGATGCTTTCTCGAGAATCAACGGCATCGGAAGCGAACTCTTCAATGTGATGGTGCCCTATCTTTCGATTCTCAAAGTCACCTTCCTTGAGAAGCAATTGCGCCTCCGGATCCGCAAAGAAAAAGACTGGCTCAAGAGCCTCGAGGCCATCGTGCGGGCGATTCATGTGCTTTATTCAAAGCACACCGAGGAAACAATGTGATAAACTTAGCCGATGAGAATCGATAAGTTTTTGAAGGTTGCACGGCTCACGAAACGACGGGAGACCGCCAAGGAACTTTGCGATGATGGCGACATCTTCATCAATGGCAAAATTGCCAAAGCCATGAGCGAAGTCGCGGTGGGCGATACCCTGATTCTGGTCATGGGTCGCCATAAAATCACTGCAAAAGTCGCTTCGATTAGAGAATTTGCGAAGAAAGACGAAGCGTCTACGATGTATGAAATCATCTCCGACGAAGTCGGGGAGAGAGGAGAATAACTTATGCTTACCAGCGCGGTGCTTGATTACACTTTCGGCCCAGGCAATACCTACTTGGTCGCCGATACCTTCGGTCCGGCTTCCCAATGCCTGTTGGGTCTCATGCTTGAGGCGGGGGTCAAACCGGTCGTTTGCCACGTGAACTATCACCTGAACGAAGATTCCGACAAAGCGCAGGCTCTTCTGGCCGAGTATTGCAAAAAAGAAGGTTTGGTCTTTGAGGCCCTCGATGCCTCGAAAGCCGATCAGACGGGCAAAGACATCGATTATCCGGCCTGGCAAAGAACCGTCCGTTATGGCTTCTTCACCGAAATGTATAAGAAGCACAATGCCGCGGCGATCTTCATCGCCCATATGCAAGACGATGTGCTTGAAGGCTATTTAACCGCCAAATCCCAAGGCATCAAAAAAGCCAAGTATGGCTATAGCAAAGTCTCGACTTACCAAGGGATGATCGTCGTCCGTCCGCTCCTTGAATTCACCCGGAGCGATTTGAAGCGCTATTGCGTCCAGAATTCGGTGCCTTTCCTTGAGGCGGGCGCCGGGCTGAAGCAAGTCTTCACGACTTCGATCCGCCAAAAAATCTATCAGATGAATGAGGTGGAGCGCGATCAGTTTTATGAAGCGATGATGAAAGAGAATTCCGAAAAGATCAACTTCATCAACAGCATCGATAAGAATATCAAGACGGTTGATGAGCTCAACATTCGTTCGATCATCGCCTTGACCCCGGACGAGTTCACCAAAACGATCATGGATTTCGTGAACCGCCATTCGCCGATCCATGTGACAATCACCACCAAGATGGTTTCCGATATCCGGGCGATGTGCCTCAACAAAGAGCCCAATGATACCTTGAAGCTCAAAGGCGCGGTCTACATGGTCAAGGAATACGATGTCCTGACTTTGGATACCGATGGTCTCGATATGCCTTACACTTACGTGCTCGATAAACCGATGAAGTTCGCTTGCGAGACCTTCGACCTCGATTTCACGATGGGAGCTGAGGATCGGAACATCCACGCTGAAGATTACCCCGTTACCGTCCGCAGCGTTTTGCCTCAGGATGTTTACGCCTATGGTGGCTATTTGGTCTCGGTCCGCCGCATGCTTGTGGCCGCGGGTATTTCCCCGCGTTTGCTCCATGTTTGGCCGGTTTTCCTCAACAAGGATGGCAAGGTCATCTATGTTCCGCGCTACAAGAAGGGCTTCAGCGAATACCATTCGTCCATCTTGAATATTCACGTGAAAAGCGACGAGAAGTGAGTAATCTAGTTGTGCATCCCAGTTTTCGGGTGTATCTTGCGTTATGTCGCCAATAAAAACGATTAACTTATAGTTAATCCTTTGCGTCCCAAAACGAACGGAGTACAAAACATGAACGATCAAAACAATAAGCGCAGCGTGTGGAGTTATATCTTACCGTATTTCTTCACCGTGCTTTTCGTGGTCTTGGTAGTGGCCTTTATCGTCCGCTATCTCTTCTCGGCGGGTCCAACCACCTTCAACGAGAATGACTTGGACACCTATCTTCGGGTCGATGTTGCTCAGCAAACGAGCTATACCGGCACGGATACGATGTATTACATCCGCACGGTCAACGCGAGCACCAACATCGCGAACACCACGATCACCGGCGAAGCGTACAAGAACGATAAGAATCACACTCAGATCACTTACAAAGTTATCCTTCCGGCCGATCAATGGAACGTCAAAGCTTCTCACACCGCCAAGATGGCGATCGTCGGAGCCGATGGGAACGTTTTGAGCCAAGAGGCTTCTTGGAACGAAGTCTTCCGCGCCCGTATTTCGGATTGGGCGAGCATCGATTGGGTCAAGAACAGCAGCGTCAAAGATTTCTCGGTGGCCACCTTCTCTAACAGCGATCCTTATACCGCTTCTTGGTGGGACACCTGGGGCCCAACCATCATTGAGCTCGTTTTGATCCTTTTGCTCGGATTCTTCTTCTTCCGCATGCTCAACTCCTCCGTCAACGGCGCCAACCGTCAGGCGATGGATTTCAACAAATCCCCCGCTCGGCGCGAAGACGCCTCGAAGGTTCGTTTCTCCGATGTCGCTGGCTGCGATGAAGAGAAGGCCGAAATGGTCGAAATGGTCGAATACCTCAAAGAGCCGAAGAAATACTCCAAATACGGCGCGCGCCTTCCGAAAGGCGTCTTGCTGATTGGCAATCCGGGCACCGGCAAAACCTTGCTCGCGAAAGCGGTCGCAGGCGAGGCGGGCGTTCCTTTCTACAGCATCTCCGGTTCGGACTTCGTTGAAATGTTCGTCGGCGTCGGCGCTGGCCGTGTCCGGGATCTCTTCCGGAAAGCCAAGCAGACCGCACCGTGCATCGTCTTCATTGATGAAATCGATGCCGTTGGTCGGCAAAGAGGCGCAGGCCTTGGCGGCGGCAACGATGAACGCGAGCAGACCTTGAACCAACTCCTCGTCGAGATGGATGGTTTCGAATACAATGCCGGCATCTTGGTCATCGCTGCGACCAACCGTGACGACGTCCTTGATCCCGCCCTTCTTCGCCCGGGTCGGTTTGACCGCATCATCACCGTCAGTTTGCCGGATGCCGCGGGTCGCGAAGCCATCTTCAAAGTCCACGCGCGTAATAAGAAGATTGATCCGTCCGTTGATTTCCACGCCCTTTCGAAACGGACTGTGGGTTTCTCGGGCGCCGATATCGAAAACATCTTGAACGAAGCCGCAATCCTTGCCGTTCGCTTCCACAAAGACTCGGTTGGCATGGCGGAAATCGATGAAGCCATCGATCGCCGAATCGCCGGACCGGCCAAGAGCGGCAAAGGCATGAACGATCAGGAACGCAAAGAAGTCGCCTTCCACGAAGCGGGCCACGCCGTGATCGGCTTGGTCCTTCCGTATTCCGAGAAGGTTCAGAAGATCACCATCATCCCGCGGGGTCGGACGGGTGGTCACGTTCTCATGACGCCAGAAGACGATCGTTTCCTTTTGACGAAGAAAGAACTCTTGGCTCAGATCACCGGACTCCTCGGCGGCCGGGCCAGCGAGGAACTCTTCTTCGACGATATCTCGACCGGTGCCGAAAACGACATTCAAGAAGCGACCCGCCTCGCTCGTATGATGGTCACCGAATTCGGTATGTCCGAACTGGGCCCGATTCAATACGAACAGAATAGCGGATCGGTCTTCCTTGGCCGTGACTACACCAACACTCAGCGGAACTTCTCCTCGGAAGTCGCCTTTGAAATCGACAAGGCCGTCCGGGAGATCATCGACACCGCCCACAAACAGGCGATTGAGATCTTGACCGCGCATAAAGGCGAAGTGACGCTCATCGCGAACACCTTGCTCGAGAAAGAGACCATCACCGCCGAAGAGATCGATTCCTTGATCAAGACGGGCAAGCTCCCGGAAAAACCGAGCGCGACCATCAAAGAGAAAGAAACGCCGGAAGAGAAGGGCGTCATCGATGGCAAACTCTCGGCTGAGCAACAGCTCAAAGACGAAGAGAAGCCCGTGACTCCTGAAGCTCCCAAAGCTCCGGAAGAGCCCAAGGTAGCGGAAGCCCCGAAAGCCGAGGACAAACCGGCTGCTCCAACGAAGAAGGCCGCTCCGAAAAAGAAGCCTTCGGAAGACGATAAAAAATAATGAAGGAAGGCCGTGAGGCCTTCTTTCTTTGTCTTATGAAAATCGGAAATGTGGAAGTGAATGGTCCCGTTGTCTTAGGGCCGATGGCGGGCGTAACTACCCTGGCCTATCGCGAATTCATGAAGCCCTTCGGGGTTGCCCTTTCCTTTAGCGAGATGATTTCCGACTGCGGAATTTTCTATGGAAACGCCGAAACCTACACTTACTTGGCCACCTCGAAAATCGACCATCCGGTCGGACTCCAGCTTTTTGGCTCCAATGCCGAAATCTCCGTAAAAGCCCTCTCAATTCTCGAAGAGAAGGCCGATTACGATATCTTGGACGTCAATCTGGGTTGCCCGGTTTATAAGGTCACGAAGACGGGCGCCGGGAGCGCCTGGCTCAAGCATCCGGAAGAACTCTATACGTATATGCGTGCCCTCGTCATGGCTTCTCATAAGCCCGTGAGCGCCAAGATCCGTTTGGGCTGGGACGAGAAGAGCATCAACTTCAAGGAAGTGGCCTCCCTTTTGGAGAAAGCGGGTATTTCCTTATTAACGATTCACGCGCGCACGAGCAAACAACAATATACGGGCGAAGCGGATTATTCGCTCCTCAAGGATTTTGGCAAGAGCCTTTCGATCCCCCTTTGCGTCTCGGGCGACATCTTCACCCCCGAGAAAGCGATGGAAGCGATGAAGGAGACTTCGGCTTCTTTGGTCATGGTTGCCCGGGGCGGCTTAGGCAATCCGCGTCTCATCACAAATATTAACCATCTTTATAAAGGCGAAGCGAAAGAGGCCGATCCCACGGTTTATGAAGAAGTGGAGTGGGCCCGTGATTTTGCCAAGCGCCTCGTTGAGCAAAAAGGCGAGAAGGTCGCCCTCATGCAATTAAGAGGATTGATTCCGCATTTCTTTTCGGGCTTCCCAGGCTATAAGAAAATCCGGGCCGAGATCGCGATGAACATCAAAACTTTTGACGATTTGACTCGAATCCTTGATGGCATCGAAAATCGCAATCACCTTTGAGAACGCTTTCAGAGCGTAAACACTTGCGGCTTTTGTTTTCTTGATTAGAATGTTCGTACACGAACGATTTAAATTCGTGCCTTTATGAACGAAGAAAAACCTTTAGGGGCGGAAATCCGTCGAACCGACCATTTGGTCAAAGCCTATATCGATCAGACGCTCGAAAGCCATCTCGAAGAAGAGTTGACCGGCGTCGAGGGGATGACTTTAGGCTATATTTTCCATCACCAAGACCAGGAAATCGTGGCCAAAGACGTGATGGCGCGTTCCAAAGTTTCGAAAGCGACGACTTCTCAAACCCTGAGCGGCCTTGAGAAGAAGGGCTACATCAAGATGGCACCTTCTCCCAAAGATAAGCGGAAGAAGGTCATCACCTTGACGGCGAAAGGCGAGAAAGTGGAAGCCGAATTCAAAGAGATCTTCAAAGAGGTCAGTGCGACCGTCAAAGCGGGCATTACCCCGGAAGAAGAAAAGACGGTGCGTGAGGTCTTAGCGAAAATTCGAGCCAATGTGGGCGGGGAGAAGGAGTGAACATGATCAAAACATTCAAAGCGTTGATGAAGAGTCTGCGCGGTTATAAGAAAGACGTTATCTGGACTTGGTTTTACGTCATCATCGAAACCTTCTGCGAAATCATGGTTCCGTTCTTTATGCAGTTCTTGGTCGATGCGATGAAACTGAACTCCGATCCTTCAAGCGATTGGGCGACCTACTTTGCCTCCTTCCAGACGAAGTACGGGCCTCTCATGCAGAATATCGTCCAAGGCATTCATACCTCGGCGGGCAACTATGACGTCTATGTCTATGGCGCGATCATGGCGGGAATTGCCCTCATTGCGGCGGCGGCAGGCGTCGGGGCGGGCTATTGGGCCGCCAGCGCAGCGTCGGGCTTTGGCCATAACCTCCGGAAGGATATGTATTATCACATCCAAGACTATTCCTTTAATAACATCGATAAATTTTCGACTTCTTCGATCGTCACCCGTCTCACGACGGATGTAAGCAACGTTCAGTTCGCTTTCCAGATGACGATTCGGGCGGTCTTACGGGCCCCGATGATCATGATCTTCGCGATCATCATGAGCTTTGTGACCTCGTGGAAGTTGGCCTTGATCTTCGTGGTTCTCGTGCCGGTCATCCTTGCGGTTCTCACGATCTTGGCGACGGTCGTCCATCCTTTATTCGTGGCCGTCTTCAATAAGTACGATGAACTCAACCAGGAAGTCCAAGAGGACCTCGCGGGCATCCGCGTGGTCAAAGCCTATGGTCGCCAGGAAGAGGAAAAGAAGAAATTCGGCGGCATTTCGGGCTTTATTTATAAGACCTTCACCAAAGCCGAGCAGATCATGGCGTTCAACTCGCCGCTTATGTCGCTCCTTCTTGACGGAGCGATTCTTCTCATTGCCTACTTCGGCGC
>DAIQMS010000009.1:0-40900 GCA_036788815.1 Bacillota bacterium
CATATATCCATAGACATAAAAAGGAAAATCGTGCCCCACAAAATGATTATTTTTTGCGTTTGAGGATCTCCGCGAGACCGCCTTCGGCCGTTTCTTTGTAGGCAGAAGTCAAGGAATCGCCAGTGAGTTTCATCGCTTCGACCACATCGTCAAAGCTGACTTGGTTCTTCCGTAAGGGCGCGATATAGCGCGCGTAAAGATAGGAATCATAGGCGCGAAGAGCGCCCATGCCATTTCGCTCGATGCAGGGGATGATCACATAGCCATCGACTGGGTCGCAGCTGAGCCCGAGGAAGTGCTCCATCGCGCATTCGGCGGCGTATTCGCTTTGATAGAGCGAGAGCCCCTCAAGTTCGCAAAGGGCGGCGGCCGCCATGCTGCTCGCGGTGCCGATTTCGGCTTGGCAGCCTCCGATTGCGCCGGCGATTGAGGCGTTTTGTTTCACGAGGTTGCCGAAGATGCCCGCCGCATAAAGCGAATCGCGGACCTGCTCTAAGGGTTTTCCTAAAATCTTATATTCGTAATAAAGGACGGCGGGCAAAACGCCCGAAGAGCCGCAGGTCGGCGCGGTCACGACTTCCGCCCCCGATGCCGAGTTCTCGGCCGCCGCATAGGCAAAAGCACTGATGAGCATCTCCCGCTTCGCGTCGGGATCATGAATATCCAAGGCGGTTTTATAGATGCCTTTGGCGCAGCGCTTCCAATGGAGGCGCGGATTGTCATTCGAAGGCAGATACTCTTCGGTTTGAAGCCCTCGCTCAATCGCGGCGAACATCCGCTTCAAGGCGTCGAGCAAATAGCCATCGATCGAAGAATCTTCATAAAGAAGGCAGAATTCCTTGAGATTCGGGATCGCCCGGGCCGACATATCCGCTTTGATCTCTTCGAGGTTGCGGTAAGGATAGATATCTTTTTCACAAACGGATTCATCGTCCGTGGAGGTGACTTCGCCCCCGCCGAGGGACGCATAGTGTCTCGCCAAAAGGAGCTCCGTTCCTTTAAAGGCTTCGAAGCATAAAGATAAAGGATGGATGACCCGGGTCTTCTCGTCGAAGACCACTTCGGTCTCATAAGGCTTCAGGGCATCGATAACGGCCAAATCGGTTTTGTGGCCTTGCCCTGTGAGGGCCAAGGAACCATAAAGCGTCACCCGAATCTTGTCCGGGGAAAGTTTTTCAATCAATCCTTTGAACGAACGAGCCGCAATCGCCGGAGCGATCGTGTGCGAGCTGGAAGGGCCGGGTCCGTAGCGGTAAAGCTTGGATAAGGACTTCATGCTTCTATTTTAGACCTTTTCCTTAGGGGCACTAGAGCCATTCGAAGGGACTTTTGCAGGGATTTCGGAATGAAGGATGTTTTTCTTCGAAAAGACATCACGCCAAACGGCAATCCCGCAGATCGTCGCCGAGCAAATCCAAGCGATGCCCGGGGCTCCGAGAGCGGCCGTCGCCCCGAAGGGAATCACGAAAGCCAAGGCCATGATGGTACGGCCGAAGAGCTCGCCGATCCCGGCGATGAAGGTCGGCACCACTTTCCCAATCCCGAGTTCAGCATCCCGGTAGACATAGATCGCGCCCAGGAAAACATAGGTGACAAAATCCCAGATCATGTATTGGCGGCAATACTCTCTCGTCGCTTCGCTCGGCGAAGAAAGGAAAAGATCGCAAGCCCGATCCCAAATCGCCCAGGTGATCAAGATCTTGATCCCGGCATCGATGAGGAAAATAATCCCCGCCTGCTTGATGCCCGCTTTGACCCGATCGTATTTCTTCGCGCCATAGTTCTGCCCGCAATAGGCCAAAACCGAGGCTCCCAAAGCGCTGATGAAGGTGCAAAGAAGGTTCTCGATCTTGCTGGCGGCGTTATAGCCGTTGATCGCTTCGTCCCCGAATTTATCGACCGCGCCTTGCATAATGAGGCAACCAATGCCGATGATCGCGAACTCGATTCCCATCGGAAGCCCCATCCGAAGGTGGGCGGACAAGAAAGCCTTATCAAAATGGAAATCCGCTTTGCTGAGGTGAAGTTCCGAATATTTGGCATGGGTCCAAAAGAGGCCGACCGCCCCGCTCAGGACCACCGAAAGATCAAAAGCGCTCGCCGCTCCTGCCACGCCCCAATGGAACACAATGATGAAAAGGGCGTCGAAGAGAATGTTGAGACCCGAATAAATCCCCAAAAGAACAAAAGGGATAAAGGTATTCCCCAGCGCTCTTAAGAAGTTGAGATACATATTATAGAAGAAGACGCCCAATAGCCCGCCGAAGATGATCAGCATATAAAGCTCGGCGTAATTGTAAGTATCGCTTCCCGGCGTCAAATGGGCGATCTGAAGAAGCGGGGACGAAAGGAGCATCATGAGGAGGGTCAAGACGACCCCCGAGACCAAGCAGATCATGAGGGTGGCCGCATAGCTCTTGCGAACCTTCTCCATATCCTTGGCGCCATAGTATTGGGCGGTAAGGCCGCTCGTGCCGGAAGGAAGGCCGCTCGCGAGGGCGGTTGCGATATAAACGATGTTGCCGGTCAAGCCGATCGCGGCAAAGGCGGAATCCCCGATGAAGCGGCCGACAATCACCCCATCCACGATCGAATAAATCTGCTGAATGATGTTGCCCAAAAAGACCGGAAGCGAAAAAAGGAGGAGCCTTTTCCAAGGCGTTCCTTCTGTCAGATCGAGATTTGAAAGCTTTTCCATCGTTCCCTCGGCAAGGGTACTATACTCTCGCTTTCCGAAAGTGCCATAAGTTTGCAAAACGGCTCATTTGTGCAGTTTCGGATTGCCCACAAGGAAGCAAAGAGAATATAGTATCCTTTATGCGAACCTTGATTGTTCTTTCAGCCATCCCCGGAAGCGGAAAATCCACCTGGGCGAGGAAATACCAGAAAGAACATCAGAATACCTACATCGTCGCGAGCGATGAAATCCGTTACGAATTCTTCGGAGCGGTCAATGATTTCCGCAACGAAAAACTGGTTTGGGGCACCTTCCTTTTTCGGATCAATCACTACGCCGAAACCTTAAATGATGTGACCGTCATCGCCGATGCGACGAACCTCCAGAACAAATACCGGAGAATGTACGCCGAACTGACACCCAAATTTGAGAAGCATATCTTAGTCCGCTTCAACGTCCCCTACGACATCTGCCTCTTGCAGAACAAGATGCGGGAAAAGGAACGGATCGTCCCCGAGGACGCGATGCTACGGCTCCAAGCCGAGATGGAAGAGCCCGATCAAGCGACCTTGGCCTTCTATAACGAATATCGCGTCGTCTCCAACTTCCTCTCCAAGGAAGCCCGCCAAGAAGAACGAAAAGAAAAACCGGCCAGCGAACACTGACCGGTTTTATTTTTCTTTTAAGAAGCTTAGGCTTTCGCTTCCGTCTTTTTGCTGTCGTTCGCAGTGAAGACCGCGAAGGCAATCGCGCCCAAGACCGCTAAGGAGCCGATGACCAAGCACATCGAAGCGTAGCCATAGCCCGAGAAAGCGTGCTCGGTGTAATTCAAATGGAACTTGTAATCCTTCCAAAGGAATTCGCAAACGCCCGTCTTGATGAGCGAGCCGCCCAAGAAGAGGAACGAACCGCTGGCGAAGTAACCGCTTAAGGCAACCGCCTTCTTATCGGCGACGCCTTTCTTCTTCAGGATCAAAGCCGAAGCGAGCATCAATCCGGCAATCAAAACGGTGAAGATCGCCGTGAGACCAAGCTGAAGGGCGAAGTTGACGCCACCGCCGGTGGTCTGACGATTCATGACGACCCAATCGCCAACCAAACCAAGGAAGTTCATGAGAGCGATATAGAAGAAACTCACCGCGGCGGTTAAAGAAAGACCAACCAATTCCTCGGTGGTTTCCTTGCCTTCGAAAAGGCGGTACATCGGGATGTTGGTCGCAATGAGCAAGATGATCAAAAGAAGGACGCACATCACAATGGCGAACGCGAGGTTGCCGTTTTTAATGGAATCGAAATAGAGGAAAGCCAACGCGGCGAAGAAGCCCGAAGCGATATAGCCATCGCCGATGAAGGCGGTGAACGCTTTGACGACCGGTTTGTCATCATTCGGGGCAAGCAAACTCTTGGCGCCTTCGACCGCGCCATAAGTGCTGACGGTGAAAACCGAGAGGCCCAAGACCGCAAGGGCAACATCCAAAACGAAGGCAAAGTTGCTGATGCCCGAATTCATGAAGTTCATCTTGATGCCGTCATCGAAATGGAACGGAACCACGAAGAAGGCGAAATAAACGCCCAAAACGCCAAAAGCCAAAGCTAAGATCAAATGCAGAATGAATGAGAGAACTCGAGCGGTGTTGGAATACTTCATAATTAGCCTCTTTCAAGGCCGAAGGCTTCTAAAACGAATGCCCACGGCAACCTCATTATTTAAGTCTATCTTGTAAAGATAGTCAACCGAAGTTTAAGAAAAAGAGGCCTCGAGCGCTTTCGAAAGCCTCCTTCGGAGTTTCTTCACGCCTTAATGCGACAAAACCTGCAAGGCGATTTTAATGCCATCGAGCGCCGCGGAAGTAATCCCGCCGGCATAGGAAGCGCCTTCGCCCAAAGGATAGACACCTTTGAGGTTGGCTTCGCCGTTTTCGTCTCGAGGAATCCGGACGGGCGAGGAGGAACGGGTCTCAAAGCCCGTCATGACCGCGTCCTCATCCTGATAGAACGCTTGGTGCTGGCCCAATAATGGGAACGCTTCTTTCAAGCTTTGTGAAAGGAATGGCGGGACGTATTTGGAGAGATCCGCCATATAGACGCCTGGTTCATACGTCGGTAGGACTTTGCCCCAAGCGGAAGTGACGCTGCCTTTAAGAAAATCCCCAACCCGTTCCGCGGGGGCAAAATACGGTTTATCCTTGCAGAACCCACTTCTTTCAAGGGCTTCGCGATAGAGAAATCCATCGAGCGGATGGCCGCGGAAATAGTCTTTGACGCTCACATTGACGAGGAGAGCGGAGTTGCCATTCTTCCCCTCGCGGGCGTGGTTGCTCATGCCGTTGGTGAGGACGCTATTCTCCTCGCTCGAGGAGTTGACGACAAAGCCCCCTGGGCACATGCAAAACGAATAGACCGCCCGGCCATTTGAAAGGTGAACGACCGACTTATAGGAACTCGGCGGAAGAGCCGCCTTCCCCGCGAAGGCGTGGTAATTGGCCTCGTCAATTTCGCTTTGAAGATGCTCAAGTCGAACGCCGATCGAGAAGTCTTTGGGCTCCATCCTCAGCCCATCTTTGAGAAGCTGTTCCATCGTGTCCTTGGGCGAATGGCCTAAGGCAAGAAACGCCTCGCGGGACATCAAAGTCTTTTCTGTCCCTTCTTTTGAGAGGTAACGAACCCCTTCGACGTGGTCCCCTTTGACAACGAGGCCAAGGAAGCGGCTTTCGAAAAGAACATCACCCCCGAGGGCAATGATCTCTTCCCGGAATTTCTTCACGACACTTTGAAGATAATCGCTCCCAATATGAGGCATCGCGTCGGTGAGAATCTCCTCGGGCGCTCCATGATTCACAAATTCATGAAGGACAAACGAAGTTCTCGAATCATTGACTCCGGTATTGAGCTTGCCATCGCTGAAGGTTCCGGCGCCGCCTTCGCCATAGCAGACGTTGCTCTCAGGGTTGAGGATGCCCTTCTTCTTAAGCGTTTCGACATCTTTTGCCCGTTCCTCGACCGCTTTGCCGCGTTCAAGAATGATGGGTTTGGCGCCGCTCCGGGCCAAGACGAGACCCGCGAAAAATCCCGCCGGGCCAAAGCCGACGATGATCGGCCGATCTTTGAGATGCGACTTCGGAATATCGACCGGTTCGGGTTCTTTATAAGGAAGAACATTGCGGCCACTCACAAAACGCGGGGTATCAATGACCGCCGAATAGACGAAATTGACTTGCCCTTTGCGGGAGTCGATCGACCGCTTCAAGATCCGAAAAGTGAATTGAGGCGGGGTGAGCCGGGTCTCTTTGGCGATTTTGACCATGACGTCTTCCGGCTTCGCATCGAGCGGCAGCATCATATTAATGACGACAAATCTCATAAACCTTCCTCCAGGACTAAGGCGCTCACAAGGGCCCATGAGAGATTGAATCCCCCACAGAAACCATCAACGTTGAGCACCTCGCCAACGAAATAGACGCCTTTTTCTTTCTTCGACTCCAATGACGAATCGACTTCCGACAGTTTGACGCCGCCAACGCTAACTTGACTTGACTCAAACCCATAAACGCCCGAAATGACGTAACGATCATTCTTGAGGGCGTGGGCCAAGGCAACCGCTTCCTCGCCTTGGGCCGCTTTCTTGAAATGCGGTTGGACATCGAGCGGGAAATAAGCATCGAGATAAAACGACGGATTTTTCTTTTGATCGGCTAAGAGCTGAGCCGCAAGTTCCTTTTCGCTTTGTTCCGGGAATAGGTCCAGCTGAATCTGGGCGCCGACGGGCTTCCCTAAGCGAAGATAAACGCTTTCGACGTTGAAAAGGACGATCCCGCTCAAACCATCGTCTTTGAAGAGAATCTCCCCCGCTTCTTCATAAAGAGGTTTGCCTTCTTTCGAAAGAAGACTGACTTTGCCTTCATGCCGATAGCCTGCCATTCCCTTGAGCGTTTCCGGATGGCTCACCTTGATTGGGGCCAAGCCGGGCTCAAAAGGAACGAGATCGTAGCCATGGAGGCGAAGGAAGGAAACGCTCTTCCCATCGCTCCCGAGTTTGGGGCTGGAGGCCCCGCCCATCGCCAACACGATTTTGTCAAAGGTCAAATCCATCGGAGCGGGATTTGCATCGATTTTAAGGCAAAAACCCTGCCCTTTTGTTTCATAGTCTAAGACGCGGACCCCCGAAACGAAACGAACGCCGAGATGTTCGGCGAGCTGAAGCAAGAAGCTTACATAAGTGCCGGCGCTATAACTTAACGGATAAACGTAATCCCCTTCGTGCAAGGTTTCGACCCCCCACTCCTTTAATGTCTTTTCTAATAAAGGAAAAGGATAGCGCGCGAGATACGGGGAAACGCCTTTGGGGTCATTGAAAGCCGAAGGCGAAAGGGAGGCGTTAAGAAGGTTGCAATGCCCATTCCCGGTCGCATAAAGCTTCCGGGCGATCTTCGCTTCCTTTTCAAAAACGACGACCTCATCTTTGGGATGTTTCTTTTTTAAGAGGATCGCGGAGTAGAGCCCGGAGGCTCCTCCGCCCAAAATGGCGATGCGCATAGCACTATCTTAAACCAAAGAGGCAGAAAGCCCTAAAAGAAAACGGCTCAGGTTTTGCCCCGAGCCGTTCGCTCTTTCTTTTATTTCGCGAGATACAACGCCAGCTCCCAAGGCGTGACCTTGGTGCGGTATTGGTCCCACTCGATCTCTTTCGCTTCGAGATATTTGCCATAGGCGTGATCGCCTAAGACCTCGAGCATGAGCGGATCGGCTTTGAATTCGTTGATGGCTTCATGGAGGTTATCCGGCATATTCGGAATGCCTTGCGCCTCGCGCTGTTCGCCAGTCAAAGAGAAAATGTTGTCGTAAACCGGCTTCACCGTCTCATCGTCTTTGGTCGTCTTGATGCCATCGAGTCCCGCGGCGAGAATCGCAGCAAGGGCAAGATAAGGGTTCGCGGCCGCGTCGACGCAGCGGATTTCGGTCCGGGTGGATTGCCCACGGGTGGCCGGAATGCGGATCATCGAAGAACGGTTGGCATCGCTCCAGCAGACATAGCACGGTGCTTCATAGCCCGGAATTAACCGCTTATAGGAGTTGACGATCGGATTGGTCAAGAGAGCAAAACCACGAGCGTGCTTGATGATGCCGCTCATCCATTTGCGGCAGATCAAGGACAATTTCATCGGGTCGGCCTCATCATAGAAGATATCGCGGCCGTCTTTGTCGGCCAAGGAGCAGTTGGTATGCATGCCACTGCCGTTGATGCCGGCGATCGGCTTCGGCATGAAGGTGGCCAAATAGCCATCTTTGTGAGCGATGAATTTGACGACTTGCTTGAAGGTCTGGACGTTATCGCAAGCCTGAACGACATTGGCGAAACGGAAGTTGATCTCGTTTTGGCCGGGCGCCACTTCGTGGTGAGCGGTCTGAATGACAAAACCTAGCTTCTCGAGCTCAAGGGCGATGTCTCTCCGGACATATTCGCCGCCATCGACCGGGCTTAGATCGAAATAGGAAGCTTGGTCGATCGGATCCATGATCGGGTTGCCTTTTTCGTCGAGTTTGAAGAGGAAGAATTCCGGCTCAAATCCAACATTGAGAGCGGCGAATCCCGCATCTTCCATCTTGGCGACGGCTTGTTTAAGGATGTAACGCGGGTCGCCGATGAACGGCTTCCCATAAGGGGTATAAACATCACAGATGAGACGGGCGATCTTGCCATGGATCGAATCCTCGAAATTGAGAATCATCCAAGTGGAAGTATCGGGGCGGAGATACATATCGGCTTCCTTGATTCGGACGAAACCTTCAATGGACGAGCCATCGAACATGATCTTATTGTCGAGCGCATCCTCTAGTTGGCCAACCGCGATTTCCACCGCTTTGATCGTGCCGAGAATGTCGGTGAATTGCAGACGAACGTACTGGACGTTCTCCGCTTTCGCCATGTCGAGAATTTCCTTCTTGGTGTACTTAGTCATATGTTTTTGACCCTCCACACCCAATTAACGCGAAAAATTATGATTCTATTTAGACTTGAATCAAGTTTTATTTCCTTTTCGACATCAATAATGGCTTTTTATCGAATGAATATTTTTCCAAGAAACTAAATTGTAAAGTTTAAAAGGCTCAAAAGCAGACCTTATTTTGTCTTCTCAAGCTGCTTTTCGATGGCGCTGAAGGTCTCTTTCGAGATCACGTGCTCAATCTGGCAGCAATCTTCTTCGGCGGTCGCCGGCGAGACGCCGATCGACTCAAGATAACGGCATAAAACCTTGTGGCGATGATAGACCCGGTTGGCGATCATCCGCCCTTCCGCCGTCAAAACCATATCCCCATAAGGCTCTTTTTCGATGTAGCCAAGGGCCTTGAGCTCCCCTGCCATTTGCGAGGCGGCGGGCATCGAGACCTTGAGCAAGGCCGACACTGAAGAGATGCCTAAAAGCGCTTTCTTCTCTTCGAGCATCAAAAGCGCTTCTAAATAGTCTTCTATAGCTTTGCTCGTCTTTTCCACCCTTTTATTTTCCTCTTTTTGGTTTGTTTGCAAACATTTTTGTTTGGAAGAGCCCTTGAAGCGCGTAAGCAATCTCACTAAGATAATAGCCGGAAAGTTAATCTCGGTTAACATTCTAGGAGGATAACGTATGTCCATTCCAGATGAGCATCCCAAACGATTGAATCTCAAACCCGGCGAGTACGGGCATCTCAGTGACCTTCGACGCGGCCAAAAGGCCATCGTCATCGATTTCCATAACGATAATGCCGCCTTACGGCGTCACCTTTTGGACATGGGAATCACCAAAGGCGTCGTCGTTGAGGTAAAGAAGATCGCCCCGTTAGGCGACCCGATTGATATCAAGCTTCGCGGCTACGAATTAGCGCTCCGCCGCCAAGACATGATGGGCATCGATATCCAAGTCTTGGGAGATAAGTATGAACGCTAGAACCTTAGGTCTTGTCGGCAACCAAAACGCCGGAAAAACAACGTTATTCAACGCATTGACTGGCATGAATGCCACCGTCGGCAATTGGCCCGGCGTGACGATCGAACGCAAGGAAGGCTTTATCAAAGGGGGTCAGGACCTCATCTTGGTCGACACCCCGGGGGTTTATTCCCTTTCGCCTTATACCGATGAGGAAAAAGTGACCCGTAAGTTCTGCCTCGACGCCCATCCGGATCTCATCATCAACATCATCGATGCGACCGCCCTTGAGCGTTCGCTTTATCTCACGACTCAACTTGCCGAACTCAATACCGATGTGATCGTCGCCCTCAACATGGCGGATATCCTTGAAGCCAATGGCATCACGATCGACACCGCCAAACTTTCCCAAGAGCTCGGCCTCACCGTCGTCCGGATTTCCGCGAAGACGGGCGAAGGAATCGATACCCTAATCTCGACCATCCGAAATAACAAATATCTCCGCAATCCCCACTTAAAAATCTATGCCGAGGATGTTCAGAAGGAGATTGACCACCTCGAAGGCGACCTCAATCATGAACTCGAAGAGGCTCACAATCCGAAGTTTGCCGCGGTCAAGGTTTTTGAACGCGACCCCTACTTCCACGCCTTGACCAATAGCGCGACTGAAGACGAAGTCAAAGCGATTGAAACCAATTACGGGATGGACGCCGAACAGATCATCGCCGACCAACGTTACGATTTCGTGACCAAGGTCAAAGGCGATTGCTGCACCGAGAAAGAAATGCCGGAATCCCTGACCGACAAACTCGATAAGGTTTTCCTCAATAAATGGGCAGCCATTCCGTTATTCCTTTTGATCATGGCCTTTGTCTATTTCCTTTCGGTCGGAGTCGTCGGCTCCCTCACGAGCGACTTCATCGATGCTCTTTTCAATGGCTCCACCGAGATCTCGATTCTCCAATGGACGATCCCATTCACCTGCGAGGGCTTAGGGCCGATTCTTGGCAAAGCGATCGTGAACTCCGGCGGATCCGTTTGGTCGGCCGATCTCATTCAGAATGGTTTGATCGCCGGGGTCGCCTCGGTCATCAACTTCTTGCCTCAGCTCATCGTCCTCTTCTATTGCATGGCCTTCCTCGAGGCCAGCGGCTATATGAACCGCATCGCGTTCTTCCTCGATAAAATCTTCAAGAAATTCGGCCTCTCGGGCAAATCGATCATCCCGTTCATCGTCGGAAGCGGCTGCTCCGTCCCTGGCGTCATGAGCGCTCGGACCGTCGAAAGCGAACGAGAAAGGAATCTCACGATTCTCCTTACCCCATTCATTCCTTGCTCGGCCAAACTCCCGATTATCGCCCTTCTTAGCGGCGTGATCTTCCCCCGCTATGGCTGGGTGATTTCCTTAAGCGTTTATTTCCTCGCAATCGTCATCATTCTCATCACCGCGATGATCGCCAAGCATCTCAATAAGAAGAAAGAAGACACGACCTTCATCACCGAACTCCCGGCTTATAAGTGGCCGAGTCAGTATTACGCTTGGCGCGAGGTCTCCGATAAGAGCATCTCGTTTTTGAAGCGGGCAGGCACCGTGATCTTCCTCTGCTCCTTTGCCGTTTGGGTTTTGACCCGCTTTAACTGGGCTTGGCAATACGTCGGCCCCACCATGCTTGATCCGACGGCCGCGAATGATGGCTCCGAAATCGGATCTTCGATGCTGGCGGGCGTTGGCAAAGTCATCGCCTTCGTCTTCATCCCGGCTTGGGGTGGCAATTATTCCTGGGGCGCGACGGTGTCGGCCTTGCAAGGTTTGATCGCCAAAGAGCAAGTCGTCTCCTCCTTAAGCGTCATCGCCGGCGGAGATATCCTCGCGGGATTCCCTTTCTTCACCAGCAATAAGCTCGCGGCTTATAGTTTCATCTGCTTTAACCTTTTCTCGCTTCCGTGCTTCGGCGCCCTGGCGGCGATGAAGAAAGAACTCGGAAGCCGGAAAGCCCTCTTCCAGGCGATCGGGGTTGAGCTCCTTTGGTCCTTCTCGCTTTCGAGCGTGATCGGTCTCATCGGTTGGGCCAGCACGGGCTGGGCCGCCCCGGAGATCGAAGGCTTCGGACCACTCAATGGGTCTTATGTCGGCGCGACTTGGCTCGATGGGCTTCTTCTTGCCCTCACTCTTCTTGTTGTGGGTCTCATCGTTTACTTCCATTGGATCCGTCCAAGAATCCATCACACTTCCGCAAATTGCCACGACACGGGCGAAGGAAATAAAGCCCGCCTTCTCGTCGACGCCTACCATCACGAAAAAGCCAAAGCCGAGAAAAAAGCCAACTCCGATAAGACGAAATCGATGTAACCTCTTTCAACCAAAAGGACGTATCGCCTTCTTTTTCGTTAGCCTATCATAAGCGCATGAAGAAACTGATTCTCGTCGCGGGACCTGCTGGTATTGGCAAAAGCACGTATTGCCAAAGTTATATCAAAGATCACCCCGAGGAGAACGTGAAAATCGTCTCGAGCGACGAGATCCGCCGCAAGATCACCAAATCCTACCGCGCTTTCCCAACCGACAAAAACGGCGTCAAGGACATGAGCCCGGTTTATAACGGGATGGTCCAAGCGGCTCGGGCGATCAATGAGATCAACACCAACGTCACGGTGCTGCTCGATACGACAATGCTTTATGACGATAAGCGACTCTTCTTCCTCAACCATCTCCCCCATTTCGATGAAGTCGATCTCTATCTGCTCAAGCTCCATAATTACGATCTCTGCTTCATCCGAAATAAGCAACGGATTCCCGAAAAATGGGTTCCCGATTCGGTTATCGCCAACATGATAAAAGACTATCAGGATCCCGCTCCGGATGTCGCGAAGCGGTTCCACGAAGTCAAGACGATCTATCTCGACTAAAAAAGGCGCGTCAAGCGCCTTTTTCTTTGCAAAACCCCTTCGGATTAAAGAAAACGCTCAGACCTCCAGGCCATCGATTTCTTTGAGATAATCCTCAGCCGAGGCATCGGAAGGCATCCGCCAATCGCCCCGGGGGGAGATGGCGACCGTCCCGACTTTCGCCCCATCGGGAAGGCAAGAACGCTTGAATTGGTTATGGAAGAAACGAAGGTAGAATTCGCGGAGCCATTTTTTGATCGTGGCTTTGTCATAGACCCCCACATAGGCTTGGGTCGCCAAATAAAAGATTTTGCTGGGCGAGAAGCCGAAGCGAAGAACGTAATAGAGGAAAAAGTCATGGAGTTCATACGGGCCGATCTTATCTTCGGTCTTCTGAGCGATCTGGCCGGCTTTATCGGTGGGAAGAAGCTCGGGCGAGATCGGGGTGTCAATGATGTCGTTGAGAGGAGCCGCCGCTTCGGGATGAAGAAGGGCATAGCCCTGACAAAGATAGCGAACCAAAGTCTTCGGGATCGAGGCGTTCACCCCGTACATCGACATATGATCGCCATTGTAAGTGGTCCAGCCTAGGCAAAGCTCGCTCAAATCGCCGGTCCCCACCATGATGGCATTCCGGTCGGAGCAGAGATCCATGAGCACCTGAGTTCTTTCCCGAGCCTGGGCGTTCTCGTAGGTCAGGTTGCGATCCTCGGGCGAGTGATGGATGTCCTTGAAATGAGCCAAAAGCGAATCTTTGATGTTCACTTCCTCAAAGGAAACCCCTAGGTCTTTCGAGAGGTCAGCCGCGTTTTTATGAGTTCTTTCGCTGGTGCCAAAGGCTGGCATCGTGATCGCGTAAATGCCTTTGAGATCGAGCGACAGCTTTTTAAACGCTTCGACGGCGACCAGAAGCGCCAAGGTCGAATCCAAACCGCCGGAAATTCCGATCAGAACCTTGGAGCAATGGATCGCGGAAAGACGCTGAGCCAAACCTTTGGCCTGCATCTTGATGATGAGAGAGACCCGCTCGAGATCAATGTTCTTGCCTTCGGGGATAAAAGGGTTCCGCGAGTAATGGCGGAGCAATTTTTCCGGCACGTCCAAGCCGAGATCAAACGGGACGATCTCAAAATCATTCTCCTTCGCGTTGCCGAAGGTGTTCATCCGTTTTCGTTCGGAGAGAAGCCGCTCCAAATCGATCTCGCTTGTTGCGCTTTCCATCGCGAACAAAGGGGTTTCTGCAAGGATTTTTCCGTTTTCAGCCACCAAGTTATGCGAACCGAAAACAAGATCGGTGCTGCTTTCGCCATCTCCGGCGTCGGCATAGACGTAGGCGGCGCAAAGACGGGCGGAAGTGGAGGAAACGAGATTCTCGCGGTATTCCTTTTTGCCCACGACCTCGTTTGAGGCAGAAAGATTGAGGAGAACGGTCGCCCCGGCTAAAGCCGCGGCGGTCGAAGGCGTGTCGGGAACCCAAACGTCTTCGCAGATTTCGATCCCGATCTTGAGAGCGAGATAACGCCGATCGACGAAGAGAAGTTTTTTCCCGAAGCGATAAGAATGGCCGGCGATCTCAATCAGACTATTGCTGTCATTCGCCGGGGTGAAGTGGCGCTTTTCATAGAATTCGCCATAGGTGGGGAGATAGCTTTTCGGGACGACGCCTAAGATCTCGCCATGGCAGACGGCTACCGCGCAGTTAAAGAGGCAGTTCCCTTGGCTGAGCGGTGCACCAAAAACAAAGAAAATATCGTGATCTTTGCTCCAAGAGGCGATCTCTCGGATCGCGGACTCCACTTTCTTTTGGAGCGTCTTCGCCAGGAAAAGATCGCCGCAGGTATACCCCGATAAGCATAATTCGGGGAGGGCGAGCACTTTGACCCCATCCCTTTCGGCTTCCTCGACTTTGGCAATCAGCGATTGTTTATTCTTCTCGACCCCCGCCACCGCAATAGGAAAAGTGGCCGCCCTCACTTTGACGAATCCTAAAGGATTGTCTTGTTCCGAGGAAAAGAAAGGAAGAACGACCGGCAGCGGATTTTTGGTTTTGGATAAAAGAGAAGCCCCGCCTTCGTCGAGGAGCGAGTCATATTGCTCAGGCGAAAGAACGACCAGATCCGGATAGCCATTTTTCGTCAGGATTATCGGATCTTTTGAGCCTTTTAATTCCTTCTCGATCTCCGCGGTATCGCGGAGGGTGGTGATGGGTTGGATTTTGTTCATGACATAATTTTACCATAATTATGTCTTTTTTGATATTGGGACGCCGAAGGTTATAATAACGCCGTGTCCAAAAAAGGCATTTGCATTCTTAACGCTTACGACATCCTCCCCGGTGCTGAGCACTTTTATGAGCGGATGAGCAAAGAGCTTTCCCAGCTCTCGATCAGCCTTGAAAAGAAAACCAACGCCGAGATTTTTACCTATTTGAATTCCAAAGGCGAGCTTTCCGGCGAAGCGCTCGATGCCGACTTTATCCTCTATCTCGATAAAGATCTTTATGCTTCCTACGGTTTGGAAAACCGCGGTTACCGCCTCTTTAACCGGGCCAAAGCCATCGAGCTTTGCGATGATAAGATGCGGACCCACATGGCCCTCGCGGGCAATGGCATCCTCATGCCAAAGACCATCTCCGCGCCGCTCAACTACTCTTTGAATTCCTCCCCGGAGTTTGTGGAAAATGTCGAAAAGGAACTGTCCTACCCTCTGGTCGCCAAAGAGAACTTCGGAAGCTTGGGCGCCCGGGTTTATCTTCTGGAAAACCATAAGGCCCTGGTCGACTTTGAGAACCTCCACCGCTTCGCTCCGCGCCTCTATCAAGAATTTATCGCTTCGAGCAAAGGCATGGACTATCGAATCATCGTTGTCGGCGGCAAATTCGTCGCCGGGATGAAACGGGTCAACCTTCAGGGCGATTTCCGGAGCAACGTCGCCTTGGGCGGCATTGGCCAGGCCGTCAAAATCCCTGCAGAATTCATTCAAACCGCTGAAAAAGCCGCCTCGATTCTGGGGCTCGACTATTGCGGAGTGGATGTCTTAATTGGCCCGAAAGGCGAGCCGATTCTTTGCGAAGTGAACTCGAACGCCTTCATCGAAGGCATCGAAAAAGTCACGGGGGTTAATGTCGCTTCTGCCTACGCTCACCACATCGAAAAATCGATCGACCGTCATTTCCGGCCGTTATTCTTGGTCGCTTAAAGCGCTAATTTTGCTTTGACGCCACACGCCCAAGCGATAATTTTCTTGTCGCTATCATGACTGACGGTTCGAATCGCATCGTCGGGCGAGAGCCAATAACAGGCTGTGACTTCTTCCGGCTGAACCTTGATCGCGGTCTTCTCGCAATCCGCCAAGAAGAAAACCACCCGTTTGGCCACGCCTTCTTTCGGCGAATAATCGATGCTCCAGGTCTCTTTTGAGAGGATCCGGGCGTCGATCGAAGTCTCTTCTTTGATCTCGCGAAGCGCGGTTGCTTCATCATCTTTGTCCCATTTCTCAACGTGGCCCTTCGGAATCGAGTAATGGCCCTTCGCCATATGCTCCACCAGAATCTTGCCCTCGTGGAACACCACGGCACCGCAGCTCTTTTCCTGTTTGCCTAAAAGGTTATCCAATAAGGCGATATCGTCTTCATTTAACCCAATGAACCGGAAATAATCATCGACCTTGCCCCATTTCTGATTGAAGGCATCCATGACTTCTTTGAGGAAAAAGACATCCGGAGTCAAAACGGTCTTCGGAAAATCAGGATAGTTTTGCATCGTCAGCCGGCTCATCCGAGTGAGATAAGGAAATGAAAGCATGTAATCGGCATTCACATCATGGAAAGGCACCCCATTGGCCAAAAGAAGAACGGCGATGAAAGCGCCGGTCCGGTCTTTTCCGGCCGTGCAATGAATCACGACGGGTTTGAGCGCGTGGGCGATTGCTAAGAAAATCTTGCGGGCAGAGGAAGGATCTTCGAGCATTTCGAGATAGCTTGCCACCTGATCCGCATGGTCTTTCGGAACCCGGCCATTGCCATTGACGGGCAAAAGGATCGTCGTGAAACGGGAATCCCCTAAGGTCTTGTCCGGGGTCTTGACCTTCGCTTCGTCATCACGGAGATCGATGATCGTCCGAATCGGAAGGGCCGCCATCTTATCGAGATCTGCCGGGGTCGCATCTGACAGGGAACCCGAACGATAGACAACGCCAAAGGAGGTCTCCCCATAGCGGGCGGCATAGCCACCGAGATCGCGGAAGTTTTCGATTTTATCAAAGGGAACGCGACGCAACATACTCCATTAACATCCTTTCAGGTTCTTTTGTTTGCTCTTTCGACAAGAAACCCCACCGGAGAGCGTTGTCACGGTGGGGTAATTTTTAAAGAACGAATCGGCTACTTCTTCTCGGCAACTTTCGAAGCGTTCTGCTTCTTGAGTTCGTCGCGGATCTGCATCAAGACATCCATCTCGGTCGGAGCCGGAACGCCCGGAACAACGGGGGCCGGTCTCTCTTCCGGATGAAGCTTGTAGTATTGCTCTTGCGCCTGCTCAGCCAAGGCCTCTCTCGCGGCTTTGACCTTAGCGATGGTCTTCACAATAATGAAGAGAACCAAGGCAATGACCAAGAACGAGATGATCGCGTTGAGCAAGGTGCCCCAATCGATGAGGGCGGCACCATTGAAGTAGTAGCGAGCGCCTTTCAGCGTGTATTTGCCAAGGAGACCCGACTGCCACTGAAGGTAAGCCGCATCATTCGGAGTGATCGAGCCGGCGCCCGAATTCGCCGCATAGGTTTCGGTCATTGCGGTAAGATCGCCCGCCGCGAAGGATTGGCCAATATCCTGAAGTCCGGCCTGAGCGGCATTCGCAGCCGGAAGGACGGTCACCAAGCCAGCAAGGCCACCGGGGAGAGCCCAAGTGCATAAGCTGAGCAAGATGTTAACGACCGCGGTCACGATGGCGCTGAACGCACCGCCGATGATAACGCCGACGGCCAGGTCAACGACATTGCCGCGAGTGATGAAGGCTTTGAATTCGCTCATCACGCCATTGACTTTTTTCATACTTTTGTCTTTCTTCATAAATCCTCCAAAAAAGATTTGCGGATTTATCTTACAACTTTCTCGCGCGCACGGAAACTTAAGAATGCATTGCGCCCGTCAGCAGTGGGGTTTTTGCCGGCTTTTTCCTCGATTCCATTCGAAAGAAAATAAGCAGTTCCCAAAACCAGATCTGACCCTCGGAAAAAAGATTATTCGACAATCCGTGAAGAGTGTTGCTTTTTCTATACACTGTCAAAAAATTTCATTCTGAAAATTGACATTTTCGCGGGAGAAAAAAGCCCTAAGAATCCTTCGCAAAAACCTTAAAAAACACGCTTTTCCAACCCCCTCAAAAAATCGACTTTTCGCGCGGGTTAAACACGTGAGCAATTTTGTTTGAAAATTCTTATAAGTCCGATATAGTTATTCACGCAAGGGCGGAGAGACGTAACAACTTCCTGCCCCTCCATAAGACAATTTCTCAGGGAATTGTTGTTTTAATACCCACGAAATTACTGAGCTTATGGCACCCGGAGAAAAGAGGCACCACACCATGTTACAAGTTAAGAAGAGAGACGGCTCCATCGTCGATTTCGACATCAAAAAGATTGAGAACGCCGTGAGCCGCGCGTTCGTCGCTGAGCACAAAACCGTCACGGATGACGTGATTGAGCTTTTGGCTCTCCGTGTCACTGCGAACTTCAATTCCAAAGTCGCGGATAACAAGATCAACGTCGAAGACATCCAGGATTCGGTTGAGATCGTTTTGATCCAAGCCGGCTATGTCGACGTCGCTAAATCCTATATGGATTATCGCGCGAAGCATGCTCAGCTCCGCGAGATCAAGAAAACGGAACTCGACTATGCGGCCTTGGTCGATAACTATCTTCACGTCAATGACTGGCGTGTCAAAGAGAACAGCACCGTCACCTATTCGGTCGGCGGCCTCATCCTTTCGAACTCGGGCGCTGTGACGGCCAACTATTGGCTCTCGCAGGTCTATGACAAAGAAATCGCCGATGCCCACCGCAATGCGGATATGCACATCCACGATCTCTCGATGCTCACCGGCTATTGCGCCGGCTGGTCGCTCAAGCAGCTCATTCAAGAAGGTCTCGGCGGAGTCCCGGGCAAAATCACCTCGTCTCCGGCCCACCACTTGATGACGCTCTGCAACCAGATGGTCAACTTCCTTGGCATCATGCAGAACGAATGGGCCGGCGCTCAAGCCTTCAGCGGCTTCGACACCTACCTCGCTCCGTTCGTCAAGGTTGATCATTTGAGCTACAAAGAAGTCAAACAAGCCATTCAATCGTTCATCTATGGCGTCAATACCCCGTCTCGTTGGGGCACCCAGGCGCCGTTCACCAACATCACCCTCGACTGGACTGTTCCGGATGATATGGCGGAACTCAATTGCATCGTTGGCGGCAAAGAGATGCCGTTCAAATACAAGGATTGCGTCGAAGAGATGAAGATGGTCAACAAAGCCTTCATCGAAGTCATGATCGAAGGCGATGCCAACGGCCGCGGATTCCAATATCCGATTCCGACCTACTCCATCACCAAAGAATTCGATTGGTCCGACACGGAGAACAACCGTTTGCTCTTCACGATGACCGCGAAATATGGCACGCCTTACTTCAGCAACTACATCAACTCGGATATGAAGCCGAGCGATGTCCGCTCGATGTGCTGCCGTCTGAGACTCGATCTTCGTGAGCTCCGCAAAAAGAGCGGCGGCTTCTTCGGAAGCGGCGAATCGACCGGATCCATCGGCGTCGTGACGCTCAATATGCCGCGCTTGGCCTATCTTGCGACCGACAAGGCTGACTTCTATGTCCGCCTCGATCGCCTCATGGATATCGCGGCTCGTTCGCTCAGCATCAAACGCAAGACCATCACCGCAATGCTCGATGGCGGACTCTATCCGTACACCAAGCACTACCTCGGCACCTTCAAGAACCACTTCTCGACCATCGGATTGGTCGGCATGAACGAAGCCTGCCTCAACGCCCGCTGGATCAAACAGGATCTGACCCACGCCGATGCGCAAGCGTTCACGATCGAAGTCCTCAATCACATGCGGAGCCGGCTCTCGGATTACCAAGAGCTCTATGGCGATCTCTACAACCTCGAGGCCACTCCGGCCGAGAGCACCGCGTATCGCTTAGCGAAACACGATAAAGAGAGATATCCGGACATCATCACCGCCGGCAAGGCTGGCGAGACCCCGTATTACACGAACTCGTCGCACCTCCCGGTTGGCTATACCAACGACATCTTCAGTGCCCTTGACATCGAGGACCGCTTCCAGACCCTCTACACTTCGGGCACCGTCTTCCACGCCTTCTTAGGCCAGAGACTCCCGAACTGGGAGAGCTGCATGAAACTCGTCCGCAAGATCGCCGAGAACTACAAGCTGCCGTACTACACGATGTCGCCGACTTACAGTGTCTGCGCTGACCACGGCTACCTCTCCGGCGAAGTCTGGAAATGCCCGATCTGCGGCAAAGAGACGGAAGTCTACAGCCGCATCACCGGTTACTACCGGCCAGTCAAGAACTGGAACGAAGGCAAGACGCAGGAATTCCATGATCGTCAGACTTATTTGATCAACGAGAATGAGAATCCGAATCACGTCGGCCCGGAAGCCAGCTGCTCCTGCGGCCATCCGGAAAAGGCGGAAGCCCCAAAAGTGACCGAGCTCTTGCTCTTCACCTCACCGACCTGCCCGAACTGCAAGATGGCGAAGATGCTCCTCGATAAGGGTGGCATCAACTACAAGAACATCGATGCGACGACGGATAAAGAAGCCGCCCAAGCCTATGGCATCACCAAGGCTCCGACGCTCCTTGTCCCGAATGGCTCATCCTACGACGTCTACGAGAATGCCTCCTTGATCAAGGGGTATATCGAGAAAGTCAAAGGCAATGCCGCTTGAGAGTGAGATTCTGATTATCGGTGGAGGGCCGGCGGCGATGACCGCCGCCCTCTATTCTTTACGAGCCGGACGAAGCGTGCGGATGATCGAAAAGGAGAATTTCGGCGGCCAGATCGCCGATAGTCCCCGGGTCGAAAACTTCCCCTCGCTCAAATCCATCTCCGGTTTGGAGTTCTCGAGCAATCTCTTTGATCAAGTGACTTCGCTCGGTGCCGAATTCGAACTCGATGAAGCCCAAAAAATCGAAAAAGACGGCGATGTCTTTCTCGTCAAAGGCTCCTCAAACGAGTATCGCGCCAAAAGCGTGATCATCGCGACTGGCGTGAAACACCGCCACCTTAATATCGCGGGCGAAGACAAGTACCTCGGCCATGGCGTCAGCTATTGCGCCGTGTGCGACGGCCCCTTCTACGCCGGCAAGCCTGTCATGGTGATTGGCGACGCCAATAGCGCCCTCCAATACGCCATCCTGCTCGCCAGCCAATGCCCCCACGTCGATGTCGTGACCCTCTTTGATAAGTTCTTCGCCGATGACGTTCTCGTCAAAGGCCTCGAATCCCTCAAGAACGTCACCATCACCCACAACATGTCCTCCCTCTCCTTCAACGGGGATGGCAAAAACCTCGTCTCGGTGAGTTTCGAAAACACCGTGACGAAAGAGCATAAGGATATCCCCTGCGCGGCGGCCTTCGTCGCGATTGGGCAAATCCCGGACAACGATCGCTTTGCGAACTTAGTCGAGCTCAAGAAAGGCTTCATCGTCGTCGATGAATCCATGATGAGCAAGACCCCGGGCCTCTATGCCGCCGGCGATTGCCGCGACAAGAAGATCCGCCAATTGACCACCGCTTGCAGCGATGGCGCGATCGCGGCCTTAAGCGCCTCGAACTACGTCTTCGCCCTCGATCATCATTAATCCGATGCAAAAACCCTCTCGAATCGCTTCGGGAGGGCTTTTTTAATGCGGACGATCAATCGTAACCGCGGAGATCGACGTGGGTGATGTACTTCTGAAGAATGGCCTTGTAGATGAGGGCCTGCTCCTTCGGAATCATATGGAGGCCATGCGAGATGCAGTTCTCGGAATCGATATAGCGCTGGATGTAATACTTCTGGGCGCCTTCAAGCCAGGCGCCGATCTCTTCGAAATCGTGCTGGTTATGGTATTCGAGAATGCTGGTGGTTCTGAACTCATAGGGAATCCGTCCATGGATCAGGAAGTTGACCGATTCTTCGATGTCTTCCATCTTGAAGTTGGTCGTCCCGATCGTCAGGGCATATTTCTCTTTCGAGTTTTTGATGTCCATCGCCACATAGTCGACCAGGCCTTGCTCCACCGCGACGCGAAGCACTTCAGGCCGCGAGCCATTCGAATCAAGCTTGATGATGTATCCCAATTCTTTGATCTGGGCCAGTTTCTCTAAAAGGTCGGGCATTAAAGTCGGTTCGCCACCGGTGACGCAGACGGCATCAAGGACATTCTTCCTTTGCTTAAGATAAGTCAGAATATCCTCCCAAGGAATGGTCGGAGCGCCTTTGGGGTTCAAGACCAAAGAGGAGTTATGGCAAAAGGGGCAGCGGAAATCGCAGCCCGCCATGAAAAGAGTCGTCGTGATGTTATCATCGAAGTCCAAAAGGGAAAGCTTTTCCCAACCTGAAAAATCCATGTCATTATTATAGCCTTTCTCAGGTTATATAGACCTTCTTTATCATCGGAAAAAGACCCGGTCCCGTTCTCGGCCATCAACCGAGAATAAAAAGAGGGTTTTTAACCGAAAGAAAAAAATGATTTTCTACTTTTTGTTACATTCTTACAACTTAGTATTTATTCGATTGCTCCTTATTAAAAATAATTAATGCATTTTAATAGTTATCGCTTTTTAATATTTTTATGGTAGTGTACTTTTAGTGCGTTCATCAACCTTCAATGGGATAATGAGAGTATGGCATTCCGCAAACTCGAGAACATAGATGAGAAAATCATCGACGCGACAATTGCGCTAGGCGCCCTCCAACAAGGCGGGCGTGGTTTTGCGACCAAAGACATCGCGGAACGCTGCCACATCTCGGAGTACGTGATCTTTAAACATTTCGGCAATAAGCAGACGCTCTTGGCTTTAGCGGATAAAAAAGTATGCCAAGCCATCACCGAGGGCGCCCGGGACATCGCCAAGAGGGAGCCTGATCTCCAAAGTTTTTCCGCCAGCATGCTCGATTGGCTGATTCAGCACCCCGACATCACTTTCTTCTCGCTCAACTTCGGCCATGGGGTCCCCCACGCCTCCGAAACCCAATTGCCCAATGATGCTGTTTGCAGCAAAATCTGGGCTGAGAATGGCCGCTATATCTTCAAAGCCGATCCGAGCGCCTCGGACTTCGATTGTGCCTTTGCTTGGCATTTCCTGCTCCGGAATCTTCTTGATTTCGCCGGTTTTATCTTATTGAAAAATGTCGAAGACACCCCGGAAGCACGCGCTTTGCCTCTTCGGATTCTCTCGGAAGGAATCAGTCTAGAGAAAGAGCCAAGTTTATGAGCAGCATCGAAGATAAAGTCCTTTTGGCCGCGATCGAAGAAGGCGGCCGACATATGCCGCCCACCTTTTCGACGATTCGGATCGCCGAAAAATGCAAAGTCTCCGAGTTTTTGATCTATGACCACTTCAAAAACAAAGCCAACTTGCTCCAAGCGGCCCACATCTTCTTGCTCGACAAACTCGCTGAGGAAGCCGAAGCCGCATCAAAGAAAGACAGCGACTTCGAAAGCTTCTTCTCGGATTTGGTCTCCTATGAACTTGCCCACCCAGCTTGGAATGGCTATTTCTTGAATTATGGCCTTTGCTACCCTCAGGGCGAAATCCTATCGGAGAGCCAGAAAGCCAGCGAGGCATTCTACGATAACCACAAAGGGGTTCTTTTGCCCCGTTATTGCCCCCTTGAAGAGCCGATTATCGACCGGCTCCGCTTCCGCTTCTTTTTCCGAGAAGTTTATGCCTTTTCCCAGCTTCTGATCACCCAGCAAATCGACGATACGCCCGAGGTGCGGGCCAAGGAAGCCCAACTTCTTTTCACCGGACTCTCTCGGAATAAAAATCTCCGCAAAAAGCCAACAAAATAAAATTTAGCTCCGTAAAAGTCCTTCCTTTTTAAGCCATAAATTCTCCCCTAAAACGCAAAGAAAATGACTCGCTCGGGAAAAGTCTTTTTTTGCCTTAGCAAAAAGACGATAATATCCCTGCATATGTCTTACCGGCACTTGGATAACATAGATGAGAAAATCATCGATGCCACCATCCTCGTTGGGGCCACGAATGGGGCGAACAAACTTTCGACCAAGGAAATTGCCAAGGCCTGCGGGATCTCCGAGTTTGTCATTTACGACCATTTCAAAAGCAAAGAAAAGCTGCTTTCGATCGCCGATCAAAAAGTCGCGGAGACTTTCAGCGATGCCGCCCAAGAGCAATTCCGGAAAAGCACCGACTTCGATACCTTCTGGAATGGGATGGTCGATCTTTTGATCGCCAACCCGAACCTCGCCTCTTTCTCAATCAATTATGGCCATATCTTCCCTCGGATTTCGAAACCCGCGGATTTCGATGATTTCCTCGTTACCGAGATTCAGCCGATCGCCAAGGAGTCCTTCACCCGCTTAGGCGTCACCTTCGAAGCGGACTACCTCTACACCTACATGTGGATGTGGCTGGCCCGCTCGATCTTCACTTATGCTCAGTTCATCATCGGCAAGAGCTTAGAAGACCGCCCCGAATCCCGAAACATCTCCTGCGCCGCCGCGAGAAATGGCCTCTTCTCCTTCAAGAAGAACTAACAAAAAAAGAAAGCCGCGCTTCCACGCGGCTTTCTTTTTGTCGGAATTTACTTCGCTTTCGCTTCCACGGTTTCCGAAGCAGGTTGAACCGGGGCTTTGACAGCCGGGGCTTCAGCGGGCTTTTCCGGCTTCTTATCGCGGAGAATTGAATTCATGATGATGCCAAGGATCATGGAGACCGCAATCGAAGTGATCTCAACGGTCGGATTGGTCGGATCGCCAAACTTGAAGGCTAAGCCGCCGATGCCGGCGACCAAGATGACCGAGGCCACGAAGATATTCTTCGTCTGCCCGAAGTCGATCTGATCAGCGATTAGCATCTTCACGCCGCTCGCAGCGATGAAGCCATAGAGAATCAGGCTGACGCCACCGGTAACGCAAGCCGGAATGGTCATCGTAAGGGCCATTAAGGGGCTCAGGAAGCCAAGGGCAATCGCGATGCAGCAAGCCAAAGCAATGACTTTGGTCGAAGCGATTCTTGTGACGCCGACCACTGCGACGTTTTCGCCATAGGTCGTATTCGCGGCTCCGCAAAGCGGTCCGGAGATCGCCGTCGCAACGCCATCGCCGATGAGCGTCCGGGTCAAACCCGGGTCGCTCAGAAGATCGCGACCCAAGATGCCCGACATATTCTTATGATCGCCGATGTGCTCGCAGATCGTGACGAAGCTGACCGGCACGAAGAGAAGAGCGGCTTTGCCAACATCGGCCCCGGTAAGCGGGACCGAGGAATCATTGAGCAAGAAGAGGAAACGCGGATAGTCGAGGAACGACTGGAAGCGAATCGGATTGAAATTGGTTACAAGCGGATCGAAATCGACAACGTGGAAGTAATCATTATGCAAGCCATAGTAGCCGATGCCCGTGAAGACGCCCGCGGCCACATAGCCCGCGGCCATGCCGATGATGAACGGAATGAGAGCGACCGTTCCTTTGCCATAATGGGCGGCTAAGGCGGTCGCGACCATGGCGATCAAGCCACAAAGAATCTTGATGAGGTTATACGTTCCGGAGGCCGAGCCCGTCAAATTCGCCACCGCGCTTCCCGCCAAGGAAAGGCCGATGACCATGATGACCGGTCCGACCACAATCGGCGGGAGCAATTTATTGAGCCAGCCAACGCCGAAGAGTTTGATGAATAAGGCAACGATGCAATAGACCGCGCCGACCATGGCCATTCCGATCGGTAAGATCCAGAGGTTGGCCATTTGTCCGACAACATTGCCATTCACGTCCGTGACGGCAACCGCCCCAATCGCGATCGCGGCTTCCATCGGGGCCATATACGCGAAGGAAGAAGCGAGGAACATCGGAGCTTTGAACTTCGTCATGAAGAGATAGAAGAGCGTGCCCACGCCGGCGGCCACGATCGTCGGGCCCACCAAGACGCTCACCAAACTCGTCCCATCCTTCGTCACATAGCCCGCGAAGACAATCAACGGGACCGTGATGCAGGCCACGAACATGGCCAGCACGTGCTGCAAAGCCAGAATAAACGCCTGGCCTTTGCTTTTGGGGAATTCGTTCACATCCAGCAACATCCTTTTCTCGCTCTCCATAAGAGCTCCTTTCTTCGCAGAAAAAAAGGACTAGTACCCTAGTCCTTGATTTCAACGAATCTTGAAGAGTCGAAACGCTCGCGATAAGAGAGGAAACTCCAGCCCTCAGGGATGGTGTTTTTCCGCTCAATTATCTTCATTGCTTTCCGCCTTCGGGAAGAGTCTAAGGGAACGCAAAACCTTTTCAAGGAAAAAAAGAAATTTCACCTCTGAAAGCGATTAGCATTAGGAATTTGGCGCAAGGTAGACTACAATGATATTTCTTCCTAAGAAGGGATAAAGTCGAAATCCGATTTTTTCACCTAACGTCGAGAATTTAAAAAGGCAGGCCTTGAAGACCTGCCTTATTTTCTTTCGACAACGCCTTACTTTTCGACTTGGTAGTTTGGGCTTTCTTTCGTGATATCAATATCGTGCGGATGGCTCTCTTTAAGCGAAGCTTGGGTGATCCGAATGAACTTCCCGTACTTGGCAAGATCGGGAATCGTTCCGACCCCAAGATAGCCCATGCCCGAACGAAGCCCGCCGAGGAGTTCATAGATGACATCGCTTGCATTTCCCCTAAAGGGGACCCGGCCTTCGACGCCTTCGGGAACCAGCTTCTGATGATCGCTCTGGAAGTAACGGTCGGCGCTGCCATGCGCCTGCTCCATCGCCCCCAAAGAACCCATACCCCGATAGACCTTGTATTTGCGGCCCATATAAAGCTCGGTGGCTCCCGGGGCCTCTTCGCAGCCCCCGAAGATCGCACCCATCATCACGGTGTTGGCGCCCGCGGCCAAGGCTTTCGTGATATCGCCGCTATACTTGATGCCGCCATCAGCAATGATCGGACAATGATATTCTTTCGCCGCTTTGCTCGTCTCCAAGATCGCGGTGATTTGGGGAACGCCCATGCCTGAAATGATGCGGGTCGTGCAAATCGAGCCCGGCCCCATCCCGACTTTAACGGCATCGGCTCCGGCTTTCATAAGATCGCGAGCGCCTTCATAGGTCGCGACGTTGCCGGCGATGATATCGGTATTCGGGAAGGCCGCCTTTAACTTCTTGAGGGCTTCGATCACGTTCTTGCTATCGCCATGGGCGCTATCGAGAACCAAGACATCAACCCCCGCTTTCACGAGGGCAGTCGCCCTTTCAATCAAATCTTTAGTGATGCCCACTCCGGCTCCGCAAAGAAGCCGGCCATAGGAATCCTTCGCCGCATTCGGATATTGTTTGATCTTTTCGATATCCTTGATGGTGATGAGACCGGCCAAACGGCCTTTTTCATCGACCAACGGAAGCTTTTCTTTCTTGCTTTCGGCCAAGATCGCCTCGGCTTCTTCAATCGTCGTCCCCTTCTTCCCGGTCACCAGGGGGGCTTTGGTCATGACTTCTTCAACCGTCTTGGAGAAATCATTCTCAAACTTCAAATCGCGGTTGGTGATAATCCCCACGAGATAATCGTCTTTATCCACGACTGGAATGCCCGAGATGTGGTATTTGGCCATGAGCGAAAGAACTTCGGAAAGCTTTTTGTCCTTCGTCACGGTGATCGGATCCTTGATGACGCCATTCTCGGACCGCTTTACCTTATCGACCTCGTCGGCCTGGCGTTCGATCGTCATGTTCTTGTGAATGATGCCGATTCCTCCTTCGCGGGCGAGAGCAATCGCCATCTGGCTTTCGGTCACGGTATCCATCGCCGCCGAAAGGAAAGGAATATTGAGCGTGATGTGTTTGCTCAATTGGGTTTTTAAGGAAACCATGTCTGGAGTCACCTCGCTATAGCGGGGCAAAAGAAGGACATCGTCGAAAGTGATGCCGGTCCCAACGATTTTCTCGTCATTATCCATCGTTTTTATACTCCGAAAAACGATTTGGTCTTTCGGAAACTCCTTTGGATAATTATAGAGAGTCCTTCCGTCATGGCGAAAGCAAAATCGGGGAAAACGCTTTCAGAAAACGCCCTTGTTTTTATAGTAAAAACAAAAGATTATTCAAGTTCGATCGTCGATGGCGGTTTGGACGTGAAGTCATAGAGAACCCGGTTCACGCCTTTGACTTCATTGACAATGCGATCGGAAACAACGCTCAATAAATCGTAAGGGAGTTCGACCGGTTTGGCGGTCATGAAGTCGTCGGTTGAGACGGCCCGAAGGACCACCGCGTAATCATAGGTTCTTTGATCGCCCATCACCCCGACGCTCCGCATATTGCTAAGGGCCGCGAAATATTGGGAGGGCATCTCTTTGAGGTTCGCTTTAGCGATCTCCTCCCGGAAAATCGCATCCGCTTCTTGAACGATCGCGATCTTCTCTTGGGTGATCTCGCCAACGATGCGAATCGCTAAGCCTGGGCCTGGGAAAGGCTGACGATAGACAAGTTCTTTCGGTAGGCCCAATAAGAGGCCGACTTCCCGAACTTCGTCTTTGAAAAGGTTATTGAGTGGCTCGACGATCCCATCGAAATCGATGTCCTTCGGAAGGCCGCCCACGTTATGGTGCGACTTGATCTTGGCTGAGACGCCAAGACCGCTTTCGATCCGATCCGGATAGATCGTCCCTTGGGCGAGATAACGGGCTTCCGGGATCTTCTTGCGGACATCCACGAAGCAATCGATGAAGGTTTTGCCAATGATTTTGCGTTTTTGTTCCGGATCGCTGACGCCGGCTAATCTTGAAAGAAAGAGCTCGGAGGCATCGACCGGAATGAAATTAAGCGAGAAACGCGAAGTGTCGGAAAAGATCTTTTTGACCTGCTCGGCTTCCCCTTTGCGGAGCAAGCCATGATCAACGAAGACGCAGGTGAGATTCTTGCCGATCGCTTTCTCGATCAGGGTCGCGGTCACGGCCGAATCGACGCCGCCAGAGAGGGCGCAGAGAACTTGCTTGTCCCCCACTTTCGCCCGAATTTCCTGGATTTTATCCTGAACGAAGGAATCGCTCTTCCAACTTGGGGCGCACCCGCAAACCCGATAGACGAAGTTCTCAATCATCTTTTGGCCTTCCTCGCTATGGACGACCTCCGGATGGAACTGGGTGGCATAAAGACGCTTGGCGGCATTTTCAAAAGAAGCGTTCGGGCAGGTCTTCGAGGACGAGGTTTTGACGAAGCCTTCCGGAAGAAGGGTCGCCTGATCGTTGTGGGACATGAAGACGTTGGTCTTCGAATGGACATTCTCAAAAAGAAGCGATGATTTCTGGAGCGTGATTTCGGTTTTGCCATATTCGCTCGAAGGAGCTGGAATGACTTTGCCGCCGAGCTCATACGCCATGAGTTGGGCGCCATAGCAGATCCCAAGGATCGGTTTGCCGAGCGAAAAGATCGCCGGATCAACATGAGGCGAGGCGGCATCGTAAACCGAATTCGGTCCGCCGGTGAAGATAATGCCTTTGATCTCGGGAGCGGCAAGAACCGATAAAGCGGTCGTGAAAGGGAGCACTTCGGAATAGACGTGGCAATCCCGAACGCGCCGCGCGATAAGTTGGTTGTATTGGCCCCCGAAATCCAAGACGATGATTTTTTCCATCCGTTTTCTCCTTTGAGGGCCGAGGCCTTATTTCACTGCTGAGAGACTGACAAGCGAATGAAGCGGGATGTCCAAGGCTTTCTCGCCCTGAAGCTCCTTGAGATAGATCACAACCAGAGCGGCGACCGGATCGGCGCCGAGTTTCTTGGTGAGATCCTCGAGCGCTCGTAAACTTCCGCCGGTGGCGATGAGATCATCGATGAGAAGAACGCGGTCCCCCGCTTGAAAAGCGTTGGCCGGGACTTCAAGGCTGGCCGTGCCATATTCGAGGGTGTAGCTCACCTTCGCGGTGATGCCCGGGAGTTTGCCCGCTTTGCGGGCCATGACGAAGCCGATGCCCATCTTGTAGGCTAAGGCCGCGCCGAAGATAAAGCCGCGGGATTCCGGCCCTAAGACGACGGTCGGATGATACGGGGCAGCTAATTTGGCGAAATCATCGATGCATTGCTGAAAGGCTTTCGGATCCCGCAAAAGAGGCGAGATGTCCTTAAAAGAAATCCCGGCTTTCGGAAACCCGTTGACCACGGCGATGTACTTCTCGTAATCCATGAATAAACTCCTTTATGAAGGGGATAAGCCCCGAAATGGAAAACAACGTTCTTTATTCTAATGAAATTTCCTCGCGGATGCTATAAGGACGCAGGCTTTTCAGGGGCGAAAATCACTTTGCCATGATCGAATCCCGCGATATCGGCTCCGCTCCGGACTGGAATCCCCATCGCGTTCAGCTTGCCATGCCCGCCCTGGAAGCTCTTCTCGACCGCCACGCAAACGCCCATGACTTGGGCTCCGGCTTGCTGGCAAAGCTCGACGAGGCCGAGCGAGGCGTTTCCTTCGGCCATGAAATCATCGACGATCAAAACTTTTTCGCCTTTCTTAAGGAAGCGTTTATCAATCGTAATCGGAGAAACGATCCCCCGCGTAAACGATTTGACGTTCGCGGTATAAACATTCGTGGTATCGACGATCTTCGATTTGCTCTTTTTGGCGAAGACGACCGGAATATCCCCTAAGAGTTCCGCCGAGGACACCGCGAAAGCGATGCCGCTCGTCTCGATGGTCACGATCTTTTCGGTATCGTGAAACGGCTCAACCAAATAAGCGCAGATCCGGCGAAGGAGAGCGATATCGATTTGGTGATTGATGAAGGAATCCACCTTCAAAATCTCGTTATCGATGATGACGCCATCGGATTGGATCCGTTCTTCGAGTTCTTTCATGGGTTACCTCGCCAAAGTTTATTCGAAAAAGAATTCCTTTATTTTACCGAGGCCTCTTCCAAAAGCGAGACCGGGTTTCCGGTTATTTATAAAGTATATAAATAAGCGGGTGTAGGGTAGCGCTTTCATTCATAAAAACACCCCGAATTGTTTCCTAATCCCCAAAAAGGTTGCGATAATGGAAGTGCCAAAAATTTGGCATTCGTATATTCTCCCTAATCGGTGGGACCGTCTCTACGCCAGGACCATAATCCAGGCACTACGAATCAAACCAAAAGAACTTTTAAGGTTTTTTTGCCTTTGAAGAGATCGTTTTCCATTTTCATAGGGTGAAGATGCGAGAAAAGGATCATAGGCATGAAAAACCAAATCAGAGTCGCACTCGTCTCCCTCATCGCCGCCACCGGCGCTTCTTTGCTGGCTGGCTGCAGCGGCACCACCACTTCTACGAACACCTCGACCGGCGCCTCGTCCGCAACCCCAACGTATGCGAACACCGGCAAGATCGGCTTAGTTGAAGTCGGTGATGAAACCGAAGGCTACACCAAGGCTCATATGGACGGCATCAACGCTGCCGCTAGCAAGCTTGGCGTGAGCAATCGTCTGGTCTGGAAGAAAAAAATCGCCGAGGATTCGGGCTGCAAGACCGCGATTGACGATTTGGTCGCTTCCGATTGCGGACTCGTCGTTTCCAACAGCTACGGCCATCAGGATTATATGTGCGATGCCGCCGCTTCTTATCCGGAAGCCAAGTTCGTCGCAATGACTGGCGATTATGCGAAAATCTCGGGCAAAACCAATTTCAAAAATGCTTTCGTCTCCATTTACCAGGCTCGTTATGTCTCGGGCATCGTCGCCGGAATGAAGCTCAAAGCGTTAATTGATAGCAATGCGCTTGATACCACCTTCAACAAAGATGCGAATGGCAAGTGGAAGGTCGGCTATGTCGGCGCTTATCAATATGCCGAGGTCATCTCGGGCTATACTTCGTTCTATCTCGGCATCAAATCGGTCGTCTCCGATGTCGCGATGGAAGTCAAATTCACCAATTCGTGGTTCGATATCGACGCCGAAGGAAGCGCCGCGGATGCCTTGGTCAAAGATGGCTGCGTCATCATCGGCCAGCACGCCGATTCGACTGGCGCTCCGGCCAAAGTCGAGTCCCTCTTGGGCACGACCCGCACCGGCGATAAGAAATATGTTTGCTACTCGGTCGGCTTCAATATCGATATGACCACCGTCGCTCCGCATGCCGCTCTCACTTCCGCCATCAATAACTGGGAAGTCTATTACGAGTATCTCTTCAAAGCCTTCCTCAATAACGAAACCATCACCGATGATTGGTGCAAGGGCTATGAAGCCGACGCCGTTTCAATCTCGACCTTGAATTCCGCCTCGGTCGCCGATGGCACCCAAGCCGCGGTTGATGCTGCGGTCGCTAAGATCAAAGCTGGCACGCTCCAAGTCTTCGATACTTCGAACTTCACGGTCAGTAACGCCAAAGTCACAAGCCACACCGTCGATCTCTCTCACTACGATTATTCGGGCTCGACTCCGAAAGTCGTCTACCAGGGCGAAAGCGTCGAGGCCATTAAGACTTCGGGAACCATTTCTTATTTCTCCGAATCGACCTATCGTGCCGCGCCGTACTTTGATCTGAAGATCGACGGCATCAGCTGGCTTGCCTAATTCGCTTTTCACGGAAGGAGGGGCTAATCACCCCTTCTTCCCTTTCGCTTTTCAAGGAGAGACATGGGAAAACAGATCCGCCTCAAAAATCTGACGAAACGCTTCGGCAAAGTCGTGGCAAACGACGCGATTTCCCTTGAAATCAAACCCGGAGAAATCCTCGCGTTACTGGGCGAGAATGGCTCAGGCAAGACCACCCTCATGAATATGCTTTCTGGCATCTACTACCCCGATGAAGGGCAGATTTTTGTCGATGGGAAAGAAGTCAAAATCACCTCGCCCAAGGTCGCATTCGATTTCGGGATCGGCATGATCCATCAGCATTTCAAACTGATCGACGTCTTCACGGCGGGCGAGAATATCGAACTCGGCCTCAAAGGCAAAGAATGGCTCAATAGCAAAGAAATCAATGATAAAATCGCCGCTCTTTGCGCTTCTTATGGCTTCCAAATCGATCTCAACAAGAAAGTCTATGACATGTCCGTCTCCGAAAAACAAAAGGTCGAAATCGTCAAACTCCTTTATCGGGGAATGACCACTCTGATCCTCGATGAGCCGACCGCGGTATTGACCCCCCAAGAAACCGATGTCCTTTTCTCGGTCCTTCGGAAAATGAGGGACGAGGGCAAAAGCGTGATCATCATCACTCATAAATTGTCCGAGGTCCTTTCGCTTTCCGACCACGTCGCCGTCCTCCGGAATGGCAAGCTCGTTCAGGAGCTTGAAACCAAGGACGCCACCGAAAGCATCCTCACCGACGCGATGGTGGGCGAGCACATTGAGCTCAATATCGCCCGGTCCGCCCCGATTCATCCGCAAACCGTTCTCGAAATCAAACATCTCACCACCCTTGATGGCTATGGCGCCAAGACGCTCGATGACGTCTCCTTTGAGGCCCGAAGCGGAGAGATCCTCGGCATCGCCGGCGTTTCTGGCAGCGGCCAAAAAGCGCTTTTGGAAGCAATCGCCGGACTTCAAAGGGCCGAAAAGGGTTCTTCGATCATCTACCATTACGACAAAACAAAACCGGTGGTCGAAGCCCCTACTCGTTTCAAAAAACCCGCGCCGCTTCCCGATCAAGCCGAACTCGTCGGCAAAAGCGTCAAAGAGATCAAAGCCTTGGGCATCGCCCTCGCCTTCGTTCCTGAAGATCGTTTGGGCATGGGCCTCGTCGGCGATATGGATATGGTCAACAACATGATGCTCCGCTCCTATGAGCATGGCAAAACGCCCTTCCTCTCTTATCAGGAGCCGAGCGCCCTCGCCAAATCAATTCGCGACAAACTCCAAATCTCGACGCCTTCCATCAAGACGCCGGTCCGCAAACTCTCGGGCGGCAACGTCCAAAAAGTCTTGGTCGGCCGCGAGATTGCTTCTTCACCCCGCGTCCTCATGACGGCTTATGCGGTTCGGGGGCTCGATATCAACACGTCCTATACCATTTATAACATCCTCAACGACCAAAAGAAGGCAGGTTTGTCGGTGATTTACGTCGGAGAAGACCTCGACGTCCTCCTCGAACTCGCCGATCGAATCCTCGTGCTCTCAAATGGCAAAGTCACGGGACTCGTCGAAGCGCGCAAGACGACGAAAAAAGAAGTTGGCGCCTTAATGGGCGGAGAGGAGGCTCACCATGCTGTTGCGTAACGCAAACGGAGAACCGCTGATCCGGACCGTCCGGAGAGATGATCTTTCGAAGCCAAGACAGATTCTCGTCAAGAGCATCTGCATCGGCAGCGCGATCATCCTCTGCATCATCCTGTTGGCGATCATCGGCCAAAAAGATCCTTTCCCGGCCGTTGGAATCCTCTTCCAAGGTTCCTTCCAAAACAAATACAAATTCCGTCAGAGCCTCGAAGAGATGGTCTTACTTCTTGGGATTGCCGTCGCTTTGGCACCCGCTTATCAGATGCGCTTCTGGAACGTCGGGGCCCAAGGCCAGATTCTCATGGGGGCTTTAGGAACGGCGATCGTCATGATCTATTGCCCAAATCTCCCGAGCGGTCTCGTGATTTTCCTCAGTTTGATCACCGCCCTCGCTTTCGGCGGTCTTTGGGGATTCATCCCGGCGATTTTCAAAGCCAAATGGAACACGAACGAGACTCTTTTCACCTTGATGATGAACTACATCGCGATTCAACTCGTGAGTTTCGCCACCATCAACTGGAAAGGCGCGAACTCCTCGATGTCGATCATCAATAGCAAGAGCCACGTCGGCTGGCTTCCGACCTTGGGCGCGGATGTCTATCTCCCCCTCATCATCATCGGAATCATGACCATCGCGATGTGGGTCTTCCTCCGCTACACCAAACGCGGCTATGAGCTTCAAGTCATCGGCGAGAGCCTCAATACCGCCCGTTACACCGGCATCAAAGTCTCTCGGAGCATCATCCTCACGATGATCCTTTCCGGCGCCCTCTGCGGACTCATCGGTTTCATCTACGTCGCCGGCATTGACCATAAGGTGGCCACCGATACCTCGGGCGGCTATGGCTTCACCGCGATCATCGTCGCTTGGCTCGCCTACTTCAATCCGCTCATGATGATCCCTTATGCAGGCCTCATCGTCTTCCTCAACCGGGGCGCCATCAACCTCGCGAACGTGGCCTACGCCCCTGCCCTCAACGATTATTCCTGCGAGATTCTCGTCTTCGTCTTGATCCTCAGCATCATGCTGTCGGAATTCTTTGTCCGCTACAAGCTCCACTTCCGCGGAAAAGTGAAAGAGGAACTAGCGGCAACACCAGCAGCGCCGGCAGCACCAGCGGAATCCGCCGCCAAGGAGGCCAAACATGAGTAGTTTCATCGCGTGGATGGTTTGCTCCGTCATCTATGGCTCGATCATCATGATGGGTGCCTTGGGCGAGACCCTGACCGAAAAAGGCGGCCACCTCAACTTGGGCGTCCCCGGCATCATGTACATCAGCGGCTTCCTTTCCTATTTCGCTACCTTCACTTATGAAAATTCCACAGCAAATCCCAATCCTTTTGTGATTATCCTGATTAGTTTGACCGTGGCTTTCGCGATCGGAAGCTTCTTCGGATTCCTCTATGCCTTGATGTGTGTGAGCTTCCAATGCAATCAGAACGTCATGGGCCTTTTGCTGACCACCTTCTGCGTTGGCTTTGCCAAATTCCTTTCCTTCGCCGTCGGGATTCAAAGCTCCTCGAAGGCGGCCGTGAGCGGTTCTGTCTTCAACTGGGTGATCCCCGGAATCAGCTCCGTCACCTTCATCGGACCGCTGCTCTTTGGCTATGGCTTCATGGTCTACGTCGCGATCATCCTGGCGATTTTGATGGATCTTTATCTGAGAAAGACCCGGAGCGGCCTTTCGCTCCGCTCCGTCGGTGAATCCCCTTCGACCGCCGATGCGGCTGGGCTCAATGTCGCCCTCTATAAATACGTATCGACCGCGATTGGATGCGGCATCTCGGGCTTGGCGGGCATGATTTACGTCCTGCAATTCGGCAACGGCACCTGGAGCACCAACAACAACATCGAAGCGGTCGGCTGGCTGGCGGTCGCCCTTGTCATCTTCGCTTCCTGGCACCCGATCCGTTTGATTTGGGGGTCGATCCTCTTTGGCATCCTCTTCTGGGCTTATAACTATCTGCCTTCCTTGGTGAACTTCACCTCCTTCACGGGCTTATCCGAGTTGCTCAAGATGCTGCCTTACATCGTCACCATCGTGATTCTTGTCATCAACAGCGCTCGGCACAAAAAGGAGAATCAACCGCCAGCTTCCTTAGGCGTCTCCTATTTCCGGGAGGAACGATGAAAGCGATTTAAAGAAAAAAGAATGAACCTTCTATCCGCAATACGTTAAAATGAAAAACTAGAAAAGAGGAGAAAAGTCCATGGACCTATCCCAATATAAGAATGCCGTTTTGCTTGATCATCCTTTGCTCAAGCACAAGATCACTTTGCTTCGTGATAAAAACACCCCCACCAGCGTGTTCCGTCCCTTGGTCAAAGAGATCGCCATGCTCGAAGGCTACGAGGTTCTCAAGAACCTGCCGACCGAGCCGCTTGAGCTCGAAACCCCGATTGAAAAAACCGTTCAGCCGACCGTGAGCGGCAAGAAGATCTGCTTTGTCCCGATTCTTCGGGCGGGCATGGGGATGGTCGATGGCTTCCTCTCCCTCTTACCGACCGCCCATTGCGGCCACATCGGCCTCTATCGCAACGAAGTGACCCACCAACCGGTCGAATACTATTGCAAGCTTCCGGCGGGCCTCTCCGAAATGAATGTCTACCTCCTCGATCCGATGCTCGCCACCGGCGGAAGCGGCATTGATGCCGTCAAGATTCTCAAGGAGCACGGCGCGAAGAACATCACCTTCGTTTGCATCATCGCCGCCCCGGAAGGCGTGGAAGCCTTCTGCAAAGAGAATCCGGATATCCCGCTCTACTTCGGCGCCTTAGACCGCTGCTTAAACAAAAACGCCTACATCTGCCCGGGTCTCGGGGATGCAGGCGATCGAATCTTCGGAACGGTCGGCGGAACGGTCAAATAGTCTTATCTTTTTCGAGAAGCTCGTCCAATTCCTTCACTTCTTCGGAAGTGGGAATATAGACGTAAGGGACGTTGCGCTTAAGGCCTTTGTAATCAAGGCCATAGCCCAGCAAGAACTTATTCTCGGTGAGCACTCGCCCGGCATAGTCGACATCAACCTCGACCTGACGGGCGATTTTTTTGTCGAATAACGCGCAGACGAGAACCCGCTTGGGTTTCCCGATCGAGCGAATGTGTTTGGTAAGGAAGGCCATCGAGAGACCGGTGTCCACCACATCCTCGACGATCACGACGCTTCGGCCATCGATCGGCGTCGCCAAATCCTTGAGCAGACGGACCTGGCCCGTGGTTTGGGTTCCGCTATAGCTTTCCAGCTGGACGTAATCCTCGATCACGGGGATGTCCACGTATTTCAATAAGTCGACCATGAAGGGCATCGCGCCTTTCATCACGCAAACGAAAAGCGGGAGTTTCTCGTCTCCTTTTAAATCGGCGGTTAACTTTCGGCCCAACGTGCGGCAAGCAGAAATGATTTCTGCCTCTGTCATTACCATCTCTTTCATGGAACGGCCTCCAAGATAACTTTTAATTATAAAGAGGTTAGGGAAGGAAGGACAACCAAAGGTGAGAATTTTCCAAAAAGAAAGCGCTTAGAATGGAAAAAGGGGCGGGGGATATTTATACTACTTTAGTGGAGAAAAATATGTCCAGCGAACATCAGGAACCTCTCCTTTTCACACTCGGGGCGAATCCGAGCGTTTCTCATGAGGTTTCCCTTTTGCTCAACCTTCCGCTTTCACCCGATAAAGTCACGCATTTTGCCGATGGCGAAACTTTTGCCAAACCTTTGATCTCGGTCACGGGCCGCGATTGCATCATCATCCATTCGACCTTCAATCCGGTCAGCGCCCGGCTTTTTGACCTCATGGTCTTCGTCGATGCCCTCAAAAACGATCACGCCGCTTCGATCACGGCCGTGATGCCTTATTTTGGCTACGCGCGGCAAGACCGCATCATCGAAGAAGGCGATCCGATCAGCGGGCTCTTGGTTGCCAAGATGCTCCAAACCGCCGGAGTCGACGAAATCGTCGTCATGGATTTCCATTCGCTCAAGCTTTTGGCTCAATTCCCTGAGGCTCACGTCAATCTCACCGCTGCTTCGCTTTTCGCCCAGCAGTTCCGTCAAGATCTCGAAGCCGCCAAAATTCTTCCGAATAACGTCTGCGTCGTTTCGCCCGATCATGGCGGACTCGGCCGCGCTCAGGAATTCGCTTCGGCCTTCGAAGGCTCTTGCTTTGCCTACGCCAAGAAGAATAGGCCTCAGCCGAATAAGGCCGTGATCGAAGGCGTCGAGGGCGATTTCAAAGGCAAGTTCTGCCTCATCATCGATGACATCATCGATACCGCCGGCACCCTCTCCGAGGTGGCCAAGTATCTTTTAGCCAATGGGGCCAAAGAAGTTTGGGTCGCTGCGACCCATGGCATCTTCTCGGGCCGGGCTGGCGAACTCATCAAAGAGTCTGGCATCAAGAAAGTTTATATTGCCAACACGATTGAATCGAACCAAGAGAGGGCTCAAATCCTCTCGATCGCCCCGATCGTCGCCGACTACCTCCGCTCAAAATACCTTGCCCGCAAATAAATAACGCCCTGGTTTCTACTCAGGGCGTATGGCTAAATGCTTTGTTAAGTATCAGAACTTGTGCTTTTATTATAGCCACAGGTGAAATCACAAAGGAAGGAAATTCGTTCATTTCCTTTGCAAAACCCCCACGAATGACTCAATAGTTCCCTTTATTGGGATAGAACTTCAGTTCTTTTTCTGTTTCGCCAAATAGGCTTCTAAGGCAGCCTCATCGGCCAACTGCTTCTTAAACGTCTTCGACTGTTTCTCAATCAGCTTCTGATCCGTGAAATAGTTGATGCCGAGAGCCCGACGGACGCGAGACAGGGTCTCCGCGGCCTTCTTCTCGGCCCGAATCGATCCCTCTTGGAGAATCTTGTAAACGCCAGGAATGTCCGCCTCGTAGGCTTTGCGGCGAGCCCGCATCGGCTCAAGGATGTCGTTGAGGACGTCCGCCAAGAAGCGTTTGACAATCACGTCGCCCAATCCGCCTTTTTGATAAGCGGCCTTCAAGGCATCGAGATTTTGATATTGGGGCAGATACTTCGCGAAGTGCTCATCCTTGGCAAAGGCATCAAGATAAATGAAGACCGGATTGTTATCGGTATGGCCCGGATCCTCCACTTTGAGGTGGGTCGGATCGGTGAACATCGTCATGACTTTCTTCGAGACGATCTTCGCATCATCGCTCAGGTAGATGCAATTGCCCAAAGACTTCGACATCTTGGCTTTGCCATCGGTTCCTGGCAAGCGTTTGCAGGCAGCTTGATCCGGTTCCATGATCTTGCACGGAACCAAAGTCTCGCCATAAAGCGAATTGAACTTTTGGACGATTTCGTTGGCCTGCTCGATCATCGGCTCCTGATCTTCGCCAACGGGGACGACCGTCGCGTCAAAGGCCGTGATGTCGGCAGCCTGAGAGACCGGATAGCAAAGGAAGCCGGCCGGAATCGATTCGCCGAATTGCCGCATCGCAATCTCGCTTTTGACCGTCGGATTGCGCTCCAAACGGGAAAGAGTGACCAAATCAAGATAATACGAGGTGAGTTCAAAAAGCTCTGGGACTTGCGATTGGACGAAGATCGTCGACTTCGAAGGATCGATGCCCGCCGCCAAATAATCGAGAGCGACTTCGATAATGTTATCGCGGACTTTCTGAGGCACGCCAAAGTTATCGGTTAAAGCCTGGGTATCGGCAATCATGATATAAATCTCATCAAAAGCGCCCGAGTTCTGAAGTTCGACCCGGCGTCTCAAGGAGCCAACATAGTGGCCAATATGAAGTTTTCCGGTCGGGCGATCCCCGGTCAGAATGATCTTTTTCTGCGGCGCGTTATTTTTCATAAAAACATCGACTCCTCTCGCTTTGTGTTCAAGTCTAGCCCGCCCGCTCCTTTTCTTCAATAAAAGGAGTCGGGTTGGCCGAATCATCAAAGAATGAATGGACTGACCTCCGAACAAAATCGACAATTTTGTCGGCTTTGAATATAATAAGACCAATCGCATAATCCATATTTAAAAGAAAGGACTTCTTATGGACCAATTTTTGAATTGGATTCGTCAAAACGCCGATGGCCGCCTCGATAAGGTATCAGATGGCATCGTTCTTGCGATGGCCATCGTCGTTGCGCTCCTTGTGGTTGTCTCGATCTTTGCCCTCATAGTCGAAATCAGTTTGGCCATCCGCTATCACGTCTACAACAAAAAGCAAAATAGCCTCAATAAGACGGGCGAGCAGATTGCCCGCGAGCTCCTCGATAAAGAGGGATTGAACAACATCGCGGTCAAAGCCACGGGATCCATCCTTTTCGAAAATAGCTATTCCCACTACTTCAAGAAAGTCCGCTTACGGCGCCTAACCTGGAAGAAGACCTCCGTGTCATCTCTTGCCATGGCCTGCCAAAAATCCTCCCTTGCCGTTTTGGACAAAGAAGGCGATAAGGACATGAAGACCCGGATTCGCCTCACGCCATTGATCTATTTCGGCCCGTTGGCCTTCGTCCCCATGATCTTAGTGGGCGTGCTTCTGGATTATCTAATCTTCAAGACCGATGGTACCGTGACCATTGTGTTCCTTTCCTTGGCCTCGCTTTTCTATATCCTGAGTTTTGTCATGTCCCTTCTCGTTCTCAAGACGGAAAAGAAAGCGCAAGGCCGCGCTCTTGAGATCATGAAAAAAGATCAATTGGCCACCCTGAAGAGCAAGAGATGTGCACCAAACTCTTCCACTTATACAACATCGAATACGTCAACGATATGATCATTTCTTTGCTTGAGCTTATTTATTACGTTCTGCAAATCGTCGGCTACGCTCAAAGCGGATCCTTTTCTTCCTCTTCCAATAAGTAAAGCGAAGTCGCGTTATCCGTTTCCCCTTATTTTTGAGACCCAGCGAGACTCAAGACCATTTTTCTTGGCGTGCAAACAAAAATCCGAGCCTTTTTCGAGGCTCGGATACATTCGTTTTGGTGGAGCCAACGGGGATCGGACCCGCGACCTCCTCGTTGCGAACGAGGCGC